>JBOFMT010000137.1:0-6888 GCA_051658525.1 Erysipelotrichaceae bacterium | reverse complement strand
TAGAGGCGCAGCGTAGCCTTTACAATGACTTACAATACCCACAAGCTGTAGTAACACTCAAACCAATCGATTGGAACTTCCCGATGGAAGCTTTACAAGCGAATGAAGCGTTGTTAAGTGACTATCCAAAACAAACTACGCTACAGAGATGGAGCCAAGCGGAACAAGTAGAAGTAATCAGCAAACTTGCAAGTTACCAGGATTTACAAGGATTGGATATTCATGCCTTACAAAGTGAAAAAACAGTACTTGAGCAAGCAATCTCACAACTACTAACGGAAAAAAATACGGTAGAAGAAAAACTTCAAACGTTATTACAAGCGATAAGTAAAGTGCAAGGAAATATCCAAACGCTGAGTCAAGAGGTTGAAGATCGTAAACAGCAACATACAATCATGCAATCCGATTTGGATGCAGCACTAACAAGAGAACAAATTACTATAGAAGAAGTTGTTGGAATGAAGATAACACAACAAGCGTTGGAAAGCGAAAAAAATCGAATTACAATGTATGAAAATCAAGTAGTCATTCAAAATAACTTGTTGGCTGATAGTATCCAAAGCTACAATGACTTCTTAACACAACATCCAGATGCCCTCTCTTGGGATAAAGCGGAGTTAACAGCACAAGTAGCAACCATCACTTTCCTCCTTCAACAACAACAAAAACAATTAGAAACGCTGAAAGATATGGGGAAAACACTTACCCAAACCTTAAATGAAATTGAGGCACAAAACGTTGAACTAGCGACATTAGAAGTACAGTTTACCCAAATCAATGAACTTGCCTTACTTGTTGATAATAAGAAGATGGGATTTAAGAGTTATGTACTCAGTGTTTATTTTGATGAAATCTTAGAGGCAGCAAACATGAGGTTTAAGAAGATGACGGATCATCGTTATACGATGCGTCGTGATGCTATCAATGCTAGAGAAAATGCCAATTCTGCATTAAATCTAGTGGTACATGATGCTTACAATGAAAAAGATCGTGATATTAAAACGTTATCAGGAGGAGAAAGCTTTAAAGCTGCCTTAGCACTAGCACTTGCAATGGGCGATGTCGTTCGTGGTAATGCTGGTGGAATTAATATTGATACCATCTTTATTGATGAAGGTTTTGGTACCTTAGATCCTGACTCGTTGGATAGTGCATTAGAAGTATTATTGGATTTAAAAGAATCAGGTCGTATGGTAGGTGTCATCTCTCATGTACCTGAACTTAAAAATCGAATAAGTAATAAAATTGAAATCTTAAAATCAAATGTTGGTAGTCGAATTGAATTACATACCTAAAGTCCTGAAAAGGACTTTTTTTATTTGCTCTCAAATAAATTCGACATTAGTACTAGAATAGGGTACGATAACAATAAGAAGAAATAAAAGGGGTGGCTTATGATTGTATATCACGGTGATGTAAAAGACTTTATCGATACATTTGAAGATGGTGAACTAATCGAAACACTGCAGGACCGATTTTATGAACTAATGCATAAAAGACCTGCCGAAGGTGAAATACGCTCTTGGAATAATTCAATTTCCTATATGGCAAATGTATTGAGAGAAGAAATCAATCCAAGAGCAAATGTCGCAATTGAGTTTAATATTCCCAATACTAGTAAACGGATCGATTTTATGGTTTCTGGAAAGAATCAAGATGGACAAGATCATGTTGTTATCATTGAATTGAAACAATGGAGTCAAGTAGAAGTAGTAGAAGGTAAAGATGGTATTGTGAAAACACAGCTTAATAGGGGAATCCGTGAGACTACCCACCCATCCTATCAAGCATTGACTTATGCACGGATGATTGAAAATTTTAATCAAGTAGTGCAAGAAGATAAGATTACCTTACTTCCTTGTGTTTATATGCATAATTATAGAAGACGCTTTGAAGATCCAATCGATGCGTTTCAGTATCAAGACTATATTGAAAAAGCTCCGGTATATGATAAAAGACAAATGCGAGCACTGCGCTCCATGATTGCAACACATACCCAAAAAGGTGATGCAGGTGATGTATTATATCGGATAGCACATGGGAAGATTCGTCCTTCTAAACGATTGCAGGATCATATTCTCTCGTTACTACAAGGGAATTCTGACTTTGATTTGTTGGATGAGCAAAAGATTATCTATGAACAAGCACTCATGTTGGCAAATCATGCAGTAAGCAATAAGAGAAAAACAGTAATGATTGTCGAAGGTGGGCCTGGAACTGGAAAAAGTGTTTTAGCAATAAATCTCTTGGCTCAGTTGTTGGCTAAGGATTTTAATACGTGTTATGTTTCTAAAAATAGTGCACCACGTGAAGTGTATGCACGTATGTTGAAAAGAGAACGAAAGAAAACTGAAATCGATCTTTTGTTTCAAGGGAGTGGAAGTTTTACTAGCATGGAAGCACATAGCTTTGATGTGATTCTAGTTGATGAAGCCCACCGATTAAATGAGAAATCTGGGCTTTTTTCCCACCTTGGTGAAAATCAAATCAAGGAAGTAATTCATGCTAGTTATTTTAGTGTCTTCTTTTTGGATGAAGATCAGCGCGTTACAACCAAAGATATTGGAGATATGGAAACGATTGTAAAATATGCCAACGAGGCGAATGCTAAGATTGAATGTGTTAGCTTACAATCACAATTTCGTTGTGATGGAAGTGATGGGTATTTGTCATGGCTAGATCAAGTTTTAGATATAAAAGAAACTGCTCAATACGATTTGGATGGATATCCTTTTATCGTTGTGGACAGTCCACAACAATTGCAATCAATCATACAGGATAAAAACAATTCACAGAATCGAGCAAGAATGGTTGCGGGGTATTGTTGGGAATGGATTAAGGATGGTAAAAACAATCCAAATATCTATGATATTACTATTGGTGAATTTCAAGCTTCTTGGAATCTAGGTACAACAACCCCATGGGCTATAGATGAAGCTAGTATTGATCAAGTAGGGTGTATTCATACTTGTCAGGGTCTAGAGTTTGATTATATTGGTGTTATCATTGGTCCTGATTTACGCTATGAAGATGGAATGATCATTACAGATATCAGCAAACGAGCGAAAACGGATCAATCCACCAAAGGCTTAAAAAAGATGGCAAACGAAAATCCAGAAAAAGCAAAAGAGTTAGCGCAGCGTATCATAAAAAACACCTATCGAACCTTATTAACAAGAGGCATGAAAGGTTGTTATGTATATTGTGTCGATGAAGGATTAGCAACGTATTTAAAAGAGTGTAGAAACAAATAAAAGTGGAGATTGATTCTCCACTTTTATTTGTTAATTGAATACATTCGCTGTTTGTCTACATACATCTTTTGATCCGCTTCTTGAATTGCTTTGGCAATTGGGAAATTATTTTCATTTAATGTAATAGTTCCATATGATGCACTTATATTTTGTTTAAGCTCATTTGTTTTTAAGTCTAAAAGATATGAATTTAATGTTGATGCTGAACAATTTGGCAACAAGGCCACAAACTCATCTCCCCCCATGCGAATGATGGTTGTTGTTTTAGGAAGTGTTGTTTTCATACTTTCATATGTTTTAATGATTAACATATCACCGATATGGTGCCCATCACAATCATTAACTTTTTTAAGTCCATTGATATCAGCCACGATAATGGAAAGTGGATAGTCTTGATCTGAAATATCTGTTGTAAAGGTATCTAAATAACTGCGATTGTATGCCTTTGTCAAAGCATCGGTAATGGAGCGTTGTTCAATTTCTTTTTGTAATTTGATTTGTTCCGTAATATCATTTACAATTCCTACCACTCCAATGCATTGGTTAGCTTCATTCATTACAGGTTGTTTGGAAATATTATAGTAGTATGTCTGGTCTCCAAAACACATCGGTTGTAAATAGGTTAAACTGTTCCCAGTTTCCACAATCCACAAGTCCTCTTTATAAAACTTCTTACCTAATATAGGGTCAGGTTGAATTTCAAGATCGGTTTTTCCCAAAATTGTCTTCGATGCATCACCTGTATTGATCATACTACAAATATGACTTGTTAAACGGTACTTCCCTTCTACATCTTTAAAAAATATATTTGCCGGTACAGTATGCAATATCGCTTTTAATTCATCAATCGTTAATGTATTCAAGTTTGATTTCATTGATCATGTCCCCCTTTAATTTAAACCATCTATATTACCATCATATCTTAAGAAGAAAAGGAATAAAAGACTTTACTGCATAAAAAAATGAGTATATAAACTAAGCGAGTTCCTTTTGTTCATTGTGTCGAGTCAGTGTTACGTATTGTTTGGCAATATGTATCATGACTGCATGAATACTATCATCCATTAACCCTAAGCTTAGGATGTAAGTTCCATATACTAAGTGTTGATGTGAATGATAATCCTCGTATAGAAACTTTACAATCTTACGTCGATCCATTCGTTTTAAATTATCCCCAACATCAGCTCCAACATCTTCCAAACGATGGGTCGCATTAAAGGCAGCAAGTAGGGCAATGATAAAGGTATCAAAGTCGTAGATTTTACAAGGATCCAAACGATATAACCTTGCACAATCTTCTAATGCATGAAAACCAAATAAAGGATCGTTTGCTTTGAGTAGTCTTCGTTTTAATACTTCATCTAACACCGTTGTAAGGTATTTATTTCGTTGTGCTTTAAAATCGGCTAGCGCTCTTTTTACGAGTTGTTCAAATAGCTTGATTTTAGGGTCACAGGCGAGTGAAAAGGTATAACTTCCACCAAGTAATTGATCAAAGCTTTTCATCGTATCTAGATACCCTAACGTTAGATTTCGTTTTGCTTGTTTGGGTTCGAAATACAGGAAGGTTCCCAAATACCATTTTGGTACGATGGCATGAACATCATCTGGGATTTTACTATCATCAGGTTTTAATTTCACTGCAATAATATTCGTACATCCTTGTCTTCTTGCAAAAGCGATAGGGAAATTGTCATAGTAACCACCATCAATATAGTGGGTGCCATTGATTTCTTTCATTTGTAGTGCAGGAAAACAACTTGCGGTAGCAACCAAATAGTCAACAAGTTGACGGGGAGGTATATCATCGATAATCCATTCTTCACCTCTTCGCTTATCTACATTATAGACAACCAAACCAAGGGTAATAGGACTATGGTATATTTTTTTAACATCGATATTACTGCGAATAAATCGGTGCAAATTCTCATTGCTTGCTCCTTTGTTCTGTATGGATTGTTTGAATAGTTGTAACATCTTTCCTCGTTGACTCATGAGTAAATCGATATCATAAGATAGGTTTACACCACCAACAAACACATTGTCTACATGAATCCGATTCCACAAAGCAATGGCGTGATTAAGATCATCTTGGCAGACCAAAGCACCATTTAAACCACCAATCGATGTACCACATACAAAATCAATCTGGATATCAAGTTCTCTGAGTGCTTGCCAGACCCCAATTTCATACGCACCTTTACTACCACCACCAGCAAATACAAGTCCTGTTTTCATCAACTCACCTCCTTTGTAGTATACCAAAAAATATGGATGGTACAAGTAAGACTGTTGGTTTTTAGAGCATTAAAATCGTAAGTGTCAAAATACTGTGTTAGAATCGTGTTGTATTTAGGAGGAATAAGATGAAAATTCAAATTTGTGGTGCTTGTAGTGGCATCGATGCTTATGATATCAAACAAGCAAATCCGAATGCTGAAATTGAAGAAGGATGTTTAGGGTATTGCGGAGGCTTTGATGGAAAGAAGTTTGCTGTAATCAATGATGAACTTGTAGTAGAAGCAGATAAAGTTGCATTATTAGCACGTTGTAAATAATACGGGGTGTGCGCATGTTAGTTAAAGTATGTGAACGTTGTAGTGGTATTCGAGTAGAAGAAATCAAGAAAAAGAATCCAGATGCTGATGTACGTGAGGGATGTTTAGCTCACTGTAACCAACATCCAGGAAAAGTTTTTGGTTTTATCAATTATCAACTGGTAATGGAAGATACGAAAGCTGACTTCTTAAGCCATCTCGAAGAAAAATAAAAAATACTCCCACTTGTAAGTATCTAGCATTAAGTTATGATACAAAAAAGAAGGGAGTTTTTTATATGGAAAAACAACTACAAAAGCTTACTCGGTTTAATTTGATTATGGGCTTCTTTCATCTAATTCAAGGTTTGGGAATGTTATATCTAGCATCGACCATTGTTAAGGATGTATCTGAATTTGCGCCAAAGATAACACAGTTTTATTTAACGTTCAATACGACAACCCAATCTTTAGAAGTCGCAGCAAAAGAATTGTTTACCTTCCCATTTGGGTATCTAGCGGCAACATTCTTGCTCTTATCCGCTGCAGCGCATTTCTTAATCTCAGTACCCAAAGCAACCAATACTATCTACCGTAACGACCTAGCGAAGGGCATCAACCGGTTCCGTTGGTTTGAGTATGCGTTATCGAGTTCTATTATGATTGTAATGATTGCAACCTTATTTGGTATCTTTGATATTGTAAGTCTTAGTCTAATCTTTGTCTTAAATGCATCCATGAACTTCTTTGGATTGTTGATGGAACAACTCAATGTAGGAAAAGAGAAAAAAGACTGGGGACCATTTATTTATGGTTGTATTGCAGGGCTCTTACCTTGGATTGCGATTCTTGTGTACATGACCGGAAATGCCGATCAATTGGAACTTATTCCTTGGTTTGTTTGGGCGATTGTCGCAACCTATGCCGTAGCCTTTAATACCTTCCCAATCAACATGTTGTTGCAATATGCTAAAGTAGGGAAATGGAAAGATTATCTCTATGGGGAACGCGCCTACATCATATTAAGTCTAGTAGCTAAATCTATTTTAGCTTGGCTCATCTTTGCCGCAGCACTAGCACCAATGTAAGTCAAAAAAA
>JBOFMT010000136.1:0-1596 GCA_051658525.1 Erysipelotrichaceae bacterium | reverse complement strand
GATCTAGACAATGATCCAATTGCTGCATGGGAGAGCCATAATGCTAACCTAGCAAAATATGAAGATGTGATGAATGAGTTAAACTTTAAAGCCCTACGTTTTAAAAATGATTTGGGTACGGATTTAACGGTAGAACTAGTACCAAATCATATTTGGGCGGGGGGAAATGAAACAACTGCAGCAGGTGTTGTGTTTAATCCAAATATCCCTACTGAAGAAGTATTTACAATGCCTTATAAACTTGGTGTAAATGGACGTGTTTACTCAAGTAAACCACTTGATTATCAAGGTAAACTCATCAATGAGTTCTACTTAGATTTTAAAGATGGAAAAGTTGTCGGTTTTGATGCGAAAGCAGAGAAAGGTGCGCTAGAAGCACTAGTAAACTTTGATGAAGGAAGTTGTTATATTGGTGAGGTTGCACTTGTGCCATTCCATTCTCCAATTTCTAACATGAACATCCTTTTCAACAATACCTTATTTGATGAAAATGCAAGTTGTCACTTAGCACTTGGTCGTGCTTACCCAATGAATGTTATGGGTGGTACAACGATGAGTGAAGAAGAACTTGTTAAAGCTGGTGCAAACCAATCAAAAACACACGTTGACTTCATGTTTGGAACACACGACTTAGAAGTAGTTGGAATCAAGCAAGATGGAAGTGAAGTTGCTGTATTTGCTAAGGGAGATTTTGTTTTATAATTGACAAAAGCTTTAAAATAGAGTATAAATAACAACATAAAGACAAAGAATAGGACACGAATAAGCAGGTCAGAATCAAGAGAGAGAAGTGGTTGGTGAAAACTTCTTGCATGTCACTTATTTACTACCTAGGAGTCGCCCTCGAAAGAGTGTGCCGCAGCATCAGCGTTACGATTTGAGTGCATGATCCCTAAGGATGATGAACAAAGGTGGTACCACGAGACTTCGTCCTTTGACGAGAGTCTTTTTTTTATTTACTAAAGGAGCAAACATATGCAAGACATCAAACAAAATGAACAGTTGAGTATTTTAAATCACTCTTGTGCCCATTTAATGGCACAAGCGGTGAAACGCTTGTACCCACAGGCATTGTTATGGGTAGGACCGGTTATTAGTGAAGGTTTCTACTACGATATCGATTTGGGTGGAGAAGTCATCAAAGAAGAAGATTTAGCACGTATTGAAAAAGAAATGAAGAAGATCTCCAAAGATGGAAAACGTATTTCTAGAGAAGAAATTAGCAAAGCAGACGCTATGGTGATGTTTGCTGATGATCCTTATAAAATGGATTTAATCTCTGGTTTAGAAGATGGGATGATTACCATTTATCGTCAAGGTGAATTTGTTGACTTGTGTCGTGGACCCCATGTGGAAACGGTGAAAGTGATCAAACACTACAAACTACTAAAACACAGTGGGGCGTACTGGAAAGGTGATGCTAACAATAAAATGTTGCAACGTATTTATGGTATTTGTTTTGAAAACGCAGAAGACTTGGAACAACACCTTTACTTGTTAGAAGAAGCAAAAAAACGTGACCATAAAAAAATTGGTCGTGAATTAGAATTGTTTATGATGAGTGAATATGCACCAGGTATGCCATTCTGGTTACCA
>JBOFMT010000135.1:0-4910 GCA_051658525.1 Erysipelotrichaceae bacterium | reverse complement strand
TGCTTCAATCACAACATAAATATTGTTGTCTTGTTGGATTGTAACACCTGGTCTTAAATCATTAACGATAATCATATTGACTCCTCTTTTCTTTTTATCCATAGGTAATTATACCAAAGATTCTAGTAAATTTCCATAGTAAAATATGGTTGGCTCAGCTTGTTATTTCTCGCTAATATAAATAAGATCTTTTGGTAGTGTTGTTAAACGACGATATCCATCTTCGGTAATGAGGACATCATCTTCAATTCGGACTCCACCAATTCCTGGCAAATAAATTCCAGGCTCAATCGTAATCACCATACCTGGTGTTAATACGGTATCTTTTACCCAGTTAAGGCGTGGTTCTTCATGTACCAAAACACCCAATCCATGACCAAGACCATGACCAAAGTAGTCACCATAACCACGTTCTGAAATCAAATCGCGCGCAATCGCATCAATTTCTTTGGTTGATGCACCTGGTTTACAAGCTTCTACACAAGCCAGTTGTGCTTCTAGAACAATTTGATAAATCTCGTGTACTTTTTCATTTGCTGCTTTGCTCATCGCAAAGGTACGTGTAATATCCGAACAATAACCTTCATAAATACATCCATAATCGATGGTTACAAAATCAGTAGCTTCAATGATTTTTTCACTAGCACGTCCATGTGGTAAAGCTCCACGCTCTCCACTTGCAACAATCGTATCAAAGCTTGGACCTGTTGCCCCAAGTTCTTGCATTTTACGTTCTAATTCATTTTTCACATCCAATTCACGCATCCCAGGTTTCACAAACCCAATAATATGTTCAAAAGCTGCACAAGCGATATCATTCGCTTTTTGCATCACTTCAATTTCATCATCAAATTTTTCAACGCGCAATAGATCGGTTGGAATATGGGAACAATGTGCTTTGATTTGTTCATCTAAGTTTGACCAAGCCAAATACGTTAAGTCATCCCCTTCCATACCAAGTGATTGAATATGTTCACGTTCAATCACTTCATTGATGCGACTTGTATACGTATGGTTACCTTCTACTTTCAACAATTCACAATTGGGGCATTGCAATGCAACCTGTTCGTAATAACGAAAATCAGTTAAAAAATACTGGTTGGTTTTGGTAACTAACACGTAACCGGTACTACCTGTAAAACCACTAACATAGAAACGATTGTGCGGCGAAGAAAGCAAAGCGGCATCTAAGCCTTGTGCTTTTAATAACGCACGCAAACGATTTATTTTTTTCATACATACCTCCATTTTTTTGTATTATAGCATTTTTTCACGTTTCAAAAAAGAGATGCGCATGAAATTGCGTTATTCATACCAAAATCGCTCGATTGCTTCCCATGTATGATGATAATCCATATGCAACACGTACCAGTGATTTGATACTACAAAGCGGGCTTGACAATGCAAATCATCATAGTTTAGCACAACACGAACGCCCGCTACCTCAATCGTTTCATCCTCTTCCTCATAAGCTGCAAATTTTTGTTTCACATACAATAATACTTCCCGTTCTACGTCGTGAAGTTGTGTATCGACCATTGCCATCTGTAATCTTGCAGTTTGCTCATCCGCTGTTATGCCAATCAAATTAACTAAAAGAGCAAATAGACTCAACACAAACAGCGCAATACTACGAACAAACAAAAACAGTTTCATACCATACCCCCTCACGAGAAATTTGTAAATACCAACAAGCATCGCGTCTTGTGACATGAAATTGTTGCACATGATCCCAAATCACTTGCCAACCAGGCGTTAGAATTAAGCGCTCATTTACACACTCCAAACAAAGTACTTGCTCTCCTTGATCAAAACAAATACGATCTTCTTCCCATTCTATTTGATAACTCGTTGCATACAGTGTTTGTAATTGTTGTAACCCGCGCAACTCATACACTAATGTTGTGGAAGGCTTTTTTTGTAACACCTTAACAACGGGCACAAACAAGGCACTCATACAACAAACGAGTGCAAGGGCTAGGATGCATTCAATAAGCCCATACCCTGCAATGTTACGATGGTATTTCATAAAAAATACTCTCTCTAGGTTGAATCGCAAGCTGTGACCATCCTAAAAGTAACTGTACGCAAACCAAAAATACAAAAAAGGCAAACAATGCATCCAACAGGATACTACCGCGCTTCATATTGCCCCCCTGTACCGAGTGAAAATCGTAGCGTTTGACTAAGCGAGCCAACACTACAAGTAATGACTACCGGAGCCCTAAGGTTTCCATTTGGAAGAAATACGAGTTCATGCATTGAACACTCATAGTTGCTTGGAAAAGTGATTTCTACCAGATTCCAGCGATACCCTTGTGCAAAAATTTCTACTACCTGACTGTTTTTTTCATTGATTGCAACCAAACCAGCTTGTTCTATATGCGTCGCAAGCCGTGACATATTTGCTTCAAATACGAGGCGTTGTGGTTGAAACTGGATACCAAGCAGTGCAATACCCATCCAAATCCACAACACCAATAAGACTTCCACCAGCGTAAATCCACTAGTTGGCAAACGCTTCGCCATCGCTCAGTTCAATCGTTATTCCACTTGGACAACGTCTTTGACTCTCTTTGAGGTATCCTTCGCTAATTAAATCTGAAATACTCGTTGGTGGTTCTAAGTGCTCAATTTGATACAATAAAATTTGCGCATTTACAACTTCGATCAGTGCCTCGCAACCCTTGTCATCGATGATTGTTTGTTTTTGTTGAATATTTGGTAAGGTTAACAAAAACAACAAAGCAACTATTCCTAAAACAAACATCATTTCTAAAATTGTGAATCCTTTCTTATTCATCCTGTCCTCCTAAAAGCGGTCTAACATCCGCAATGGTTCTAATAACATCCGATAAATACAAAGCACATTCCAAGCACAACTTCCATAACTAAATGCTTGCAGTAGTTTCGCAAAGCGTTGCATGCCTTGTTGCAAGCGATGTTGTTGTAAATATAGAAATTGTTCGAGATAAACATCTGGCTGTTCTACTTCAAAGCCAACTTGCAAAAACTGTAGAAAACAAGCACTAAAGCGTCTACTCTGTTTGAGTGCTGCTAGCAGTCCAACCCCATCGACCAAATCATCCTTTACACTGAGTGCAAGCTGAGCAATCCACACATCTTGATGTTCACACAACAATAAAAAGGCGTGCCGTGTAGGAATGTGCATCGACTGCATCATCGCTAAATAAAAGGCAAAACGATAACTCATCCACGCCTGCATCCAAGTGTGTTTACCAAGCCAGTCAAACCAAGGCTGCTTGACAATCCATTTTGGAAAACAAAGCAACAAGGCAACTAACACCACAATTACAACCAGAGCCAAACAAAACGTTCCAAACAATAGATTGATAAGTGTAATACTTTGCTGCATGCTAGGCTCTACTAGTTCCTGCATTTGCGGTAAAATGGAAAACTGAAAAAAACAAGCTAGCCCAAGTGAACAGGCTATCAACAACAAGGGATAGCGAATGATTGCCAACCAAGTTTCCTTGCGCTTTTTCTCCTTTTGCGCAATACTCACGCTCATACGCAGCGCAGCATTCGTATCAAGGTAACGATGGAAATAGTCAAAGTTAGCTTGCATGTTTTTGTTCTTTGTTACATCTTTCCCAACCATACAATCTCCATTTGCTAATTTTTCGCGAAGCTTTCCCGCCTTAGAAAAGTGTTGTAGTGCAAATCGCAAGGATTGTCCTTGTTCTAAAAGATCAGCTAGCATCGATAATTCAAAATCAGAAAAGTTCGCAGTTGCTTTGATAGGTAGCTTCACTAATTTCGCCCATTGCAAAAGCTTGTTGTAATTGTTGTTCCATTGATTGATGATCACAGGGTAAACCTTGGTGCTGTAATACTGCTTGGATATCAGCTTTCGATAAGATTTCATATAAACACAATCGTTCCTTTCCCGCCTTTTTAGTAACAAGGCGTTGATTGCTAACTCCACTCAATACTTGTAAGAGTTCTTGCTCATGTACCCCAAATTGTTGCATTCGTAACAGGACATCGAGGCTGTTCTTTGCATGAATACACGCATACACCATATGTCCAGAAAGGGCGGCTCGAATTGCTGCTTGGGCACTAGCTTCATCCCGTATTTCACCAATCATCAATACGTCGGGATCGTGTCGTAATACTTCTTTGATTCCTTGTTCATACGTAAACCCAATAGCTTCGTTCACCTGCAATTGCGTTAAAGTTTCATTGTGCATCTCAATGGGGTCTTCAAGTGTGATTACCTTATAGGCATGTTGTTGTGCAATGTAATCCAACAAGGTATGGATGGTCGTTGTTTTCCCAGAGCCAGTTGGACCACTAAATAACACCATGCCACTTTTTTGTTGGCACCAACCACGAAAGTAATACTGTACCATCGTGTCACTTGTTAAATCTGCCAAAGATAGATTGTTTTTATTCAAGATTCTAAGTACCGCACTTTCTTGGGTTAATGTTGCTAGTACACTCAACCGAAAATACACGCGTTGGTTTGCGATTTCCATTGAAAATTGACCATTTTGTGGTCGAAACCGACAACCCATATCCAAATCAGCAATGTATTTTAAATAATGCAACAAGGCAAGTGGATAAGGTTGTTCGACTTGACTCATCCCCTGTAGCCCACGCATAGAAAGCTGTAAGTATTCCCTTTCTACTTTGATGTGAATATCACTTACTTGTGCTTGGATTGCAGATGTTAGTAATTGTTGTAAGAGTGTTTCCATACCGTCCTCCTTGTACTTTTAATAGCAAACAAATAGCGTTTTTCCTATCAAATAGAGTAGAAAGAAGATAGCTTGTATCTTCTCCCTCTCATTGAACCGTACGTACGGGTCTCGTATACGGCTCTACAATCTATATTCCAACACTTCTTAGATAATACTGTAACGGATTGAGTAAACCTACTCGGT
>JBOFMT010000134.1:0-4042 GCA_051658525.1 Erysipelotrichaceae bacterium | reverse complement strand
CAGTATTCACGATTACATTCGCATCACTGCTTGTTCCAGTTAAGATATACGTACCACCTTGAGTAATACTCGTTGTGGTTCCATCCACTTGCACACCACTACCATCTACATCTACACCGCTGTTACCGAACGTGATGGTTGCAGTAACACTATCATAACTCGCATCCGCATCACGATTGGTTGTACTCAGATCAAAACCAGATACATCAACTTGAGAATCACTCATAGCAACCTCTACACTTGGTGTGTAGGTTTGTTCTACTTCTGGTGTTAGTGTTTCGCTTTCCTCTTGTTGCGTCCCTGCACAACCACTTAGTACCATTCCACTTGCAACAAGCATTGCCGCTGTTTTTTCGTATTTCATAAACATCCTCCTAGCTTAAAGCTCATCTTTGGTATCCATGGCATAGCCAAGTACCACTTCTAAATTTCCATTACAACAACGTAAATCATTGATCATCGCTGCCGTATCCTCTTTTCTATTTAATACAACATCATACTGTAGTTTATATAAACTTCCCATATGCGTCGTTTTTACCGAGAATAAATTAACTTCTTTCATATATGTTTCAAACACTTGATCAAATGCATGCATATAGTCGATATTTTCAGGTACAGTAACTTGTAATCTCATCGTTTTTGGTTGGTTGATTCCTAATACTAGCCCACCGACTAACATCACAACACACATAATAACTGTAAAGGCAATTGCTACTCCGACATACCCAATTGCGGTAGCAAGACCAATGGCCATCGCCATAAAGATACTTACGATTTCCTTTGCACTTCCTGGTGCACTACGGAAACGCACCAACCCAAAAGCTCCCATTACAGCAATACCTGTACCGATACTACCATTGACTAACATGATGATTGTTTGAACAATCGCAGGTAAGACAAATAATGTAAATAGAAAACCTTTGCTCGTTTTGGTTTTAAAATTGACACACCAAGCAAGCAATGCTCCCATCAAAAGTGATACCACCATACAGATTAAATATGCACTTGGTGTAAACGTCGTACTAAATATTGGTTCAAATAATTGCGTTAACATAGTTCTTTTCCTCTTTTCTTTGTTTTTTTGCCACCTGTAACCTTGTGGCAGCCACATTTTGCGCTAATCTCGCTTGTTTTTGTTCTGCAAGGATATAGGATTGATATGCAGTTCCATATTTTGAAAGCTGCGTAGGATAAATCTTTAAGTCAGCAAGCGCATGCGTCAACCATAACGGCATCGCATAAAGCACTTTAATTTCCATGATACAAAATTCCTCATCTATCACCGGTTTTCCATATACACCAGCTTCTAATGCTAAGTTCTCCACTCGACATAAGATATTGGTATCAAATGTAATCCGTAAACTTGAATCTTCGTTTCCCATATAAGCACTTCGATCATAGGATATATAGACTGCTGGATGCAAATTATCATACTGATTTCTAACTTGATCAATTTCATGTTGGATTTGAGAATCACTAGCCCCATCTCCATCATCAATATATTGTTTCGCCTGTGATAGCGTCATCGTTTCTCTTCGTTTATATACGACACCATTAAACTTTTTCTTTAGCTCCAAGAATACCGTTGAGGTATCATTGGGCGTACCATAACTCCGTAATCGCAATTTTTCTTTATAAATTGGTTTTTCCATGGAATTACGAATCATTTGAAACTCCTGTGTATCAAAATATAAATTACAGATGGTATAACAACCATAGATATCTGCTTGTATGTGCATCGCAATACGCTCTAATAACACATCCCTTGCTTTTTTACTGATCACGTATTTCTTTTCACTACGCTCAAACACTTGTTGGTAACTCATCTAATCAACTCCTTTTTTCTTGTCCACACCCTAATCATAAAGCTCAAACCTTAAAAAAAGCTGAAACGATATTTTTTTTAGGATTTTTTTAGCTAAATTGGTTACAATAGAGACAACAAGAAAGGATGTAACGCTATGTATATCTTGGTTGTAGAAGATGAAAAACATCTTGGAAATGCCTTAAAACAAATTTTAATCCAACAAAAATATCAAGTTGATGTAGCAAACACGGGTATACTTGGGTTTGAATTAGGTAGTAATGATGCCTATGATCTGATTATTCTTGATATCATGCTACCGGGAATGAATGGATATGAAGTAGCGAATGCCCTACGTGCTAAAGGTTTGAATACACCAATTTTGATGTTAAGTGCAAAAGATCAAATTCCTGATAAAGTTATGGGACTCGATCAAGGAGCAGATGATTATATGACAAAACCATTTGCTCCAGAAGAATTACTAGCACGTGTTCGTGCACTTGCTCGTAGAAAAGAAGATGTGGTACGCGACGAGCAAAGTTTTCATGATCTTCGCTTCTACACCAATGAATCCTTGTTAGTTTGCAAGGAAAAACAAGTCGCACTTAATTATAAAGAAGCTGAAATCTTAAAGTTATTATTAGCAAAACCGCATTTCATCTTATCGAAAGAAGAAATGATTGTGAAAGTTTGGGGATGGGATAGTGAAGCAACTGATAGTAATGTAGAAGCCTATATTTCATTTTTAAGAAAAAAATTAAGCTTTGTTGGCTCTACTACAAGGATTGTTGCGATAAAAAAACAAGGGTATCGATTGGAGGAAAGCGATGTTACGAAAACTAAGAAATAAAATCATTGTAATCAACGTTGCACTCGTTAGCATTGTCCTCTTTATTGTATTCTCAATATTTTGTATCAATGCCTACCAAGTTGAAAAAAATAAGCTGATGAACGGGTTAAAGCAAAATGCCCAACAAAGCGCAAGCTCCATTCCCCCAAGCAAACCTAACATTGGGGTACCAAATGGCAAATATGAACCTTTCGCGATCCCTTCCTCAGTTAGTGTTGTTATTGATTTGGATGGTAACATCACCAAAACGATTGAAAACAACGCTAGCATTGAAATGGGTATGTTAGAAACAGTTAGTGCTTATGCCATTGTACAAACAAAAAACAGTGGAATGATACCAAATCAAGACTTAATGTATTATAAAATCACGTATAACGATCGTTATGTCATCTCATTTGCTAGTACGCTTGCATTAAACAATAGTTTGCAATCTAATGTTATCGTCAGCATCACCCTCTACATCATCTTTTTAATTATTCTTATTGCCATTAGTGCTTGGCTTGCAGGCTTTGCCGTTCGCCCCATTGAAAAAGCATGGAAACAGCAACGTCAATTTGTTGCTGATGCCTCACACGAATTAAAAACACCATTAACAGTACTCCTTGCTAACAATAATATCTTACGTTCTCACCCCAATGACACAATTGCAGCACAAGCCCAATGGCTTGATAGTAACCAAGAAGTTGCATTGGGAATGAAGACACTTCTTGATCAAATGTTAGTTCAGGCCAAAACCGATTTGGAACCAAGTAAACCACAACGCAGCTCGATTGTACTCGTCGATGTGGTGGAAGAGCTCTTATTACGTTTTGAACCTATCGCTTATGAAAAATCAATTCAAATTCAAACAAACATACCCGATTTTCTCAAAGTCATGTCACACTATGCGCAATTGTTACAACTCTTACAAATTCTCATGGACAATGCTGTGAAGTACAGCTATGAGCACACAACAATTGAACTCGTTTGGCAAAACAAAGGCAATGTACGACAACTAACCATGATCAATCATGGTGATGTCATCCCGACTGAGGACTTACCTCATCTATTCGACCGTTTTTATCGAGTAAACAAAGCAAGACATGATGATGGTTATGGATTAGGACTTGCGATAGCAAAAAATATCGCATCTTCTTTACACATCACGTTGCAAGTGGAAAGTGATGCAACAAATGGTACTCGCTTCCACCTACGATTTCCTAAATAACAAAAAAATAGACCTAATGGTCTATTTCAGACTGTCGATAACCAAATTATCGGCAGTTTTTATTTTATCTGGAAGTCAAAGTAGTATAAATGGTAAAATATAGGTATCAGAAATGAGGACCTTATGCTAACTAGAACGACGAATAAACAAAGTGAAGTGAGTCTTGTCATCTTAGATGATC
>JBOFMT010000133.1:0-9904 GCA_051658525.1 Erysipelotrichaceae bacterium | reverse complement strand
ACATAACCAACTTCCTTACAGTTTAGATGTTGATAAGATGCATGTAGTTCACTCCAAGAAGTATGTAATCCTATTGAGCCAATTACGGTATTGGTGGCTTTTAATACAATAGCAAAGCAATTCTTATCATTGATAAACATCCTTAAGATTTTTTTTGTTTCCGCTTTATTCTCGTGATGTTTCCATCCAGCCATTTCCCCAACACCTTCAATACTTGCATACGTATAGAAATCATCTAAGTCATCTTCTTTCCAAGCACGAAGGCATAATCGTTCACTTTCTAAGTACGTTTCACTAATATCAACCATATTTGAGCTCCTTTAGTTCAATATCCTGATTACAAATTCATCCATTTAAAAAAAATAAAACAAACCGCAAATATAAAACTATGCAACCTTTGTTTGGTTTATATCGGCTTTTGATCTTCATATGCAAATTATTGTGATAGGAGATAATACTATTATCTATTTTTCTACTTTATATGTAGCTCTACTTCCATCATTTTTCATTCCCATAAATACAATTCCAGTATCATTTTCCATAATATGATTATAAAAACGCTTACCGAAAGCCCCAGTTTTTCTTGATTCTAATTCTTTCCAATCAGCTCCATATACATCAGGTAGTGTCCATGGATTAACCTCATCCCCAAACAGCTCCAATGCTCTAGTAACAGCAACTTCAACTGTAAACTTTTCTGGTTTTGGAATACCCAAAGAAACAAAACGAATATAATCCTGTACACTCATTGCATTAGTAGAAGCCATATTGGTAAGCCGAATCATATCCTCATCTGAAAATAAAACTTTTACAATCATAAATACCTTCTTTCTCACTTAATAGTTGTGTATCTATTCACATATTATCACATTTGTACCCTTGGCACAATTGAATACAATGGACTGACAACGATTATCCAACGTCATCCTATTCCATCCGTGAACTATGATTTGACTACCTTTTCAATTCATATTCACACTTCCTTCTTTCTCTGCATAGTCAATACATTAGATTCTTGGAAAGAGAAAGGGTAACAAAAAAGGTTCTTTCTACCCATTAGAAAGAACCTTTTTCTGTATTTACTACTTGATAGCATATTACCTTAACGATTGATGATTGATGGCAATACGTCTAGATGTTTACGAATCAGCGTTTGAGTTAATGCATTCGCTTTTGCTATTTCACCATAGAAATACCCACTTGGCTTAAGTGTACGTTCAAAGGTGTTTAAATCAACACTTGCTAAACCAAAGGTAGGATGATAACTTCCCCACTCCCAATTATCCATTAAGCTCCAGTGTAAGTATCCCCATACTTTAATACCATCATCCATAGCTTGTTTCATCGCTTGTAACATGGCAGAAATATAAACAATACGAATACGATCATCACTTACCGCAATACCATTTTCCGTAATCATGATAGGTCGGTCTTGAAATCGATGCAACATTTTATACATAATCTCAGGACATATTTCTTCCGTAAAAAATGGTTGTGGTAATGCATTAAACCTTGATGCTTGGTATTGATCAAAGCGAACATGTTTACTTCTACTGTTGATTAGTTGACGAATATAGGTGTTTAGTGCCCAAAAATCACAACTATCCTTTAAACCTGGAACTTTGATTACATCATGGTATGGCATGACAATTTCACCCGTTTTTATCGCATGGATAAAAAATTCATTTTCCATGTAATCAATATAATCAGCCAATACACGATCCGCACGATCATAACTACCACGCATTGGCTCTTTAATCGAAAAAGAAATGGTAGAACTTACTGGTTTGTCTGAATATTCCTTAACAATATGATATCCAACTGCATGATATTGCAACATATTGATACGCTCCTGCACATCATATTCAAAAACCAAATTAAGTTCATTTAAAACAAGCCAAAAATCAACATACTTCGCATAGATGGGAACAACATAATGCAGGTATCGTTTCCAATCCTCCATTTGATCCATCGTTTGAAAAGCCCCTTTTTTATGAAACCAAACAGGATGGGATACATGGTGCAAGGTTAAACAAACCTTTATTTTTTCCTCTTGTAATCGCTCTAGTACACGTCTATAGTGCTGTATTGCCCCTTCATCATATTTTCCTTCTTCCGGTTCAATTCTCGACCATTCAATTGACATACGATAACAGGTTAAATGCATTGCTTTTAATAGAGCGATATCATCTTCAAACTGTACAAAACTATTACATGTTAATTCTGGTTTAACATACGGGATCCCACCATACGCAAATTTTGGTGCAAGCTCTTCATCATCGTGATACGAAGAGTTGGAACCTTCCACTTGCATCCCAGCTGTGGCTGCTCCCCATAAAAAACCTTTGGGAAAGCTAATATCTGGATATTGAAATATATCTAACATACTCATAACAATAAAAGAAGCTTTACGCTTCTTTTAATCTCCCTTCCGCTACCGCCGTTGGATCTTCTTGTACTTCTGGCATGGAAACCTCTAACAGCGCTTCTTCTTTTACCGCTTGATTATCCAGAACTTTGAAGAATGGATAGTAGATTGCCATAGAGATTACCGTAGCAAAGATTTCATAAACACCAAAAGAGAAACTTCCCTGTACAATGCCGTGTACAAATGGTGGTAATGATCCTGCTCCTAAAATTCCAATGGTTGGTGTAATAATACCCATTTGAATCAATACATAGCCAAGACTTACAATGATCACTGGTGTGAGTAGGAATGGAATCAACATTACAACATTAAGCATTAATGGCATTCCAAATACGACTGGTTCATTGACACCAAACAAACCACATGGTAAGACAATCTTTGAAAATGCTTTGTAACGTTTGGATTTAGAGAAGAAGAACATAACGATAACCAAACCAATGGTTGCCCCACATCCACCCAAACAAGCTAAATCATATAGACCAAAATTAATTGGATTTGGAGCTACTTGACCAGCAGCTACAGCTGCAGAGTTTTCCGCTAAGAACCCTAAGAATATAGGGAATAAAATCGGTAATACCGTCATAGAACCATGAATACCAAAGAACCATAACAACTGTGCAACAATAATTAGAATTAAGAAGGAGAAGATATTTCCAGTAAGTGCTTGTAATGGTGTTTGTAACATTTGGTAAATAAAGCTATTGAGCGTTTCATAACTTGTATGTGCAAAACCAAATTTAACCATTGAAAAGAACAAGACAACCGTAACGGCAGGTAACAATGCTTCAAACGAATTGGTTACCATAACAGGTACACCCTCTGGAAGCTTGATCGTATAGTTTTTCTTAATGAAGAATTCCATAATTTTTGTTGTAACAATACCAACAATTAAGGCTACAAAGACACCTCTTGCTCCTAAATAAGATGCATCCAAGAAGGTAGAACCTTGCAGTGCAGTCGTATTGAGTGGTGATAACAACAAGAAAGAAACAAGAGAAATTAACCCTACATTCATGGCTTTTTTCTCAATGCCAAAAATTTGTGCTCCGTTATATGCAACAGAAAAAGCCATATAAAGTGCTAATAAGTCAATGGTAAACTTAGGTACAACACTAATTATTTCAACCAATCCTGTATTGGTTAAGAAGAGCTGATATGGTTCCCAAGTAAATGAACCAATGACTGTAAAGATCGAACCCAACATGATGATAGCTAGTAACGACATGGAACCGGTACTAATTGCTTTTAGATACTTATTCTCTGAAATAACATTTGCTACTGGAATAAAGTACTTTTCCATAAATGTGATAAACTTATTCATTGTGATAGCCTCCTTTGTGTTGTTTGATTAGATTTTGATACCAATAATAACTATCTTTCGGAATTCTTTTACATTCCTTCGGATCTAGATCACTACGATCAACATAGATCAAACCATAGCGTTTAGAAAAACCCTGATGAGAACTTACCAAATCTAGTAAAGACCAAGGACAATACCCTAAGAGTGGGTATCCTTCTTCCAATAATCGATAGCAGATATTGACATGTTCTTCTAAATAAGCAATACGATACGGATCATGAACTTTTCCATCTACAAGCTCATCACTGTATGCCAATCCATTTTCTGTAATAATCACTGGTAATTGATACCGTTCTACAATATCTCTAATTCCAATATATAATCCAAGAGGGTCAATACCAAACTCCATCCATTTTGTCTTTTCAATATGGTTGTTTTTACCTAAGATAAAAAGATCATTACGATAAAATGGTGGAAGTTTTGAATTATCATCTGTTTCTAGTTTTTGTCGAATACAAGTACTAGCATAGTAGTTAATCCCAATCAAATCAGGACGATAGGTCTTTAGTATCTCTTCATCTCCTGCTTCCATTGTTGGAAACAACTTTTTTTCTTTTAAATATTGAATCACACGATTTGGATAACGACCTTCTACTGACATATCAAGAAACATATGCATCAAAAAATCTTGTGCATCTTTCGCAGCTAAGATATCACTTGGTGCAGGTGTCATTGGATAGACTACTTGCATGGAAACTACTGGACCAATAGTTCCATTTGGAATAATCTTACGAAATGCCTTGATGGTAAGTTTTTCTGCTAAGGACATATGGTAGCTCATTTGATACATGTAACGCATCTTTTCTTCCATTGTTCCTTCTTTATTCCCATTTAAATCCGCCGCTGCGGTTGCAATCAACTGTTCGTTAATGGTCCCCCACATTGAGATATCATCTTGAAATGCATGAAAACAGTGGGTAGCATAACTTACAAAGGCATCCACACAGTTGCGATGTTTCCATCCCCCATAAGCATCGACCAATGCTTGTGGCATTTCAAAATGGTACAAGGTTGGAAACGGTTCAATTCCATGTGTCTTACACAAGCGAACAATGTTCTTATAAAAAGCAATTCCTTCTGGATTTACATGCACTCCATCCGGCATAATCCTTGACCAACAAAAAGAAAACCGGTACATGTTGATACCTAATTCCTTCATAAGTAGGATATCCTCTTCATAGTGGTGATAGTGATCACTAGCAATCGAAGAATCCGCTTTTCCACTTGGAACATTTCGAACATCGGTTGTGGCAATTCCTTTTCCACCTTCGTGTCTTCCACCCTCTACTTGAAATGCACTCGTAGAGGCACCCCAATAGAAGGTTTCTGGAACTTTACTCTTCTTCATCTCTAAATCCCCTCTTTCTACTTGTAGTATAGCATTGGTATTATTTTTCTTTGTCTACAAAAAAAACCAAGGAGTTACAACATTCCCTGGTTAATTTCATAATATGAAATTATTAGCTAATCATTTGATAATTGATTGCATAATACATTAAAAATAGTTCCATAATATATAAAATAGAAATTCTTCCCTCCGTATCACTATTGTGCTTGTTGCAAATGATAATCTCATCAACCTCTTTTGCTACTTTCAAGTGTTCATTCATCGTAAAGGCAATGAGTGTGATATTTTTAGCTTTTAATATTTTCATAACCTCATCGCTTCGATAAAAATACCCGCCTTCTAACGATACAACAATGACTACAGCACCATCTTGTAAACTTTGCGCAATCGCGATTTGTTCTTCATAACTAATACCAAGCTTTACAAATTTATTTAAACTTGCCATTTTAATTTGAAAGTGTTGACCAATTAAGGTAGCAAACTCTAAACCAAAGAATGCCACATCTTTCGCATGATATACTTGTTCACAAATGCGATTCAACTGTGCATAATCTATATGGTCTAACGTAAATCCAATATTCTCAATTACATTGTTTGTATATCGAGTAAAGATAGGAGATAAATCTTCCTTCTTTGCCTTGATTACCGACTTTGAATAATCCGCATCGATTCCAATCGCACTACTACATTCACGTTTAAAATCAATATAAGTATCATATCCTAGCATGCGAATAAATCTTGAAATAGAAGCGGATGATACATAACAGCGATCTGCTACTTCATGGATTGTCATAGCTGGTATCTCATGATATAAATCCAACATTGCTTTCGCAATCTCATAGTTTCCATCTTTTTTACCGCCAGCATTAATTACTCTTAATAACTTAGATAATACAGGTGTTTTTATTGCCATATGCTACCTCACATTTATACTATTTTACCATATTTTATAGGTAATTAACATAATTGATTGAGGTTATATACAACCGATTTACTATGAGTTCTTTATTTTAACTACATCGAAATACATATCTGTCGAAAGCCCTTCTTCATCAACTTCATTTGTCATAGTTTTTATCATAAAGTGTCCATATTTCTCTGCATCTTCTCTTGTAGCAAAGACTTCTTCCAATATTTCTTCTTCCCCATCTATACTCAATTTCACTTGATACGTTATTTTCACTTTCGTTTCTTTTTGTTTTTTACGACATAAGACATTCAACCAAACAACCGATTCACGGTTAGCTAACGCATCACCACTTCTCCAGGAATCGATGATTTCTAAATCTTCTATCCCAACAAGTAATCGTTGTAAAGCCTCCATCGTAAATCCTGTAAACAAACGCTCTCCATCCGTAAAGTCAGATTCACTTTCTTTGAATGAGGCATAGAATATACCACCATCTTTCAGTATAGAACTTAATTTTGATACAACAGCCGTTAATTCTTCTCTAGGTACATGTAAAAGACTAGCACACGCCCAAATACCATCATATTTCTTTACCGCTTGAAAGTCCTGAAAACTAGTATGTTGAACTTTGATTCCAGTCATGCTACCAGCATATTCAACCATAGCTTTGGAACTATCAAAAGCATCTACTTCATATCCTAAATCTAGAAAGTGTTTACTATCTCTTCCTACACCACAACCAGCATCCAATATAGTTGCATTGGATTCTAGTAAGGCTGTAAAGCGATCCCATATTGGACTTAGGTCTGTATCTTTACTCTTTTCATAATATGCTTGTGCATGCTTATCATAATAATTTTGTTTCATTTTCTTTTCCCCCTATTAACCATGATATATCTTGAACACCACCCATTGCTTGATAGTATTGTTCTAAGTTTTTAATCAATCCATCCTTTATTTCTTGAATATCGTCACGAGTAAGCATCGACCATAGCATCGGATGTACATCAATTTTACCTAACTCTTTGCTATACATAATGAAATGTTTACGTTCAAACTTTTCAAATGGATTTTCCAACATACTTTTTTGTAATTGCTTTGTATCTTCTAAGTACGTTTTTGTATACACACAACTTTCGCGATCTACTTGTAACCCTAGCGAGATTCTTTCAAGATAAAAAGTTTGGTATAAAGCCAATACTTCTTTTATATCTGCTTCTCCGTTTAAATCTACTACAGAAAGCAAAGCTAACATAAAAATCATCTTAAAGCTATAACTATAACTATACTCTTTAGCAAACGAAATAAAATCGACTCGTAATGTTGACTCATCATGTATTTCTAGTCCTTTTAGTATTCTTATTTCTTGTACTTGATCAGGATGAAACATCGAGATCATGCGATTTCCAAATGGTAATCGAAGATTAGGTTCTATCTCCCCTTTTTTCACCCAATTCTTTAAGGTATTCGTATCAATATACAGGATTCGAGCAAATTCTTCTTCACTTAAATATGTACTATAGAGATCTTCAAAACTATGAATATCAACAGGTTGAATCTTTTCTACCCTTTCAACCAAACCCTCTAAATGAATCATATCTCCAATTTGATACCTCGTTAAGATATTGCCCATAGGAACATAGTTTTCCTGTTGGAAGATGGCATGGGTAGAAAATGGTTTCAATAAAGCTCCATAAGTATCTACTACATCAAAAACATAAACAGCTTCTTTGCCAGGATAGTTGCGTAAGCCTCTACCAAGTTGTTGTAAGTATAGAACTTTAGACATGGTAGGTCTAGCCATTACTAGCACCTGCGTATCTGGTGCATCCCAGCCTTCAGATACGAGATTACAGCTACATAAGAATTTTGGAGAATCTCCATGCTGGTAGCCTTGGATATACTCTTTACTTTTTTTATCACCACCAAAGACAGCACGAGCATCAAATCCAGCAGCTCGCATGCACCGTTCCATCTCTTTCGCATGAGCTACATTGACACAAAAGATTAACCCCTTCTTATTTTGCATAGTGTCTTGTTTAAAATAGTGTTCTAATACACTTACGATAAGATGATTTCTGGATTCTACCCGGATAGCCCGTTCCAAATCAGCATTAACATAAGATTTACCATTATATCGAACTTCACTTAAATCAAGATTGGTCTCAATGCGATACACTCTAGCTTGTGCAATCATACCTTGCTCCATTGCTTCTTGTAAACTTAGGTCACTCTGGTAGGTTCCAAATACTTCTTCTAAACGTTGTTTGTCCATGCGCTCTGGTGTTGCTGTAATACCAACCAGTCGCTTGGGATTATAATATTGTAATGTTTTTCGCATAGTGGAGGCAACTGCATGGTGTGCCTCATCCATAAAGATAGCTTGATAATAGGTCGGCTGTTTACTTTGTCTTGTTTTATGAAAGGCTAGATAAGACAGTACTTCAATTCCATCCATTTTTTGCATTGTCATAGTTTCTAGTCTGAAAATACGACGTTTCCAATCTTCAATAATCGCAGTATTTGGGGCCAAAATTGCAATACGAGCATGCTTATCCTCTAGCAACATATCAAGTATCAACTCTTCTACAATCGTAGACTTTCCTGAAGCTGTAGGCAAAACAACTAAGGCTGCTTTATCACCATTTGCAAAGTTCTTTTTTAACGTATCAATCGTATCCGCTTGGTGTTCATATAACGTATATCCTCGTCTTTGTTCGATGAGGGATCTAGCTATAATTGTATGTTTAGCACCAATGTAGAGTAATAACTGCTCCTGCATTTTTTCCTTAAATAATGTGTCATTTGAAGAAAAACGATACATTTTAATACCGCTCTTCATTGCAGCATTTTGTTTATCGAGTTGTTTTTGATATCGCTCGATTCCAATTATTAAGGGATGATGATAGCTAACACCATTGACTTCAAAGCCAATTAGTCCACGTTTTGTTTCAATAACGTAATCAATAAATCCATTTCGGTTTTCTAGATCTATTAGCGGATATTCACGCTCAAGTGCTATCAAATACTCACTACCATAGGTTTCTTCAAAACGCAGTTCAAATTGGTGTTCTGCAGGTGAAACATCTTGGTAGGTTTGATCACGATAAATGTGCTTGGTTTGATCTAAGTTTTGTTCACTTTCTTCAAAGAGTGAGGTTACCTTTGAAAAAAGTGTATCGTTGCCTACAAAGCGATAAAGGGTTGCACTTTGTGACATCAATTCATTTTGCATTAATGTATATTTTGAATAATCAAAGACCGGCTTTCCTTCTTCCACAAAAAAATGGTCAAGCAATACATACTCAACCTCTTTTTCATTTTCTTTACGATAAACAGCTACTTGAAAACTATCAGAAAGATTTACTGTTTTATTTAAATAATACCCATAGCGATTCAATATCGCATTACTGTCTTGCATCATCAACCTCTAACAATACTAAGCGTTGATCAAAACCACCATTCTTTTCTCTTTTCGCTAGTCGGATTGGTTCTAAATCTTCCAAATGTAAATTATAAAGCTTAGCAAGTGCCAATAAAACTTCCATAACATCAGCCAATTCTTCAATATTTTTATCCGCTTTGAATTCTGCTAATTCTTCGTTCATTTTTTCAAATAAGTACGTTTCATACTCTTCATCCTGCAAGACTCGAGTCGTTGCTGTTTTTCCATCCGCTTCAATGATTTCAACAATACGATCACGTATTAGTTTATTATATGTTTTTTTCATATTGATCTAACTCCTTTAGTATTCACTTGTGGTACAGATAATTTTACACATTACAATAATCAATAGTTAATTGCATTTTTTATAGTAATGAATACCGGATTGATGAATGCCATCACACAACTTATTC
>JBOFMT010000132.1:0-1072 GCA_051658525.1 Erysipelotrichaceae bacterium | reverse complement strand
TATGGAGTCGACCGTATCTCTTTGGGGGTACAAAGTTTTAAACCTAGCCTCCAACAACTCATTCATCGCTCACAAAATATGGATATCAAAGCAATGATTGCCCAGATTCATGCAGCGGGACTCGATCGGATTAGTATTGATTTGATGTATGGCTTACCAACCCAAAGCCTTGCGGATTGGGAAGCGGATTTAGAGCTAGCAACTGCGCTTGAGATTGATCATATCTCCTTGTATGCACTTACCATTGAAGAACATTCTGCTTTTGGTCGTCAACATCTAGGAAAAGTAGAAGAAGATTTGGAAGCGGATTGTTATGACTTAGCAATCGCAGTACTTAGCAAAGCAGGATTTGAACATTATGAAATCTCAAGCTTTGCAAGAAATAAGTCGTATTCCAAGCACAATCTTGCTTATTGGAACTATGATGACTTTGATGCGATTGGACCGGGAGCATCTGGGAAAATTGGAAATACGCGTTTTACTAATCTTCCTCGTTTGGATCTTTATGCCAAAGGGGAACGCCAACAAGAAGTGACTACCTTAAGCTTAAGTGAACAAAGCTTTGAAGCCTTGATGATGCAATTGCGTACGTGCTTCGGTATTGATTTACAGCGTTTTCAACAACGCTTCCATGTTGACTTACTGCAAACCAAAGCGGATGTGATTGCGCATGGTGTAAAACAAGGATGGCTCATACTTGAAAACGGTAACCTCAAAACAACGACGCGTGGCATGCATATGTTGCACGATGTATTGATTGAATTTTTAGACTAAGGATGTTAACGCATCCTTTTTTTCATTTTATGTTATACTGAAAAAAAAGGAGGATGGTTATGATTCAAACAGGAAAGATGAAAAGTTTTGATGGTACCAACCTATATTACCGTGTCGATGGGGTAAACAATCCCCGTGCAATGGTTGTCATTGTCCATGGCTTAGCTGAGCACCATCGTCGCTATGATGAGTTAACCGCTTTTTTCAATGCCAATGAGATTTCGGTATTGCGCTATGATCAAAGAGGTCACGGCTTATCCGAAGGAACGCGTGGATATTTGAACAAAGCTACTGATTT
>JBOFMT010000131.1:0-1557 GCA_051658525.1 Erysipelotrichaceae bacterium | reverse complement strand
CTAGATTTCCTGCATACGTTAATAAATCCAGACATACAATATCATAGTTTGGATAGGTCTCTACCATATAGTGGACAAAGTTTCCACCAATAAAACCAGCTCCACCGGTAATTAAAATTTTAGTCATTGTTTTTCTCCTCTAATAGTAAAGTAATATACGATTTTACAGCTTCTTGCCAGGTTGGTAATAAATCAAAACCTTGATTAATCAATGCTTGTTTGCTCATACGAGAATTCATTGGCCTTATTGCTTTTGTAGGATATTCACTTGAAGGGATACCATGAACTACTACATCTTTTTTCGCTACTTCAAAAATATAACGAGCAAAGGTAGCCCAATCCGTAAATCCTTCATTGGTCACATGATATACACCATAAGATTCTTTTTGTAACATAGCAACTACCAATTTAGCAACATCCAAGGTATAGGTTGGAGAACCAATTTGATCATTTACCACATTCAATTCTGTTTTTGTTTCGCTTAAACGCAACATCGTTTTGATAAAGTTGTTTCCATTTTCACCAAATACCCATGAAATTCGAAGAATCCAGTAGTCTGTCAACCGTTGTTGAACTTCCAATTCTCCTTCATACTTTGTTTTTCCATAAACACTTTTTGGTTGTACAACTGAATCTACTTCAAATGGAAGTGTTCCTTCGCCATCAAATATATAGTCAGTACTAAAGTACATCATCGGAATCTTTAACTCTTTACAAACTTCAGCAATATATCTGGTTCCCAATACATTAACACGTGTGCAAACCTCAACATCATCCTCAGCACGATCAACAGCTGTATATGCTGCACAGTGAATCATGTGCGTCGGTTGATACTCCATCATAAAACATCTTACCGCTTGATCATCTGTAATATCTAAATCTTCTTTATCAATACCTAAAGCAGTAATCCCGTGAAGCTTACATTGCTTCACAACATCATAACCCAATTGACCATTGTATCCCGTTACTAGTACTTTCATTGTTTCACCTCGAAATTATTATCTGCATCCACAAAATATGGAGCAACTTCATCTTTTGCCGAAATCACGGGTTCTACATCCAGTGACCATTTAACATTGATAGTTGGATCATTCCATCTGATCCCACGATCACATGCTTGATTGTATAAGCAATCTACTTTATATTGTACTTCGCAGTTTTCTTCTAATGTCATAAATCCATGTGCAAATCCTTGTGGTATTAACAATTGTTTTTTATTTTCTTCGCTCAGTTCCAAACCAAACCATTCACCATAGGTTGGAGAGTTTTTACGAATATCTACTGCAACATCAAAAATCCGACCGCGTGTACAGCGAATCAATTTTGTTTGCGCTGCAGGATTCAACTGATAATGTAAACCTCGAAGGGTTCCTTTTTTCGCTGAGAACGATTGATTATCTTGGACAAAGATAAGATTTGTATTTGTTGCTGCATTGAATGCTTCTTGGTTATACGATTCCATAAACCACCCACGGTGATCTCCAAATACTTTAGGTTCAATAACCAATAAACCTTCTATTTTAGTTTTAACTACGTTCATAATGCCTCCTAGTATTT
>JBOFMT010000130.1:0-11612 GCA_051658525.1 Erysipelotrichaceae bacterium | reverse complement strand
GGTTAACGGGCTCGAACCGCTGACCCTCTGCTTGTAAGGCAGATGCTCTCCCAACTGAGCTAAACCCCCAGGAAAATGTTCCGCCAGTGAGTAACTCGCTGACAGGATGTAATAATACACGATATTCAAAAAAAGGTCAATACATTTTCCAAAGTTTTTTATTTTTATTTCATATTTTGTTTATCGATATGTGTAATACCCACTATTTCCTATGCCTCTCTTCGACATTATTGTTGTGATTCTAAGATACTTTTTGCCTCTAATATCAATTGTTTTAGTGTTTCTTGATCCACTTTTTCCCAATTTTTAATTCTGATACAACCTTTTCCCATCATTGTTTTTGGAAAGTATTGTTGATATTTTTCCAACACACTTTGCTCTTTTTCCCATGCCATCACGTAAAGACCAATATGATTTTTTTGTGGAGCTAGCGCAATCATTGGATAGGTAGCTTTTTGATATGGCATAAAATAATAGCCGATCATAGTCATACTCGGAATGGAATACAGTTTACCTTCTTGACCTAACAGTTCATTCAACCAGTGATGCATGCGTTCCATTTCTTTTGGATTTTGCGCATGTTCATATAACCCTTGTATTGTTTGTTCTTGTGCATTCATATTACGATCTCCTAAGTTTCATAGTTGTAGCTAAAACGTTAGCTACCGTTTCCTATTACATTGTTATTGCTCCTATCCTAGCACCTTCCTTCTAAAAGTCAATTCAGACCTCACAGTCTTTCACACGTAAATCAAAACCCAATAACAACAAAAAAACGGGCATATTTAAGACCCGTTTTGTGTACTTTATTCACTTAATTGCATAAACTCCATAACAACACCATGTCGCAACCCAAACGCAATCGTACACGCTTCATTCACTGCCACAGGTTCTAACAATACTTTTTCACATGTTGCAAGTGCAGCATCTACACTATCTACTTTAACTGCAATGTGTGTTTGCGTTTGGATTTCTTTTGCCAACCAACTATCATCATCAAATCGTAAATATTCAAATTTAAAGTGATCATGATCCGGTTCTGCAATCCAAACTTTCATTCCTTCATTATATACTTCATTTGGCATCGGTTTATTAACCGGTGCACCAATGTGCATAAACTCCATTGTTTCCTCCTATTCTGTAACTTCTTGATGTGAAGTCACTGGTTCTTTCACAAGACTTGCTTCGTATTTTGTTCGAAGGGTTACTGTTACAAATCCATACAACAATCCAATCAAGCAATAAGCCAAAATTACTATGGTTGCATTACTAAATGTTGCATCAGGGATATAGCTCATAAATCCAAAGAATGCTCCCGCACCTACAAATGTTGCAGGAACCAAATCAAACCATTTTACTTTTTCCAAACTAATCACAGGAATTACAACGATAAAGACCGCTACAGGTAATGCCCAATAACCAAGGGATGCGAATACACCACCTAAACTCATAATCGCAATACTAGCAGCAACTCCACTTACATAACCCAAAAAGCTTTTAACTCCACCTTTGATATCACAACCTGCTAAGAAATACATCGCCCAAGCTTGGAAGGCTATCCAACCAAACCCGACGTTTGCAGGTTGAAATAAAGAAGCGATTGCTTGATCGACTGCTTGCAAGGTAAAGGCAAGCGCTGCAATCATAATCGGAATGATGATAAATTTCGAAAATTTCACAAGTGTTCTCCTTTTAAGAATCGAGTTCTTTTTTTATTTCTAAATAATAGCGATAGGCTTGCTCATCCGTATAATCTTCATGTACGACTTTCGCTATGGCTTTCGCCATACCGATTGGACATTCTGACTGGAAGATGTTGCGTCCCATGTCAACACCTGCTGCTCCTGCCTGTATCGCGTTATAAACTAATGTTAATGCTTGATCTTCTGGTAATTTTTTTCCACCAGCTACAACAAGAGGAACTGGGCAGGCAGCGACTACTTTTTCAAAATCCTCACAATAGTAAGTTTTGATAATTTGAGCTCCAAATTCAGCTAGCATTCTTGTTGCTAAGAGGAAAAATTTTGTTGTACGTTCCATTTCTTTTCCAACTGCTACCACTCCAAGCGTTGGAATTCCATAGCGATTTCCTTGATCAATTGTCTTAACTAAATTATCGATACTCGACTTTTGACCAGAGGCACCAATAAAGGTTTGGATTGCCATACAACTTGCATTCATACGTATCGCATCTTCGATATCCACACCAATCACTTCATGGCTCATATCATCATCCAACACACTAGAACCAGCTGAGCAACGCAGTGCTACCGCCTTGTTGAAATGTGGTGCAACGCAGGAGCGTATCGCTCCACGCGTCCCCATAATACAATCCACTTCCGGAATCAACTCCGGTAGGATAAGATCCAATCGTTCCAATCCTGATGTTGAACCCATGATATAACCATGATCAAAAGCCAACATCACCGTTCTTCCAGATTTTGGATTGAAGATACGAGAGAGTCGATCTTTCATTCCCCAATCTTGATGTTCCATCCCTTTGACATGATAGCCTTGTGGCTTCACTACTTGATCCAAATAATAGTTTTTAGCTTCTTTGTTCCCACCTTGTTCTGCCATAATGTGCCCCTAACGTTTGAAGTATGGTGTATTACATGGTGCGTTCCAATACCCAACCTTTTCATCATCCATACGTCCCATAAACATTTGGAATCCTGCTTGTTCTTGCACCGTTAACAATTCACCAACATGATTCGCAACTACTTCAATTCCTTTTTCTTTTAAATACATTACACAGTGGCGGTAAACGATGAGTTGTTCCATTAAGGTTGTTGCTCCGGTACCGTTAATGACTAACATTACTTGTTCTCCAGATGTTAAACTCAAATCATTGATGAGGTAATCACACATAATTTCAGCTGTTTCATTTGCTGTTTTCAAAGGTTGACGACCTCCACCACCTTCTCCATGTTGTCCCATACCGATTTCCATATCATCATCACCAAGCTCAGCAATCACACTACCGGTTGCAGGATGCGTTGCTCCACGTACTGCTACCGCTAGGGTTGCCATATTATCAGCAAAGCTTTGTGTAATGTTGGCTACCGTATCCAAATCATGTCCAGCATGTGCAGCCCCAGCTGCAATCTTATACGTTGGAATACATCCAACCAAACCACGGCGATCATCACTGTTACTTCGCGGTGCATTCGCTACATCTTCTTGTGTTACCACTTTACGAACATTGAGTCCTGCTTTTGCTACTTCTTTCATCGTTAAGTTTGCTGTTAACATGTCCCCTGCATGGTTTAACACTACAAACAAGACCCCTTTCCCTTTGTCTGCTTGACGAATCGCTTCCAAGCAAGCTTGTGGTCCTGGTGCGGCAAACACATCACCTACAACGGAAATATCAACCATACCTTCCCCTACAAATCCAGAAAGTGCTGGTTCATGCCCTGCACCACCAAGTGTTACTACCGTTACGCGATCTGCATCAGCTAGTTTTTTATTTACGACCAAATTGTTTGGTTGTAAGGTCAAGATATCTGGATTCGCTACTGCTAAACCTTCTAGTGTTTCCTTTGTTAAAGCTGTTGGATCATTGATAAATTTTTTCATTTTCATTTCGTTGTCCTCCTTATGTTTAGTTTGAAATGATGGCTTGATAAAACCCCTGAAAAATATAAGTACAACTGATGGCACCAGCATCTGGTGTCCCAATTGTTGCCTCCTTGTAATGTCTTGCACGTCCAAACTTACTAACAAACCCTTCACTTGCTTTCGCACCTTCTAGTGCTGATTCATATCCCACTTTTGCCATACAAGCCAAGTCACCTTGACAAGCGTTGATCGCATCAACAGCAGGAATTAAGGTATCCATCATTGTTTTATCTCCGACTTTTGCCGTTGTGATGTATTGCAATTCACTCAAACCACCTTGCATCATCTTTTGAAACAGACGTGCATCGAGTACTGTTTCATCCTGCCAAGCTTCTGCCATACCAGTAAAAAAAGTTCCATAGAGTGGACCAGCCGACCCACCACTCACATTTGTGATAGCGCTTCCAATATCCTCTAAAAATTTTTTGATTGGTGTGTGCTCCACTTTCCAATCGTTCACGTGAGTTTCAAATACAGTCGCAATCTTACCAATGGTGACACCGTGGTCTCCATCTCCAAACTTAGAATCAATTTCACACAAATAATCTACTTGGGACTTCATTAGCTTTGCTGTTTCTAAGAACATCAAGGCTATGGTTTGCTGTTGTTTCATTGTCGTTCACCTCGTTATATTCACCCTAACACAGTAGATTGACATTGGTCAACTGATGTATCTATTTTTATAAAAGGTTTGACATATGTCAAAAAAGAGCACCTATGCGCTCTCGTATTCTAAAACTTCGGATGCTGTTTTACTATCTAAAATAATATGATGAAACAACCCGGTACGTAAAGCACCCAACACGGCTGCTGCTGTTACCCCTGTTCCAACAACACCAACCAACCGTTTGGTTTTTGCTAGGCTAGCAATGGGTATTTGCATCGTAAAGTCTTGACTACTTTCAATGATATGCCCTTCAACATCAAAATAATGACCTAGTAACATTCCAACAGCTTTCTTTTTGTTCAAAATCCGACCAAACCGAGCCTCAGTTCCTAAATCAGGAATCGAAGGATGATTTCTAATTTGAATCCATGCATAATCCAGGTTATTCCAATCTGCTTGTAATTGTTGATAACTCTCTACTTTTTGCAGGATTAGGAGTTCTTGTTCTCCTGCACAAATGAGTGGGGCATATAAATAGCGAGAATCACTACCAATACTGCGAGCCATCATGCGCACGAGTTCATTGGTATGATAATTTCGATTGCTGGTGGGTGCATTGGCCAACAAAGGGACAAGTACCCCACCTACTTGCTGTTTGGGTGGTTGTGCATCGTAATGCAGTGCCATACGACCAATTGTACTTCCCCAACCAAGGCCTATCGTCATTGATTTTCCTCGACATTTTTTTTCAAACAATGCTAAAGTTTCCTCACTTAACCATTGTGCTACTAACTCTTGATCGCTGCTATAAGCAACGACATGTGCTGCTTTAAGCTGAAAACGGCTGATGAGTTGATCTCCTAAACTTTGTTCCATCCCCACTGGTTCATGAATTGAGATACGAACAATACCTGCTTCTTTGGCATCATTTAAGTATTTACTAACCAGAGGCCTAGAAACATGCAATCGCTTCGCAATTTCATTTTGGGTACACCCTTCTACATAGTAAGCTTTTGCAACACGCACCAATATATTTATTTTATCTTGTTCTTGCATCTTTGTTTCCTCACATGTATGAGAAAACCACGACTTGGGACTCGTGGCTTTCTATCGGGTAGAGAACACTTGTGATGGTATCATCTCCCTAAATTTAGTATAACGTAATTAAGTCCATAAAAATACATAAAAACACAAATTATTACATTTTTTGTTATTTATATCCGGCGTATTGCCGCTTTGGGGAAGGTTAGACTAATGGTTGTGCCTACAGCAACCGTTGAATCCACCTCAATCCCAATATAGAGCTTATCACAAAGTGTTTTGCATAAATACAAGCCCATACCAGTAGATTGGGAATAAATACGTCCATTGGAGCCCGTAAAGCCTTTATCAAAAATATGATCCAATTCTGCTTTTGGAATTCCTATTCCTTCATCTTGAATGCATAAGGTCACACTATTCTGATGTTCTTGTGCAGTAATCACGATGCGTTTGTTATCCCCTTGGGAATATTTCAATGCATTGGATATAATTTGACCAATGATATAACTAGCCCACTTACTGTCGGTATAAACAATGTCATCTCCAACTTCATAAGTTAACTGAATTTTATTCATGATGAATTTTCTTGCATATTTTTTGAGTACGTCATCCAAGAAAGAACGTAGTAGTAGTTCTTTCACAACAAAATCTTTTTCCGGGTTTTGACTTCTTGCATAATAGAGTACCTGTTGGATAAAATCTTCAACCTCTTGCAGTTCAGCAACGATGAGTTGTGGATGTTCTTTATTTTCAACCAAAAGTTGAATGGCAGCGATAGGTGTTTTAATTTCATGAACCCAACGTTCAATATATTCTTGGTATTCCATTTGGGCATGTTTTAAACCACTAATTTCTTCACTCATTGATTTTCCCATCTCGTAAATCAACTCATGCAAGATATCCGCTTCCTCAAAATGAGGTTCTGGCAATAAACTTCCCAACATATAGCGTTGTTCTAAGTGCTCAAAGGTAAGCGCTACTTCTTGGTAATATTTCACTTTTTGAATATACTCCATAATGAAAAATCCAATAAGTGGAAAAAACGATATTAGCCAAACCAGTACGATGGTTGGAAGTGGTACTGACATAAGAAACATAAACAGTGAGATTACAAGGGCAACCATGATAAAGATGATCAAGTACTGTTTTTTAGTTTTTGTTAGGAAAGGATATTTCACTTTAATATGTACCCTAACCCACGTCTTGTTTCAATTGGGTTGCCCGCTCCAATTGATTCTAATTTTTTACGTAGTCTAGTCATATTGACCGAAAGGGTATTATCGTCTACAAAAGCACTCGAATCCCAAAGGTAGAGAAGTAATTCTTCTCTTGATACCAGGGTTCCTTGATGTTGAAAAAAGTAACTAAGGATAGCTAGTTCATTTTTGGTAAGGATCTCACTTTCATTGTGATAACTCATACTTCCCTTTACCAAATCTAGCGATAAATCACCATACACCAAATGTTCAAGGTTCGGTGTATGGGTAACGCGTTTTAGTAAGCGTTCAATGCGCGCCAATAGAATTTGAGTATTGAACGGTTTGCGAATAAAATCATCAGCCCCTAAATTCATACTCATAACTTCATCCATTTCAGTATCTCGACTGGTTAGGATGATGATTGGAACCTCACTTGTTTCTCGTAGTTTTCGACATATACTATACCCATCCATAACCGGAAGGTTGACGTCGAGTAGCAACAAATCAAACTGTAATTCATGGATTTGATGAATGACACGCTCAAAGTGTTGGATAAGTATCACTTCATATTCATGATTTCTTAATATTTTAGCCAACTGCTCCCGTATGACACTATCGTCTTCCACAATTAAAATTTTCATGTTAGCCCTCCCTTATTTCATTACTATTTTTTTATACCCAGTATATGTAATTATAAAGTAGCCTCCATATAAAAGCAACAATACCACCGCACTAAGCAGTGCTGGAATAATGGAGAATGTATAGGTTGTACTTGCTAACTGTTTGGTAATACTCATACTTACTACAATCGAGCTCGGGATTGCCAATAACAAAGGAATTGCGAAGTAACTTAAAACCTGAGTACGCACGGAGCGAGAGATCATCGAATCGGTTGCTCCTAGACGTTTCAACATTTGATAACGTTCTTGTTCATCACTCGCATCAGATAACAACCGTAATCCCAAAACAGAGCCTGAGGCAATTAAGAATACGATACCCAAATAAATTCCAATATACAGGAAGTTAATCGTATATCCCATAGTTTCATGGTAAACAACCGACTTACTAACACCATCTACTGCATAGTAATTATTGTCAATGATACTATCACGGTCTAAGTTTTGTAAGTAAGCGACATCTTTCGCATCATTCACTTGATTTTGATTTTGATAATTGAAATTTAATATAGTTCTAGCTTGTGTCAAGTTAGCTGCTGCTGTATCCGGTAAGACAAAGGCTGCCAACAAACGTCCAATATTTTCCGTTTCGATTGCTGCCAATTGATAGCCTTCTTCCTTAAAATTATAGGTTTGTCCATCAATGACAATCGTTTGTTCTTGTGCCAACATTGCTTTTAGAGTATCTTGCGCTTCATTCATATTACTTAAGATTAACGTTTCATTGCCCGTTAACACTTGTGGTTTGATTCCTTGTTGTTCCATCAAGGCGATATAATCACTATAGCTAATTACATAAGCATTGTAATAAAAGCCATTGGATAAATCTTGTTTGATGGTTCCTTGTGCGTATTGCCCAAGTAGTGAACTTAAATCAAGTCCAGCATTGTAGATATTAGTATCTGTCCATTCATTTTGTGCAAAGTCAAGTTCAAGTGCAGCGATGACATCTTCTATCTCATAGGTCGCTGGATGTTCATAATGATAAATGGAAACACTATGATCAAATGGTGCAACCAATGCCAATTCATTTTCAACGGTATTTTTATAACTCATACTATTGGATAACATAGCAATCGTAAAAAACAACATATATGAGATAGTGATGATTGCAGTTAACGCGGTATTTATTTTTGCTTTGAGCTGCGTTGTATTAAACATGCGCAGAGAAGTATAATAAAATTCTTTTCTTGTTTGAATCCAGTGCAATACTACATTCACCCCATATAAATAAAACAATAGTGTTCCCACCAATAATAAAACACTTCCAACAATAATATCATTAAAGCCATTGGCTAAATTAATTGTTAGTAATTGCTGATAACCAAGCACTAAAACAACAAGTCCAAGAAGTGTGAATCCAAGTTGTGCTTTGTGATTCATTTTTTGTTGTTTCTGCGGTTTTTGTGCAGAGGTCAAAAGACTAATCAAAGTATATTTTGATACGGTTATGACATTCAATACCATAACAAAGGCAAAAACCAAACCAAAAAACAACACTGTTTTTAAGGCTGCTACCCCAGAAAAAATAAATTGATATTGGACAATGGTCGTATCAAATAAAGCGGCATTAAAGAGGGTCATTGCTTGTGATAATAACGCTCCAACGCCAATACCAACAACAAGTGATAATAGCCCAACCATAGCAGACTCAATGACAAGTAATTTTGAAACCCCAAACTTACTCATTCCCATACTCATGTAGAGACCAAATTCTTTTTTTCTACGTTTGATTAAAAATTGATTTGCAAATAAACACAGGATACAAAAAATTAGAGATACAAAAAGCGATGCTAAACTCATTAAGTTGTCAAGGTACCCCAACATTTCTGCTTGTGCATTACTTAGGTCTAGCATGACTTGTTGCGCTGTGATGCTGTTAAAAACATAAAACAAGCAAACTGCTAGCATTAGGGTTACAAAATAAATTCCATAATCCGCAATGCTTCGTTTCATATTACGAAAACTTAGTTTAAAGTACATTGCTGATGTCACCTCCTAATAAGGTTGTGATTTCAAGAATACGCTTGAAAAAGGTTTTGCGATCATCCTCACCTCGTACCAATTCATTAAAGATACGTCCATCTTTAATGAATAAAATACGGTTGGCATAACTTGCGGTAAAAGCATCATGTGTTACCATGAGAATCGTAGTATCTAACTCCTCATTGAGCTTATCCATTGATTCTAGTAATAAACGTGCATTTTTACTATCCAATGCTCCTGTCGGTTCATCTGCAAGCACTAAACTTGGTGCAGTTACAATGGCACGAGCAGCAGCAACGCGTTGCTTTTGACCTCCCGACATTTCAGATGGTAGTTTATGCAATAAGTCCGTAATATCTAACTTTTTCACAACGTCTAGTACCAAACCATCAATTTCACTTGGTTTTGTTCCTTTGATCGTTAAGGCCAAAGCAATATTCTCAAATGCGGTTAAAGTTGGTAATAAGTTAAAGTCTTGAAAAATAAACCCAAGTTCATGCGAACGAAAGGCATTGAGTTTTTTCCCTTTTAACTGTGATGTTAGCGTATCGTTGATTAAAATATCTCCACTAGAAACACGGTCGATCGTAGAGATACAATTGAGTAAGGTGCTTTTCCCACTACCACTTGGCCCCATAATCCCAACAAACTCGCCCTCTTCTACGGAAAAACTAATTCCATCCAAGGCTTTTTGAATGATCCCTCTACTTCCATATATTTTTTCCACTTGATTTACTTGTAGTATTTTTTTCATACATGTTCCTCTTTTCTCTTGTCTTCCCTTGCAGTATATCGGAATTATTCAAACTTTCCTATCGAATTAACGTACAAGATTCTTACAATCCTGTAAGTCTTATTAACATACTCTGTATATTCGTAATTTCCTCTTTTTTCACAACAAGCTAACTTCTTGCACATGGTTCATCACCAAGTGCTATTTACTCGCATACGTTACCACAAATAAACACTTCAAAGCCTTCTAGTACAGTGGATACGGCTGATAATCACCCGTTTACTTGAATCCGCTTTCTTTTTATAGTGGAAATTTTCACATATATATCGTGTGAAAAAAACACATATTATCAAAAATGCATTCTGGCCCATTATCCGTATTTATGTATAAATTCACGATTTTTTTCACAAAGTATAACTGTGTATAATGTGTGATAATATGTATATAAATCATTATTTCACAACTTTGGAAAAAAGGGTAGAAATAACACTTGATTATTCGAAAAGAATCCTATATGATGTTTAACAGTTGTCGATACGCTATACAGCTATCGATACAAATAAGAATCTATGGAGGAATTTTATTATGAAAAAATTATTGGCACTTGTTCTTTGCGCTGGTATGTTGGCTGGATGTGGATCATCTACTTCAACATCTAAAGTTGGTATGGCTTCTATCACTTCAATGAAGTTGGTTGATGCTAGTGCTGACGCTGAAGGACAAATTCAAGCAAATACAGTTATCGCTGCAGTTGTATTGGATAAAGATGGAAAAATCGTAGACGTTCAAATTGATGCTGCTCAAAACAGCGGTAAATTTGATGCTACTGGAGCAATCACAAGTGATGCTACAGCTGCTACACCTACAAAAGGTGAAAAAGCTGAAGATTACGGAATGAAAAAAGCTTCTTCTATCGAAAAAGAATGGTTTGAACAAGTTGACGCTTTGGAAGCTTGGATGACTGGAAAAACAATCGACGAAGTAAAAGCAATCGAAGTTGACGAAGCTGGAAAAGCTACAAACGAAGATTTGACTACTTCTGTAACAATCGGAGTTAACGATTTCGTTGCTGCTGTTGTTAAAGCTGCTGAAAACGCTGTTGAAGTAGAAGGTGTTGCTACTGTTGGTATGGCTTCTGCTACTTCAATGAAATTCACTGATGCAAGTGCTGATGCTGAAGGTTCAGTTCAAGCTAACACTACTTACGAAGTTGTTGCATTAGACAAAGACGGAAAAGTAGTTGCTGTTGACATCGACGTTGCACAAAACAAAGCTAGCTTCTCTACTGAAGGAACAATCACTAGCGATGCTGCTGCTGCTACACTTACTAAAGTAGAAAAAGGTGCTGACTACGGTATGGCTAAGGCTTCTTCTATCGGTAAAGAATGGTTCGAACAAGCTGATGCTTTAGAAGCTTGGATGACTGGAAAAACTTTGGAAGAAATCAAAGCGATCGAAGTAAACGAAACTGGTGTTCCAACATCTGAAGACTTGACTTCATCTGTAACAATCAAAACAACGGATTACATTACAGTATTAGAAAAAGCTGTAGCTAACGCTAAGTAATTTCTATTCATAATAAAAAAAGGGAAATCGTATGATTTCCTTTTTTTGACTTACATTGGTGCTAGTGCTGCGGCAAAGATGAGCCAAGCTAAAATAGATTTAGCTACTAGACTTAATATGATGTAGGCGCGTTCCCCATAGAGATAATCTTTCCATTTCCCTACTTTAGCATATTGCAA
>JBOFMT010000129.1:0-1342 GCA_051658525.1 Erysipelotrichaceae bacterium | reverse complement strand
TCAATACTGGTGCCTACATGGCTGAAATCATCCGTGCTGGGATTCAAAGTGTAGATAGTGGTCAAAGTGAAGCAGCAAGCTCTTTGGGGATGAACAATTTACAAACGATGTTGTTTATTGTCTTACCACAAGCCATACGTAATGCACTACCAGCCATTGGTAATGAGTTTGTGGTAAATATCAAAGATACCTCTGTTTTAAATGTAATCTCGGTTACAGAATTATATTTCCAAAGTAGTAGTGTAGCAGGTATGCACTATCGCTACTTTGAAACTTACTTAATTACAGCGCTATGCTACTTTGTTATGACATTTACCACAACAAGAATTTTAAATTACATTGAAAAGCGTCTGGATCAACCAAAAACAAGTTTTCCAGCAAGTCAAACAATGCCACATACGATGGGTTTGGAGAAGTAAGATGGAACAAATGATCAATATTAACAATATACATAAAAGCTTTGGTAGCTTAGAAGTATTAAAAGGAGTTGACTTTCATTTAGACCAAGGAGAGGTCGTAACCTTAATTGGAGCAAGTGGAAGTGGAAAATCAACCCTATTACGTTGTATCAATTTATTAGAAACACCAGATGATGGTGAAATCTTAATTCATGGTAGTGATATCTTAAAAGGGGAATTGGATGTCAATGCCCACCGTGCAAAAGTAGGCATGGTATTTCAAAACTTTAACTTGTTTAATCATATGACTGTCTTAGAAAACTGTATGATTGGACAAACAAAGGTATTAAAACGCAATAAGGTTGAAGCCAAAGCCAAAGCTATGAACTTCTTAGAAAAAGTAGGGATGGCAGACTTTGCTAACCAAAGTGCAAAAAAATTATCCGGTGGTCAAAAACAAAGGGTAGCTATTGCTAGAGCCTTATGTATGGACCCTGAAATCTTATTGTTTGATGAACCAACATCTGCACTAGACCCAGAAACCGTAGGGGAAGTACTTGATATCATGAAACAACTAGCAAAAGAAGGGTTAACGATGATTGTGGTAACCCATGAAATGGCGTTTGCTCAAGAAGTAAGTCATCGTGTGATCTTTATGGATCAAGGTGTGATTCTAGAAGAAGGAACACCAACACAAATCTTCCAACATCCACAACAACCAAGAACCCAAGCGTTTCTAGCTCGCTATCAAAGTGCAAGATAAAGATGGACCTTCCATCTTTTTTTTGTATGCATAAAACAGAGCTAGAATTTTAAACTGGTGAATCAGCGTATTGAAGTGGTTTTGAATCTATACGATATGGAAAGAAAAGGTGCAAACATATTGCATGATGTTTAAATCTTGGTATAATGATAGAGCTTTAATAAGACAATAAACGGTGGGA
>JBOFMT010000128.1:0-11633 GCA_051658525.1 Erysipelotrichaceae bacterium | reverse complement strand
TAGATAGGATAAGATCAAACAGACTACTTCTCCCTTTACATTGTTCTGTTTAACTCGCTAGTTATAAGCTGTAATTTATTAGCTTGATAGCTTTATTTCTGTTTTCAATCAGAGTATTGCTCATTTTTCTTTTATCTAGTGATGGAATTTTTGTAAAGAAGTTTATGATCTCTTGCTTCCAATTGTAGGCATGGTACAAAGCTATGCAAATTCAATGAGTTTAGATTCTCAACACTTGATAATGATATATTCTTGTTCACTTTTTCTTTTTGATACTTTGTTTTCATAGATAAGAAGTTAATCATTAAGTAATTCGTTGTTTGATTATGAATCGGAAGAAATTAGGGGCGACCCACAACCTGGTTTGGGATAGACGGGCATTTGACACTAATACAATTATATGGTACTTTTAACATAATATTACACAAAGAAAGGGAGTTGTACCACAACTTATTAGGTTAAAAAATGAAAAAATTGATCTTATCTATTTTCGCTACTGTATTTCTTGGTTATTTTATTTATTCTTCCATTCAAGTATCAGCGTTGCAAACCGGATTTTCAATTACAGCTAATTCAAGTTATAGTGCAAAATCGACAGAAAACTTAAAAATGGATCATGTTTTACAAGCCTATGTCAATTGGCAATCATCAAGCCATACCTCACATAAAGAATGGTTTCAAGTGGTAAATTCCAATAGTGAAATCAGAAGCGAAAGTGTCCTATTTTCGTATTTAGGTGCAGGGTTTATTCCTGAATATAGTTCATGTATGTATGGATACTATTATTATTTAAGAGCAAGAAGAGAGCACATCATAAACCCTACAACGACCGTAAAAGGTATTTGGGAGTCTTAAGAACCATGGAAGTGGTTCTTAAGATGGGTTAGCCAATATGATGTTTTGGTTGAAAAGAAATTATAAATATATTGCTCTATTTATGATTTGCCTTCTGATTATGTTACATGGAGTGCTTGATGAAAAAAATATTTTTTGGATCTTAAAAGAATCGATGTTTAACCCGGAGTATCGTCTAAACTTTTTCGGAAATAATGAAACTACGGTTGGTATGGTGATTGAGCCAACGGTCATAAACATCATGAAATCGGTCTTGTCTAATGTGCAGTTCACCTTTGATGTAACGGTTATTTTTGGAACCCTATGGTTTCAAATCATTATTCCACTCTTTGCTACGATTAGTGGAATCTCTTTTTATCAGATTTATCATTCCAACTTTAAATTAAACATCATACGTAAAATGAATTATCGAAAAAGTGTTAAACGGGAAATTTTACATCATTCCTTCACGTTAGCAAGTGTAGTTTTTGCTGCTTATTTCGTATTTATTTGTTTCTCCTACGTGGTGTCTACTCCACAAGCACTAGGGTCTAGTGAGCGATCTCTATTTAGTGACCTGTTTGGAAACTCCTTATTTTTAAATTATACCTTTTTCTACTTTATACTAGAGGGGTTTGTACGATTTTTTCTCATTCCTTTTGCTTATGCAACACTGGCACAATCGATTGCCCTTTTCGATACCTCATTAAAAGAAGTTATCGCAGCTCCTATCCTATATTATTATGGATTATCCGCAGTTGGTTTTGCCCTTTCCATGGTTGTTCCACAACTTGCAATCTATGTTAACCCTTCAGCGATTATGGCGAGTGGAAGTTATGACCAATTCAATACCATCCTTTTAATTCTTATCAATCTACTTCCTTTCTTTATTGGAATGTTCTTGATTCATTGGAAAACAAAGTATGTTGAACTATAGAAAAGAGCTTATCTTAGCAAGTGCCATCTCCATTCTAAATATCTTGTTTACCATCTTAGTAAATCCTTCAACATCACCATTTCCTTCGCTTTATGTTCATATATTAAACGATTACGCCTATACATTTTGCTTCATCCTATTGTTGTTTATTAATTTGTCCACAGCAGTAGAACCTTCTCTTTTGGCATATCGTTTCAAGCGGCTAGAAGATTATTTGTGGTTTCAACTAAAAAAAAAGGCTATCAGCTATGCGATTATATTCGTTGTATTTACCACTGTTCAAATAGGGCTCTTTTTACTTATGGATTCTAATTTCAAGCTGATGACACTCTTATATCGAAACTTCATATTCTATACCTTAATTGTAATAACATACTTTGTTGCAATGATTGGCAAGAAAAAGCGCACATTATCACGTATTGTTTTGCTCTTTATTGCATGGATTAGCTGTTATTTTGTTTCGATTATCAATCCAGAAGCAATGCTGAATCGCCTCAATATCTTTACCTTATTACAAAGCATACAGCTAGAGGAAATACTGCGTTATGCTAGCTTCCTTATTGCTATCATTAGTATCTTACTTATCTATATTTCAAAGAAAGCGAGTTATATTAACAAATGGCTGGATTAAGAAAAAGAACGATGGTACTAAGTGTATCTATATTTATCATACTAGCTTTTTTCCTTGTTCTAATACCGCTCCAACAAAATGGAAGCACAATCCTATTGACGAAGGTATTATTTCTTCAGTTTGATAGTTTTGAGTCCTTTCAATTACAGAAATTTAATCCTCAAATGTTAATTGTATTTTTATTGTTTTTTTATGTAGCCTATCATCAACAATTATCCATCATCAATGAAAACAGTTCGTTTCTTAGTATGGAACTCCATAAAAAACAAAAAAAGACTATCATCTTCGATATCGTAAAAGAAAGCATCCAAGATAATCTTTGGATCTATTTTACAGGTAGCTTGACCATCTTGATGCTATCGCTACTATTCGATGCCTTCTTTCTGTCTATCAACTTTACATTTTCAGAACAACATATCATTGTTGTTCTCTATTTCTTAAAATTTATTATGTTTATTACAAGTTCAATTATACTAATACGTCTATTGACGTTGGTAAGACCTTCAAACTATTACGCTATCCTAACCTATGCAGTATTTATGATACTCATATTACTTGATTTTGTTTTTTCTACCAATTTTATTACGATTTCTAATCGTATGGTGGATGAAGTTCGTTACTTGCTATTTATGACCCTGATAAATCTAGGTTTGGGTTTGTTTATATCAATTTCATTTATGAAAGGAAAGGAATTGTATCATGATTAAATTAGAACATGTCTCAAAAAAATATGGTCATCACACGATCTTCAATGATGTAAATATCACGTTTGTTGAGCAAAAAAACAAAATAAAAGGCGAGAACGGGGTTGGGAAAAGTGTGTTACTTAAACTCATTGTTGGTTATAGCGTACCAGATCAAGGTGATATTTATTATAATACAACAATGAAACTTAGAAAAAAATCTGACTTTATTGAACAGGCTGGAGTTAGTATTAATGCACCAGAATTTATGAAACAATGGACAGGGTTGGAAAACTTAACCTATTTGGCAAATATAAATAACACATGTTCCAAAGAGAGATTACAAACGTTAATCAAAACCTTTTCTTTGGAAAAGGACATCCATAAAAAAGTGAAAACCTATTCACTTGGGATGAAACAAAAGATGCGGCTCATTCAAGCGTTGATTGATACACCAAAATATTTAATCTTGGATGAACCTTTCGATGCATTGGATAAACAGTCTAAGGAAATAGCTAAAAATTTCTTGGATGATTACCTAAAAGAAGATCCTAGTAGAATATTAATCTATACATCGCACTCTGAGGCAGATGATATTTTTGCCGATCGTCTTTATGTGATTGATGAACAACGTGTTGAAGCATTGTAATGCGTGAATACGGTATTTTTAACGAATCACATACATAACAAGTAACCCACGCTCTTATAATAAAAGAAGTTCACCTTTTTGTATTGGAATTTTTCTTTCTTTCATATCAAATACATCATAAATAAAGGCTATGTTCGATTCTCATTCATACTTAGTTGGTCCATTGAATTCGTAGTACTAGCTAAAACAAAAAGCCAGTTTTTATTCTGGCTTTTTTGATGCACTAGTACCTTTTGTTGTGGTTTTCGCTAGCTATTATTATCGTGGTATTTATTTTTTGCTTTATCTACAAGCTTACTAATTGCTACACTAAATTCATAAAGTAAGATCATTGGGATTGCTACCATAATCTGAGATATGATTTCAGGTGGTGTAATGATGGCTCCGGCAACAAAGATTCCTACTATGACTAATTTTCTCATACGTACTAACCAATCAGACTGGAGGATACCGATATAGGTTAATAATGTTGTAACAACAGGTAATTCAAAAATAAGACCAAACGTTAGGAAGTTTGATGTGTAAAATCCAATATAATTGGAAATTGAGATTTGCGCGGAGATATAATCCAATGATTGATTGATATTATAAAAGAAGTGTAGTAAGAAAGGACTTACGATATAGAAGCTGAACAATGCTCCTAAGCAAAAGAATGCTAAACCAAAGACCATGGCAAGTAGTACTTTTAGGTTATCTTTTTTATCAAATACTGGGCGGATAAACGCCCAAATTTGGTAAAAGATAACCGGGATGCTGAAGGCAACTGCTAATATAATTGCAACGCGTAAGTATTGCATGAACAGTTCAGATGGACTTAAATAGATAAATTCATAGCCGAGTGTAAGACCGTGTTCTAAAAGAAAATTTACAATCGTTCCTGAAAAATTGAATGCAATGAGCATTGCAACTACAAAGGTGATAATCGTAATAATAATTCGATTTCTAAGTTCTTTTAAATGGTCGACAACATGCATACTTTCCTTAACTTCTTTCGACATGGAAAACCTTACGCTTGATTCGAGTGATCTTCACTTTCCTTCGTATCTAACCCTTCTTTAAAACCTTTCATTGTTTGTCCAAACATTTTGCTTAATTTAGGTAATTGTGTAGGTCCAAATACGACAATTACAATTAATAATATAACCAATAATTCTTGTGTTCCTAATTTTCCAAACATACTATAGTTCCTCTTTCTTTTCTAGTTTGATTTCTTGTACTGCATCTGCTGCAACAACTTCTTGCGTTTTCACTTTTGAAGTTGTTGGATTTAAATCCTTTCCTATGTCTTTGATATTCTTTTGAAGATCTTGGATTGGATTTTGAATGGAAGCTTTCACCTCATTTAATGGTGCTTTTGCTTCTTCTAATGGTTCAATGATTGTTTCATTGATATCATCTGTTAATTGTTTTGAATAGGCTTTTAAGTCTGTCAGGGCTTTTCCTGTTTTCTTAGCGTAATAAGGTGCTTTTTCCGGACCTAATACAACCAAGCCTACAATTAAGATGACCAGTATTTCTAATGTTCCAATATTCATAGTTTCACCTTCCTGTATCGTTCTAAAGAAAATGAAAGCTTGTTCTTTTTTTAACAATCATTTCTTAGAAAAGAGGTCTAGTAGAGACTAGACCTCAGTCATTATTATTTAGCGCAAGCTAATTTTGCTGCACGACGTGCAAATGTTACGGAACGTCCACAAGCAATACCTGTAGCTAAGTTCGGGTAAGTAGCACTGAAGAATGCTCCAGAGTCATTACCACAAATGTAAAGACCTTCGATCGCTTGACCGTCTAGATCCATTGCAACCATATCGGTATTGATTTGAATTCCATCCATTGTACAAAGTGCATAACCTGTATTTTTAGCACCATAGAATGGAGCCGTACGAACAGCAGATAAACGACTTGCTTCTTTACCGAAGTCAACGTCTTCCTTCATATCGTAGATTTCATTGTAACGATCCACTGTTGCAACAAGGTCAGCAACTGGCAATTCCATTTTTTCAGCTAATTCTTCAATAGAATCTGCTTGGAAAACAAACCCATCTTCAATTAACGTAGGAAGTTCATTCGCTACAGCTTCTGCCGTTCTGTTTGGTGCTGCACCATTGGTGAAGTCAAACAAACGAGAACATCCATGCATTCTAAATGCTTCTGCATAGGTTGCCCAATCTGCATCGAAAATTGTAAAGTGGCATTTGTCTTTTTGGAATTCATCTGCATGCAAGATTCCTTCATATGTTCCGGATTCGTTGAAGAAACGTTGACCATCTTTGTTTACTTTTAAGAATGGTTGTGACCCCATCCAGAAGAAACCGGAATCACCATTTTTAAGTTGGTCCAAACCAGGTTTCGCATCAAGTCTAAGCGCTGCACGGTCAAACATCATCATTGAGTGGGTATCATCAAATTTTGCTCCAGCCCAAATTGCTGCTTTGATTCCATCACCTGTAACGCCTGGGTAAGAACCATTACGTCCAATGATTGCTAAGTTTTCTGGTTGTAATTGTTCCAACATATCGTAGTTTACTGCGTAACCACCAGTACATACGATAACCCCTTTGCTCGCATTGATTTGGATATACTCTCCTGCTTCGTTTTGTGCGATAGCACCAGTTACTTTACCATCTTCTTTCAACAGTTTTACCATTGGTGTAGAGTAGTGGAAGTCTACTCCTAAGTTTTCGCTATATTCTGTTAAGATACTAGCTCCACTGCGGTTTTTTCCATCTTCCAATTTTGGGTAAACTGGACTATGTCCTGTTGCAAAGTGATGGTAACGGTGATCTGCATCATCTCCACCTGCTTCTAATACAAGTTCTCCACCAGCTTCTACTAGACGATCTCCATACCAATCGATTGCTTCCCCTGATTCTTCATACCAAACTTTATACAAGCGTTGGTCTACACGACCCGCTGCTGTTTTTGTCATTTCTGTGATAAAGTCAAATTGATTGATTTCTTCTCCAATTGCTTTTTGGTAACGGCTGTTAGCTGCCCCAAGGTCACTACGGATTCCGTTTCCAGTTAATCCTTTTTCGATTAGAATCGTCTTTGCACCTTCTTCACCTGCAGCAGCAGCTGCAAACAAACCAGCCGTTCCTGCACCAACAACTAGAATTTCTGTTTCCCATGTATGTTTGATATCTGAAGCCGCAATGGTAGGTTCTTGTCCCAACCAATGGTTAGCAGTAGGACATTCTGTTGTGTCCTCTGTACTTGGATTACTACTACATCCGCTTAGCATCCCCATTGTTGCGACACCGACAGCTCCAGCTGCAGCACCGATAAGAAAATCTTTACGTGAAATATTATTTTTTTTCATCTGCTATTCCTCCAATAGTTCAACTATACACAAGTGGGTTGCCCACAAGTCAAGCAAAAATTGTGAAAAAATACACAACAACATTGACAAAAATATGGATTTTTCTTACAATTAGCACGATGTAAGAAGAGGTAAAAAAGTATGAGAAGTTATAAAATTGGAGAGTTTGCGGAAAAGTTAGGTGTTACCCATGATTTCTTAAAACATTATGAAAACGCCGATATTATCGTCCCGGATGTGAGTGAAAAGGGTTATCGTTCCTACCCATTTGGCTTAAGTTCATCTGTGATTGAAATTATCAAGCTACGAAATATGGGGTTTAGTGTAAAGGAAATCAAAACGATTGTATCGAGTAATGATAATGGGATGTACAATCAAAAATTTAAAGAAAAACTCATTGAACTAAAAAAAGAAAGAAATTTTTTGGATGCGATGATACATGATATCGAAGACCAAATTGCAATTCAAACAGAAAAAAATCAGCAATGGTTTATCACCCAAAGTGAACCAATGTACTTTTTACCTCATTCTCAAGGCTATGATTTTTTGGATTGCCCGAAGATTTACGAGATTATGAGTCAGTGGACCAAGTGGATGCCAGTTGTAAAATCTTGTCTAATGGGTCCAAGTGATCACAGTTTACTCGCCAAAGATTTTGTTTGGGGGTTCTGTGTCAGTGAGAAAGATGCCATCCGATATGGGATACCATGCAATGATCCAGTCATAAAAATACCCGCAAGAAGAGTATTTGAGTACTATGGGATTGAGGATCGAATAGGCGGAGGTCCACAAATTCTGTTTATGTATGAAAAATGCGAAAAAATAATGTCATCCATTGGCCTCTTGCCAAAAGGTGATTTGGTACGTATTGCGTACGGACACTCTTCTCAAGAAAGTATGTACGTACCCATTACCAAAATCATGATTCCAATTGAATAAAAAAATAAAAACCTATTCGCTCGCGAATAGGTTTTTAAGTGGCATTATTTTGCGTTTTCTTCTAAGATCGTTGCAACAGCATTTTTGATTGCATTTGAAGTACGAGTCGCACCAGCAACACTATCAACATCAGCACTTTGTGCTTCTACAATAGCAGCTGGAATTTGTTCGATTGCAGGATCAGAGATTCCTGCAGATTCTGAATGGTCAACAACTTCAACGCTAACAATTTCAGAAGCGCTAAGCTCTACAGAAACCGTAACTTTTCCACCGTGACCTGAACCAGTAGCCTCATAAGTACCAGCTGTATAGATCTCAGCTGGTGCTTTATTTGATGAGCATCCAGCTACCAAAATCAATGCGCAAGCAGCAAAAAATAATTTTTTCATGTGTATTTCCTCCGTTAACGAGTCGATTCTAACAAATAAAATTCTACGTGTCAAACACAAAAAAAATAGAAAGTAGAACAGGGAAGCTGGTATGGTCAGGTAATAATGAAGCAAATCAAATGTTGAAAAGAATGGTTGAAAGTTTAAAAAAAGGTTGTGAAAAATTCACAACTAATTATTGTGTTTTTAAATACGCAGAGATTGCTAGGAGAGAGTTCAAGCGATAAAAAAATTATGGATACATTTTTTTTAATTAGGGACAGATGGTCGGTATTTTGCGTTAAATACACAATATAATAGTGATTTCCTTCGTAGATTTAAAGGTTGTAAATAAGCGTATCATCTGAATAGTTCTTTGTGAAAGGTGGAAAACATTGTCAATCCTATGGATGGAAACCTTGTGAAAATAACAGTTTATTTGGATGATAAATGAAACATGAAATTCATTTTTACTAGGTGATAGCGAGATAGTTAGCTTCTATTAGCGGTAGTAAGTGAGGGAAAGAACAGTCGATGGTTCTATCTAAAATCAGTAAAATAAAAATTTTTGATCGTTGGGAAAAGAACTGAAATAGCAAACGCTATATGGACTATGCTTCTAAATTACTCTCTATTTTAATGTGTGTAAAACAATAGAGATGAAGCGCTAATAGTGGTAAGAAAAGGTAGGGAGTGAGCTTCATTTTTTTGTGAGGAGGTTGATTAGGTTGGATGGATTGTAGCAGTTTCAACCATAAGATTGTCTTAATTGAAAAATAGGGAAAAGGGGATATCATTGTGTTATCGAAGTAAGGTTGTACTGGATAAAAAACAAGGAGGTTCTATCTGATTACAAGGTTTGGAAAAGTGATGTTGTATGTTACAGACCCAAAAAAAAGTGCCGACTTTTGGGTGGAAAAACTTGGTTTTAAACGTGGACATCAAGTAGATTATGAGGGTAAATTATTATCGGTTGAACTTATCCCGTATGAGCATGCAGATGCCTATTTGGTTGTATTGGATCGCGCTATCGTAGAGCAGATTTCCGATTTAGAAGCGTTAGGTATACCATCGATTTTATTCACGAGTAACGATGTGGTTGCCATGCGAGAACAACTCGCTGCTAGTGGAGTTGAAGTTGGAGCTTTTGTTGAAGTAGAAGGTAGAATGACCTTTAACTTTTGTGATAATGATAACCATTGGTTTGCTGTTGAACAAGCAATGCAGTAGAAAATAAAAAAATAAGAAACGTGTTCTTATTTTTTTGAATCAGTGGCTGTAAATGTTGGCATTATTGTTTGTTATGAGCATTAGTTTTTTGTTTGAATTTTCGATTGGTGAGCCAACGAACAAACAATGCAATCATGCAGATACCGATGCCATACCCTAGAATGATAGTGTCGATATCTAAGTTAAATATCCCCCTGGCAATTAATGTAAATAGGCCTGCAAAAAGACAGCTGAGAATTCCAATCCATTTAAAATAATATGATTGCATAAGATATCTCCCTTTTTTATAGTATATCACCCGTTATTCATTTTTGTCAACACGTATGGTAGAATCTAGAATCAAGGGTAGGCAGATTGCAAGCTTTGTGATAGGATAATAGTAGAGATTGTGAGGGAACATAGATGATAAAAGTTGTTGCGAAAAGCAAAGTAGATATCGAAAAACTAGAGGAAATCTTAGCATTATATCAAGAATTGGTAGCGAAAACCAGAGAGGAAACAGGCTGTATTTCTTATGACTTGTTTCAAGATACTAAAGATCCAAGTGTTTTAACGATGATTGAAACGTGGGAAAATCAAGCCTGCTTGGAAGCTCACTTTACGGCGGAACATGTCTTGCGCATTGTACCAATGATTCGTCCATATCGCGTGGAACCGTCTGCATTGGATGTTTACGAGCAAGTAATCTAAAAGCAAATAAAACGGTAGTTCTTGTGAACTACCGTTTTTTATTCGTTTATTTTGCGATTTTCTCGATGGTATTAAGTTTCATATTGACCATTAGTAACATGTTTTCTGGAAGATCTTTTCCCATGCTTGCAGCCATGTCCATCATACCTTCTAGGGTTTTATCCCCCATCATACGAAGCATTGCAGCTTTTAGTTTCATGCCAGAAGCTGCGGCAAAGGTAGCGACAATGAATTCACTTGCTTCTGGAGAATCCAATAACTCGTTGATGGTGCTCTTGATCGAGTAATATCCTTCTGGGAACTGCAACGTAGCATTTGCAGCCTCTGCAGCAGATTGATCAAACCAGTTTGCAACCAATCCTGTATCAATTTCACCTTCATCATCGACAAGAGTATAGATTTCTGGTTTTTCTTCCACACGTTCTAATGTTAAACAATCAAAGACATCGTTTGCAGTTGCTTTGATATGGTTGAATCCTTCAATTAAGGCAACATCTTCAAAGACAAAAACCTTGCTTCCGCTAAGTGTAGCTACCTCTTGTTGGTTTACATATAAGGTAACTTCTGGAAGGTTCGAGTAGATTTTAATTGTTGTTGTTTCGTGTGCACGTTGTGCATAACGGCGACCACAAACATAGACGAATGGTTGTTTGCTCCAATATGCTTTATACACATAGAATGCTTCTTTTTTAATGTTACGATCGAGTGTGACTAAACCTTTGTTGTTACGACCGCTGACGCCACCTTCGTCACGGGCAGCACATCCAAAGTCAAACATATTCCAAACGTGTGTAGACCATAAGTAATCGCGTTCGTCAATGATGCGCGCCATGTGCTCGTGGTATTCTGCCTGATATGCTTCAGAGTAGTCGCGACATTTTGCCTCGTCAGGTTGATACGTAATAATTCCTTCTGCTCCGTATTCTGAAATACCTAGGCAACGTGTTGGATATTTGGTGTGGTAGGCATCCAACCATGTTTCGTTTTGGGTATAGTCTCCACCATACCATCCAAAATAATGGTTATAACTTTCCACGTCACTAATGTTATGTAATTCACTATCTTCTCCCAACATACTAACATGAGCAATGGTTGTTAGACGGGTAGGATCAATGCTTTTAATCAACTCGTGTAAGTCACGGTGATTTTCTACCAATCCAGGTTTTTCTCCAGAGATCGTGATCTCATTCGAAATACCCCAGAAGCAAATTGAAGCGTGGTTATAATTTTGGAAGACCAAATCTTTCATTTGCTCACGGCAGTTGATGTGAGCATCTGGATTTGTACTTTGGCTACTGATATATGGGATTTCTGCCCATACAATAAAACCATAACGATCACACGCATCAT
>JBOFMT010000127.1:0-39162 GCA_051658525.1 Erysipelotrichaceae bacterium | reverse complement strand
TGAAGATAAAATAAAAAGCAAAAAGATCCAAACATTTGCGACGAACGGATATCTTTTTGCCAATATTATATTATCATATTTTTCAATTAGTTAAAAGAAAAACTGTTGACGCACAAATAATGTTTGTCAACAGTCTGAAAAGAACTCCATATTTTATGGAGTTCTTTTTTTCGTGATTTGGTTTCCAATCAGGGTTGCAAGTGTTGCATTATTCAAAAGTTAAGTTTATTAAACTAGGGAAATCCACGTTGTATTCATAATAGGTAAGACAATAGGAGGTCCAAAGGATATGAGTGAGTAGAGGTAGGCTAATGGAGTATAACCAAAGAAATCAATAAAGGAAAGGAAATGGTAGATGATAAGGTGCTATGCGCACTCATCATACCAAAGGTAGCTATGTTTATAAATAAAATCAGAAAAAGTTTTTTATCGTGGCTAAGTTTTTGTTTATTCGTTGTTTCCATGTCCCAAATCCCCATGGCAAACACTGCATTTGTATATGAGTTTTTAGGACAATCGGGAACAGGGGGTCTTTGGATAGGTAATCAGTATACAGAAACGATGATCATCGATGGTCAGGAAGCATATTGTGTCGATATGATTACACCGGTGGAAAAAAACCATATGTACAGTCGAACAAGTCTACAAGCTTCCACGTATTATAGCCAAGAACAAGCCAATCGCATACGGGCTATGTTAGCAAATTCTTATCCAACCAAAACTGTCGCAAATCTAGCAAGTGCGTCAGGAATAAAAAGTTTAACAGCAAAACAAGCAGTTGCAGCTACTCAACTAGCCATATGGACATTGAGTAATGCATCGGATACCTTACCGAATACAGGTAACTTAGAAGGTGATAATGCTACAAATGTGAAAAAAATGGTGAGTTATTTACTTGCTTTAGCACCAGCTGGTGCCTACCAAACACAACCAATCGAATTGGTGTTTGATACTAAACAAGAACAAGGAAACGTTATTTTTGATTATGGTAGAAGTATTAATGTAGCAAGTCTACAAAATCACAATATTGTGGTGACAAAAGATGGTGTGGTCGTACCACATACGAGCAGTGGAACCAAAGTGATCGTAGATGCTAGTGGTGTAACTACAAAGGCTACCTATGCAATTACACTCAAGGGGACACAACAGTTAGCGGCAGATGTATATTTTTATAATCCAGAAGGAGGAAGACAGGCTTCTCAAGCATTGATTAGCTATTTTGCTGGGGTGTCTCAAGTACAACAAAGTACGAGTATGGTATTTGACCCTACATTAGAACAAATTCATGTAGGCCTTGAAGCAAAGAAAGCATACAATCGACCTCTGGTTGGTGATGACTTCGTATTTGCACTTTATGAAACAAACGCACAATCAAGTACATTGAAAGAGCGTGTAACAAACAATAAGCAAGGAGATATTGTTTTTTCAAACTTGGTATTCAATCAAAGTCAATTGAATCAAGTATTTACCTATCAAATCAAAGAAGAGGTAGGACAATTAGGTGGAGTCACATATGATACACTGGTGTATGATATTCGTGTGGAATTAGTTTCACAGGATGGAAGCTTGCAAGCTAGGGTTTCCTATCATTTGGATGGAAGTAATATTGACCAAGTAGTATTTACCAATACCTATCAAGCACAAGCAACAAGTCTTGTTTTAGATGCAAAAAAAGTATTGGAAGAAAAAGCATTTGGGGCAAATACTTTCCAGTTTGAGTTGCGTGATTCAAACAATAACGTATTAGAACGTGTTGGAAATCAAGTGGATGGAACGATTGTATTTTCTCCTTTGCATTATAAGCTAGTTGGTAGATACACGTATACAATGCAGGAAGTAATTCCCGAAGAAAAAGAGTTAGGAATGTCCTATGATATTAGAGTCTATAACGTCACGGTTGAAGTATCGGATAATTTACAAGGACAATTGGTAGCTACACCAACCTATCAAATAGAAAATCAAGTAACCGATGAGATTGTCTTTGTAAATCAGTACAAGCCGTTAGCAACGACAGCTTCACTAGAAGCAAGTAAAGTACTACTAGGTCGCAGTTTGGATGATGAGATGTTTGCGTTTACCTTGTCAAATAAGTATAAAGATCTAGAGACGGTGTGGAATCAAGGTGCTGCGATTCGGTTTGCTCCTCTCACCTTTGATAAAGTAGGAAACTACCACTACTTTATTAGGGAGGAATATGGCGAACTTCCAGCTATCCAGTATGATGAACAAGTTTATGCGGTGATTGTTAATGTGGTAGATGTAGCTGGTCAATTACAAGCTAGTATTCACTATCCAGATGAAACAGGTATTGTATTTACCAATACCTATACACCAACACCCATAAGAGAAACGATTACTTTAGATAAAGTGTTAGTTGGTAAAGATCTAAAAACAGGGCAATTCACATTTATTCTAACAAGCGAAGACGGCGAAATACAACGTGTTAGTAATGCTGCCGATGGTACAATTGTCTTTGAAGGGATTGAGGTAAGCGCTGCTGGAACATATCATTTTACAATCAAAGAAGAATTGGACAATCAACCAGGTATTATTTATGATACGAAAGAGGTAAAGGTTCGCATTGATGTCGTGGATGATGGCTTAGGTAATCTTAGCTCTGTGGTATCCTATGACTCAGATGCAAACTTTGAAAACCGAGTCATCCAAGGAAAGTTAGCTTTGTATAAAGTTGATGCAGCGAATGGCCGCTTACTTGAAGGGGCAAAATTTGATGTGATCGATGAGTTTGGAAACATAGTGGATACACTAATTACAGACGTGGATGGACAAGCTATCAGTAAAAAATTAAATTATGGAACGTATCATGTGGTTGAAACACAAGCACCACTTGGTTATATCAAGAATCCAACACCTGTACCATTTGAAATTGTAAAGGAAGGTGTCGAAGTAGTCTTGGTATTGCGCAACAATGATGAGCGTATGGGGATGCAAGGTATTGTGTTTACTAAACGCATGGAGACTTCCGCAAGAAGTGACCACGATGACGCTTATCTAGCGGTGCGTTTTGGTGTATTTGTAAATGAAAGTATGGAAATGTTGAATGCGAATTATGAGCTTGTTCGTTATGAACCAGGAGATTTATTGGTGGAACTAGAAATAGATGCTGATGGTCAACTGATCGTTGAACATCTTGCAATGATTCCTGGAAGCTATTATCTACAAGAAACAAAAACGCATGGTGATTATGTATTGGATCAAACGCAATATCCATTTGAAGTATCAAGAGCGGAGCCTGTTGCTGTTGTTTCAACAGAGGAGGTCTTTAATCTGTTGGAGCGTAATAACCTCATTATCAATAAGATGGATCAGGAAACGAACCTTCCTTTAGCGAATGCTGTATTTCAACTCTATGATCAGGATATGAAGGCAGTGGAAGGTTTTGAAGTCACTACTGACAAGGAAGGTGTTGCAATCTTTAGCAAGCTAGCGAATGGTACCTATTATGTAGTAGAGACAAGTGCACCGGATGGATATGTAAAAGATACGAAAGCAAATCCGGTGGTACTAAAAGATGTGGATCAAACACTCGTGCTTACCAATGTGAAAGTAGTGGAGACAGGAGTAAAACAACCACTGGTTCTTTATTTTGGTTGGATGCTATTTGGTCTAATTGGGCTTGGTATGCTAGTGAAAAATAAATCGCGATCTAACAAACGAATGAAATAAAAAAGAGCGCATCTTAGGATGCGTTCTTTGTAGTTAAGAATGTTGTGAGTTCAATCGTATCTAGAGATACTTCTGTTGTTAAGAAAGAAGCGAGTGTTTTTGCCATCAAAGTACATCCGTCAAGATCATTGGACTCCATGTTGAGAGCCATCACAGGATCGTGAAGAGATTTGCGTAGTAAGAACCAACCATTTCCATAATCTTTGTCAAAAGAAATACGAATTCCTTCATAGTTATTCGGGACAATGGTACACCCAAGTGTTGTTTTTGCGAATTGATGTAAACGAGATAATACAGCATCTCCATAGGAACTAAAGTCTTCTGACGTAATAGAAAAGCGAAGTTCTACTTGTGTGAGAGGGTGTGCAAGATTTTTAATAAGGCTATCAATTGTTTGTTCTTCTAAGTGGAGTAAAGCTGCTTTGATGACAATTTTAGTTGCTAGATACGCACCATCATCTAAAAAATAGTTTTCTTTGAAGGCTGCATGGCCACTTGTTTCAATAGCAACTTGAGCATCCACTCCACTCTCATTTAATCGAATTGCTTCATTGATTACATTTTTATATCCACGTTGGAAGCGGTGGTGATTGAGCCCTAAATCTTGCGTTAAGAAGATTGCGAGTTCGTCACTCGTAACACTATCTGTAACGATGGTTGTATTTGGGTATTCGCCTACAACCAAAGCAGCACTAAGGGCAATAATCGCATTACGTGAAATCTCTGAACCATGGGCATCAACAGCACTAGAACGATCCACATCTGTATCGAAAATGAGTCCCAAATCAGCTTTCTGTTCTAACACGGCGTTACAAATAGCAGCCATCGCTTCTGCGTTTTCAGGGTTAGGGATATGATTTGGAAACATCCCATCGGGTTCTAAAAACTGTGAACCAGTAATATTAGCACCTAGGGGAGCCAAAACGTGTGTGGCATAAAAACCACCGGCACCATTACCAGCATCTACAACAATATGCATTCCTGCTAGAGGAAAATCATAGCTTGTTGGGTGATTGACTTGTTTCTTAATGATTTCTTGTAAGTGTAGACTGTAACGCCCAATCAAATCCATAGAATCTAAGCTACCACCCACTGTTTCAGTAAACGGTTGATGAGCCAAATCAATAATCTGTTTGATTTCTGTTTTATTCATACCACCAGTTTTATCAAAGAATTTGATTCCATTGCGATTAAATGGTAAATGACTTGCGGTAATCATCATTGCACCATCACATTGAAATTCTGTAAACATCGTAGACATAAACATGGCAGGTGTTGAAGCTAAGCCGCAATCGATGACATTGACACCCATTGAAACCAAACGCTCAATCATCGCTTCTTTTAGTGCTTGTGCTGTGATACGAGAATCATGACCTATAGCAATTTTTAGTTTCTGATTCCCATGTTTTTGTTTTAAGAAAACAGCAAAACCCATTGCAAAATCCGCACATGCTTGTGTTGTAAGGGTAATGGGTTGTCCTGCGATCCCCTCCATAGCAACACCGCGAATATCACTTCCATTTTGTAATTTATAGTAATCCATAGTTCGGTACTCCTTTGTCTATTTGTAACCTATTTTATCATGTTCAGTATTACAATGCTATGAGAATAAGGTAAGAAAAAAGACAGTACATGACTGTCTTTCGTAATCTTATAGACCTTTGAAGTATTCTTGTGCAAAGACAACGGCTTCTTTTAATGCATTTGAAGTCTTTGTAGCACCAGATACCACATCAGTAGCATCAATATCTGCTTGGTTTGAGATTAATGATTGTAAGAATTCTGAATCTGTTGCAGTTAAAACTGCACCAATTCCATCCGTTTCATTCGCATCACGTACTGCGATAGCAACGATATTACCTTCAGCATCGAATGTTACATTTGTTTCGATTTCACCTGCATAACCTTGTGTTACAACTTCAACAACAGTTTCATTATCATCTGTTGTATGCTTTACAACACCTTCAAATAATTCTCCGTGCATTGCAACATAAACCAAACGTTGGAAATCGCCTACAAAAGCAATGGTAGCTCCACTTACAGTATCACGTTCTACAATTGGCGTACTTTGTTGGTTTACCGTTTGGAACATTTCGTAAACTTCTTCTAATGTCATTTCATTCTCTAGGATATGAGTAACAATCGCATCGATTTGTTCTCCATAACTACGTCCACCATGGTATCCTGCAAAACTAATACGATTGCTTCCTTCGATAAATGTTTCTTCCGCATATAATTCATGTTTTTCAATCAAATCAACAACCAAAGTAGCTTCTGAAAAATCAGTGATTCCTACTTCGTTTGCAATGTAGCTGTAAGCAGCTAATGCTTGTTCCATTGGTAAGCTTTCTGTTGAACCAAAGCTAGCCACAAACAAGTCACCAAACGTTGTTGTACTTGTTAAGTTGTCAATGCTTGCATTGACCATATATTGTCCACCTGTGAATGCATCATCGTATCCAGCAGAAGAAAACTTCGTTAATGCAAATCCTGTTTCTGTTGCTGTGATTTCAACATCACTAACATTCATAGAATAGCCCATGATATCTTTTTTCGAGTATTCGTTTTCTGTTCCCTTGTTACGAATAATTTCAAATGTTAAATCGGTGATTTTTCCATTTGTTGTTTCTCCTTCAAAAATAAAGGTATCATTTTTCGGTGCACCAGAACTTGTCGTTCCCACCATTTCATATTCCGCTGCAAAGGTTTCTACAACTGGACTACTACTACATGCTGCTAATGATAGCAACATTGTAGATGCAGCTACTGCAGATAATAATTTTCTATTCATCTTATTCTCTCCCATCAAATGCTTTTTGCAATGTTCTGTTAGCATTGTTTGTGATTTCACTAACACAGCCATCATTTTAACAAAAATAATACAATAATTCAACATAAAATAACGAAAAAATGACAAAAAATCAGCGGACACAGGTCTTTTAAAATAAAGTATTCACAACGTAGAATGCAAATTCACATTTTTTTTCGATTTATGATACACTATAACTACAAGTGATAAAGGGGATGAACCATGAAGAAAATGAAGTCTGAAATCTTAAAATTTCAGAGTGAGCGAGACTGGAAACAGTTCCATACGCCAGAAAATTTAGCGAAATCGATTGCAATAGAAGCTGCGGAATTACTGGAGTGTTTCCAGTGGCAACAACCCAAAAATCAGGCAGCTGTAGAAGAGGAATTGGCGGATGTTGTAAATTACTGTATTTTGATGGCAGATGCACTTGGTGTCGATCTAGAAACCATCGTTTTAAATAAATTAAAAAAGAATGCTATCAAATATCCAATAGCAGCAGCAAAGGGAAATACTTTGAAGTATGATGCTCTAAAGTTGGAAGTGAAAGGGGAACCATCAGATGATCGATAAATTAAAGAAAAATATCCAATTTCGAAATTGGTTTGCATTAGCTACCTATATTATTATTTTAGCTGCTATTGTATTTAACTATAAAGTAGTCATGTCGGAACTCATGGGTGTGATTTGGGTCTTTAAACCATTTTTCTATGCCTTAGCCTTTGCCTTTATCTTAAATATTCCAATGATGATCATTGAGAAGTACATGCATCGTTGGTTTAAACCAGATTCTTTTCTTATTAAACATTGCCGTGGAATTTCAATTATTCTAACTATTATTTTAGCCGTTGGTGTGATCGCTGTCTTATCGATGATTATCTTTCCAAAAATTATTTCTAGTATCATTGGTGTAATCAGTAATATTTCATCCTTGATTCTAGGTTTTGCCAACAACATCGATTCCATTCTTGCTTTGTTTGGAATTGAAATGAGTATTACAAGCTTAGATGAGTTTAACAAATTATTAAACTTGCCTTGGCAAACTATTTTCCAAAATGCACTTACTTTCTTAGGAGCTACAACTGGTGGCGTACTCAATACCTTAACAAGTTTTGGAGCTTCACTAGGATGGGCATTTGCTGGATTTATGCTAAGTTTATATTTACTAGCAAGCAAAGAAACTTACATTTTACAACTTCGTAAATTATTAACGGTTTTCTTAGGTGTGAGTAATGCAAGACGCTTGTTCCGTGTTTCTGATATTGCAAATTCCATTTTTCAATTGTTTGTTGGTGGTCAATTATTAGAAGCGTGTGTACAGTGGGCATTGTATTGGGTCATCCTGAGTCTATTAGGTTTTCCTTTCCCGGAATTGTTGTCTACAATCATTGCGGTATTGGCGCTTGTTCCCGTATTTGGTCCAACCATCTCTATGGTATTCAATGGATTGTTGATCTTAACTGTTCGAAGCCCATTGTTTGTCATTTATTACTTAATTTTATTCCAACTCATTCAACAGTTTGATAACAATGTTATTTACCCTCGTATCGTAGGAAAAAGCGTTGGATTGCCAGGGATTTGGGTGCTACTTTCCATCTTTGTGTTTGGAGATTTGTTCGGTATTGTCGGAATGTTAATTGCAGTACCAACAACAGCGTTCCTTTATGCAATTCTATCCGAATTCTTACGCAAACAATTGCGTGAAAAACATATTCGAGTTACCTTGTCAGATGTTATTCAAGATGATGAAATGGAGCCAATCGATATCTAAAAAAAGCTGCAAGCAATTGCAACTTTTTTTTTTCTAAAGTGTTTTTAAATGTTTGTTTCTTGCGGTGTAAAGTGCTCCGATAAAGATTCCAAGGGTACCAAGTAGTAGGGAGATGGAAATACCAAACCCATCAATTAAGAAACCAAAGGCTAATACGGATAAAGGGGAGGCAATCGAAGATAGTGTAATCCTAAGACTCATAACGCGCCCCATATATTCAGGATCGATACGTTTGGCATAACTTGCATTGAGTGGTATTTGAATATAGGATCCACTAAAACCAAAGACGATGGCAATCAAACACAACAAACTACCAAACATCCATTCATTCAATATTTGATTTACAATACCAAAGTAACACAAACAGATAACAACATATACAAAGAAATTAACAAAAAATCCTCGAACAATCAGTGGGTTCGCTCGTTTGTATGTTCGCTTCGACATATATATGGCTCCAAGCATCGAACCCACCGAGAAGAAGATAGAGAAATTGGCAATCCAAATTGGGTTTAATAGCAAATCGGTATTGATCATAAAGGGAAGTGTTACAGATGTAATGCCTATAAGAAAGATATTCATAATAACGGCACACTTAGCCATATTGATGAGCTCTTTCTTTTCTATCATATAAGCAAATCCAGCTTTTAAATCTGAAAAAAAATGAGATTCACTCTTACTGGGTTCATAATAAACATGAATAAAGCGTTCAAAAAAAGAGGCGAAGAGATAACTGATTCCATTACAAAGTACAATCCAGCGATATCCAATCAGAGAATAAAGAACAGCTGCTAATAACATTCCAAAAATGGACACGGCACTTTGACTGGTAGTGACAAATGAATATGCTTTTTGTAATCCATCCCCTTTTACTAACATAGGAATCATCGAGTTAGAAACTGGTTGATACAAAGCATAACCGATGTTATTTATAATCGCATTTAGGAATAACGCAATTAGTATCGTATTGGTGTCGTTTGATGTAAATAAGATAAAGGCAAAAGCTAGATCGGTAATCCCAAATACGAAATCACAGCGATACAAGGTTTTTACTTTATTGAGTCGATCACTTAGATTGCCAAATAGTGGAGTAAGTAATAGATTAACTATCATTGCAATGGCGAGATAACTAGCCATAAAGCTAGCATTGCCAGTCAAGTTTAATAAAAATAAGGAAGTTGCGAAATTAAATAATACTGAGCCAATATCGGAAACAAACATACCTGAAAAAAATAAGATAAAATTTTTGTTTTTTAACATACAGTACTCCTTGATAGATTATCACAAATTATAACATAATACGTTATTAATGTATATGTCTGGCTTTACATTTAAACGATATGTTGTACATTAATACCAGGAGGATTGGTATATGAAACTAGCAGCTAGCGATTTTGATGGTGTAATCCATATTGATCATATCGTTTCTTACGAGCGAGTGATGGAAATCAAAGCCTGGCAAAAGGCCGGCAACCAATTTGTACTTACTAGTTGGAGAGATGGTTTGAGCTTAAAAATGCTTGCTCATCTCAATGGAATTCGACCAGACTTTATGTTTAGTAATCATGGAGCTGTGATTTTGGATCGTGAAGGACATATTCTAGTGGAGAGCTGTTTTCAAAGACAAACGTTGGAGACATTGATTGAGATAATCAAACAAGAAGAACTGGAACAAACAATTTTCAAATGCAGCTTACTTTTATTAGAAAACAATGAACTCAATCAAACGATGGTTCGTGAGCAAAAAGAGGTTTTGATTGATTCGTCGATAGAGGAGATTCTTGCACATCCGGTCAATGAAATCAAAGTTGTATTTTCTAGTGTAGAAGCGGAATTGGCATTTTGTAAACGTGTAACAAGTACCGTTGCAGATGTTCGTGTGATCCGTGATAATGGCGGTGTCTATGTCATTGCACCATTAGATCTAGCGGAAGTACAACCCTATGCATGTTATCCTATTTATCAGCAGTACGAACAACACGATTTTACGAAACCATTTAAGATATAAAAAAGATAGAAATTGAAGCTAGAGTAAAACTTTAGCTTTTTTTCTATCCTATTATCTTAAAGAGAAGATTCTCGAAGTAACAAGTGCTTCACAACCGCAAAGAATTCACGGAAAATAAAATTAGGTTGAAGTAGCGGGATACTTTTGGATGCGACCGTATCACAGTCAAGATCTAGATCTTTACACATTAGTTTGATTCGGAACAAATGAAAGTCATTGCTGATAATGGTGAAATCAGCTTTTTGCTCGACTAAGGTTCTAGAATAAGTAAGATTTTGTAATGTATTTGCAGAGTAGGGTTCTTCAATAATTTGCGATTCAGGTACACCATGCTCTATCAAGTAATCTTTCATTGCAGTGCTTTCTGGAATTGTTGAGTAACTGCCAATCCCACCGGAAACAATGAACGTTGTTGTTGGGTCTTGTTCATACACAACAAGTGCGCTTTCTAAACGATAGCTAAGGGAAGTTGTGATTTGGTCATTGATGAGACCAGCTCCAAGAATAATTGTATAATCATTGCTCTCGAATGGATCACCTTGCATATGGGTGATAATCAGTGCTTCGATGGAAATAAAAAAGATAAGTGCGATTGTTAGTGTAATACCAACAATACAGCGAATACTTTTCGGTAACCAATGTACGAGTGTGCGCTTACTACGTGATAATAAGAGACTTAACATAAGAAAACCAAGGCCAAGGTATAAAAACATCGCCATGAAATTAACGCTCCCATAGAACCATTCTACTAGCAGGAAATATAAAATTGATAAGCAGCCCAATACAAAGGATACTTTACTATATAATTTTTTATTGTTCATACTGTACTCCAATGCCGTTTTTTGTTAGTTAAAGTTTACTTTAAAATAATTGTAAAGTAAAGGAAAGGTTATGGTAAAATACAAGTAAGAATACGAGGGAGAGATAGCATGAACTATAAAATAGGATTTATCGGTTGTGGAGCAATGGGGCAAGCTATGCTTAGTGCAATTCTACAGCAGGGAGCAATCAAGAAAGAGGAGATTATCGTTTCCGCTAAAACAATTGAAACGATAACGAAAATTAAAAATCAATTCGATGTAAATGTGACTTTTGATAATATGGAAGTAGCCCAAGCTGATATTGTTATTGTTGCAGTGAAATCACATTTATATGAAAAAGTATGCAAAGATATTGCACCTTTTATTCGTAAGGAAGCCATTGTTGTTTCGATCACGACAAGCCACACGCTTTCGGATTTGGAAGCGATGTTGGTACGCGGAGTTAAAGTTGTCCGCGCGATGCCAAATACTCCAGCAGTGATTCAAGAGGGGATGAGTGCACTTTGCGCTTCGGAATCTTTACTAGATGAGGATATGAAACTTATTGCTGACGTATTCTCATCATTTGGAAGCATTGCCTGGATTGCAGAAGATCAAATGAGTGGATTTATCGCCCTTGCGGGAAGTTCTCCTGCCTACTTTATGATCATGTTAGAAGCAATGGGAGATGCGGGAGTGAAGCTTGGAATTCCAAGAAAAGAAGCCTATGCCTTTGCAGCCCAAGCAATGTTAGGAAGTGCAAAACTATTCCTAACATCCAACCAACATCCAGCGCAACTTAAGGATCAGGTAACTAGCGTTAGAGGCACTACGATTGAAGCAGTATGTCAATTGGAGCAAAGTGGTTTTCGCACAGCAATTATCGAAGCAATGGTAGCTTGTGCTAAGAAAAACGAAGCAAACTAAAAAAATGAGGGTTCCCAAATGGAATCCTCATTTTTAGTTATTTAAAATTCTTTACAAACGAATAAGCATCTTTACACATGGTAACCAAATCTTTCTCAGCTTTCCAACCTAGTTCTTTCCATGCTTTTTCTGTATCTGCATAACAAGTTGCGATATCACCAGGACGACGATCCACAATAGCATATGGAACTTTAACATTGTTTACTTGTTCAAAAGTTTCAACTACTTGTAATACACTATAGCCATTTCCAGTTCCCAGGTTGAAGGCATCAACACCTTTGCGTTTGATAACGTTTTCTACAGCTTTCACATGACCAACAGCAAGATCGACAACGTGGATATAATCACGAACACCCGTTCCATCAACTGTATCATAATCGTTACCGAAAACACTCAACTGTTTTAATTCTTGTGTTGCAACTTTTACAATAAATGGCATTAAGTTGTTTGGAATATCATTTGGATTTTCCCCAATTAAGGCAGAACTATGAGCTCCAATTGGATTGAAATAACGAAGTAATGCAACTGAGAAGTCAGGGTTAGCATGACATACGTCCGTTAAAATTTGTTCAATCATCAACTTGGTTGTTCCATAAGGATTGGTAGTTGATAATGGGAAATCTTCGGTAATAGGAACCGTGTGTGGATTACCATATACCGTAGCACTACTTGAGAAGACAAGGTTAGAAACGTTATAAGCTTGCATCAATTCGCAAAGAGCGATAGTACTAACTAAATTGTTATGGTAATACATAAGTGGCTTGGCTACGCTTTCCCCCACGGCTTTGTAACCTGCAAAATGAATCACGGCATCAATTGTATGTTCTTGGAAGACAGTTTCAAGTTTTGCTTTGTCACACAAGTCAAGCTCATAGAATGCAACATGTTTGTTTGTGATTGCATGGATTTTATCCAATACATCCGGTTTTGAATTGTAGAAATTATCAACTACAACAACCTCATATCCTGCTTCCAATAAAGTGACACAAGTGTGAGAACCAATGTATCCAGTGCCCCCAGTTACTAAAATTTTCATAAAATACCTCCAATATATAGGAATATCTTACCATAGGAATAAGGGCTTGTATACTACGTGTTCAATAACAAATTATTACACAAACATAACAAAGTGTAGAATATTCTATTTATTTCTTGTTAGCTTTCGACTATAATGAAAATAGTGATGTTGAAATGTCGAAATATGCATTACATAAAGTGTTGTAAGGGGTTACGGATTATTCGGGGGGATAGGTTCTAATGCAAAAGAGAATGGTAAAAATAATAATGGTAATTGCATTGTTTGTGGTTTTCCTAATACCAGGTAGTAATGTTTTGGCAATCGATAAGGTACGCAACATAAATGAAGATCGTGAGATTGTTCGCGTTGGCTATTCAGAATTACAAGGCTATGCCAAACTCGTCAATGGAAAATATGTAGGATATGGACCCAATTACCTTAAAAAAATAGAAGAGCTATCAAATTTTAAATTTGAATATGTTAAGTGTGAAGGACAAGTGTGCTACGATTTACTTCGTGAGGGTAGAATTGATATTCTAGGTTTCGTGGAAAAAGGTGCAGTAGATGAATCAATGTATCGTTATTCAAAATATTCTTATGGGGAATATCGTAGTTTCTTATTGGCTCCTTACGATTCTACATTAAAATATGAAGATTATGATGCTTGGAATAATATACATATTGGTACACCCAAAAATGGGACATATGCAACTACATTACAACAACAAGCAAAAGAAAAGGGGTTCAGTTATCGGCTAAGTATCGCTGATACGACTGGGTATCTCCTTTCTAATCTTGCAAATGGAAATTTTGATGCCATCCTGACAAACAATACGTTAAATATCAATACGAGCACAATGAAGCGGATAGCTGATTTTGGTGCGATTCCGTTTTATTTTATCACCAATCAAAATCAAGCGGATTTGATGAAACGCTTGGAAGCGATCATGATTGAAATTAAGCAAGATTATCCACAATTCGAATCTTCCCTAAATACGATGTATTTTGATGATGAAACGGTACAAAGTTATTATTTAACCCAAGAGGAAAAAGCGTTTCTAGCGAATATTCCAGAAATTAAAATTGCAATTTCACCGAATTACTTTCCGATTGAAGCAAAAAATGGAACCGATTTTCACGGTGTGAGTATGGATATCTTACAAGATATCCAAGACTACTTAGGAATCACGTTTTCTTATGTTGAAGTAGAGCATATGGAAGAGGCTTTAAGACTATTCCAAGACGGTGTTGTTGATGGGATTTCCTTGTTTCCAGTTGATTATGACCTCGTTAGTAATTTTGGATTGATGATGAGTGATCCTTATTACGTGTCACAAGAAGCGATGGTAATGAAGCAAAACTTTCGAGCAAATGGACGTGTAAAACTTGGGGTTCCAGAGCGCTATAAGTACTTTGGTGACTTTGGTATTACTAATACAGCTTTGTATGACCTAAGTTATTATCCAACCTACGATGCAACATTTGAAGCCTTATTAAAAGGTGAAGTTGATCAAATTATCATCAATGAAGTTTATGCAAATTATCAAATCCAACGGAAAAGCTTGTCAAATTACTATGCTACTCCATTAAATGCTGCTCAAATCTCTTATACCTTGGTTGTAGATCATGCGTATGGTAAAATATTCCAGCAATCTTTGAATAAAGCTATTCTAAAGGTGAGAACAGAGAAAGGGGATAATTATTTTCTCAATTCGATTATCTCTTCCACAACTTCTGAATTTTCGCTTCGCACTTATTTAGAAGATAACCTAAATTATGTACTTGCAACCTTTTTATTCTTTGCTTTCTTCTATTTGTGGAGAACAGGAAAGCGTAGAAGAGATATGAACAAGATGATTTACAATTTAGAAAATACCGATCCAATCTTTGGAGTTCCCAATCGATTGTGTTTATCTAGAAACTTAAAACAACGTCATCTTTTTCATAATATGCGATTGGTGTTAGTTGAGTTAAAAGATTTACATATTGCCAATAACATGTATGGTAATACAAATACCAATAAATTTGTTGGTAGTACAATATCCTATATGCAACAAATATGTAAGGAAGCTAAGATATATCGATATAGTGGCAACGACTTTGTTTTATTGTTTGAAGATGTATCAGATGAAAAAATCAATATCTATCTACATAATCTGTCGGATCGATTCCAAATGACATGGGAAATAGATGAGATTCAATTTTCTACACGTGTACAATTTGGTTTGATTAACTGTAATGCTCAAAAGTTAATGACATCGAGTATGGTGGAAACAACACTCAATACCTTGAAGTTTCATATGAAAGACAATCATAATCAAGTGATTGATTATAACCGTGAAATGGATAAGGATTATCATCGTAAGAATGCACTTTTAGATGTTGTAAAGTCAGCAACAGCCAACAAAAAGTTTGAAGTATTCTTACAACCTATCTATAATGTAAGGACAAAAAGTTTCTCCAAAGCGGAAGCCTTATTACGCTTATTTGATGAAGAGTACGGTTTTGTATCCCCATTGGATATCATTCAAATTGCCGAGAGCAATGGATTTATTGGTGAAATTGGCCTTCAAGTGTTAGAACAAGTATGTATTAAATTACAACAATTTCAAGAAGATGGGATTGAAATTGAACATATCGCAGTCAATGTGAGTGTTGCACAGATGATGGAAAATGATTTTGCACGCTTGTTTACACAAATGGTGGATAAGTATCAATTACCCCATCATAAGCTGAAAATTGAAATTACGGAGAGTATTTTTGTCAATGAATTAGAAACGGTTAACAAGCAAATTGAGGCTTTGTTACAAGCGGGATTCTTATTCTCGATTGATGACTTTGGTACCGGATATTCTTCCTTCTCCTATCTAATCGAATTACCAATTGATGAGGTGAAAATCGATCGTAGTTTTATCCAAAAGATAAGTGTGGATGAGAAGAGTAAGCTCGTTATTCAAGCAATTATCGATGTTGCGCATAATTTAAATTACCGTGTTGTTGCAGAAGGAATTGAAAATCGAGATGAGGTTGAATTTTTAAGTAAATGTGGCGTGGATTATATTCAAGGATATTATTATGCCAAACCGTTATCGATACACAAGGTAAATGGAACGATAAAAGGTTTAGAATTTAAATAATAAAAATGAGGGTGTTGTACTAGTACAATACCCTCATTTTTTTGTACGCTATAAAGCATCACCGCTTTGCTTGGACTGCTAACTTTGTTGCAAAGCGAAACTACTCAGCAAATAGTATAGACTGAAGAAAAGTTTAGTAGACATCATTTTGATGATGTTAAGCCGAATCATATTCGTACGAAAATACACTTAGAGAATTAGTAATGTTGCGCATATCAATAATTAGTATCAAAAAAATAAAAAAAAAGTAATGAAATATTCAAGATTTTACATATCAAAAAAGTGAAAAAAAACTGTGTAAATTTCCCGCTACTGTATTTAAAGCTATATAGAAAGAAAGTTTTAAAATGTGGTTATACAAAACAAAGATTGTAATTGATGAAATCAATTTACAATCTTGAAAGGGGTATAACGACATGAAGAAGCGAACAATGTTAGCAAGAGCAAAACATATTACAATTGCATTCTTTACTATGTTAGGGACACTCTCCTTCCCAATGCAAAGCAATGCAGCAATAAACCCAGTGGATGCTTTTACCAATTGCATCGGCGGTTCTACAGGGACAGCAGATTTTAAAAAAGTAATAGGAAATAAACCAGTAGATGGTGTGGTCTTTGATGTTTTTTATTATGAAAATGGAGTCCGCGTGGACTATGGAACTGTCGTTAGTAATAACGGAGGAGTCGTTAAAATAGTCGATCAACGTTTAGTAAAAGATAATATCATGTATTTTCAAGAAGTAGATGGTCCAGATGGCCTAGTAATGGATGCTACTGTTTATACGCTAGATGGGCATAATGGTGGAAGTTGTAGAATGCAAAACTCCATGCAAAGTGTAGGTATTGTTGTAAACAAACAAAGCACTTCAGAAAATAATGGTGATGCCATCCTTACCGATGGTGTGTTTAGAATTTATGCTGTACCTACTGGTGGAACTGCACTGGATACCTTGGTTTATCGAGATGATACAGTATATGGAAGTGGATATTTTAGTACCAGAGCATTTACCGTTGGTTCTACCTACTATATTGAAGAAGTCGTTGCTCCTACTGGATATCAAACGCCGAGTCCGACTAGAATAGCGGTTACGCTAGCCTATGGTGATGCATCCTATAATCAGTTTTATTATAATCCAGTCGTAATCAGCAATAGTGTTATTTCTCGTGATATCACAATCCAAAAGGTTGGGGTAAGTAGTGATCCAGAAGAAGCGGATGTTGTACTTGCTGATGTTACATTTACACTCACGTTACAATCAAATCCGAACATAGTATATACGCAAACAACGGATACAAATGGTAATTTAACCTTTGCCAATATCCCATATGGGAGGTATGTTTTAAAGGAAACCGTTTATCCAGAAAACTATATTCCCGCACAAGATCAGCTCATTGTTGTGGATGCGAATAGCCCAAATCCGATAACTCTTGTAATCGCAAATACAGAAAAACCTAGACAAGTAACCTATGGGCGATTCGATTTTACAAAAGTAATTGAAACAAGCGACTTGTATTCGAATGCAACACTGGAAGAGGTATATGCAAACATTACCTTTGGTTTGTATGCTCCTTATGATTATACAACCCCAGGTGAAAATCCAATAACCATTCCAGCGAATCAGTTGATCCAAACGTTTACAGTTTCAAGTGATGGGCGATTGAATACAGAAGGGTATGTTTCATATACAGGTCTATTCTATTTAAAAGAGTTAACAACACATCCTGATTTTAGTCTAAATACAACACCAATCAATTTGATTGTAGGACCAAAGGGAACAACTGTATTGGATGTTTCCACAATGGACAATACATTAATGCGAGGTAGTATAACGGTAGTAAAACAAGATGATACTACAAATACGAAATTAGCAGGGGCTACGTTTGAACTGTATAAAGATGGTACATTAGTGGATACAATGACGACCTTAGCCGATGGCATTGCAAGGTTTGAAAATTTGGTTCCAGGAAGTTATGTAGTAAAAGAGAGCAAAGCTCCAACAAATTATTATCTAAATACTACAGAATTTCCTCTTGAAGTTACCAATATCAACTTAAATCCACAAATTGTTGTGATGAACAAGGAACAAAAAGGGGAGATTATTGTTTATAAATATCTAGAGAATACGGAAACCCCGATGGCTGGAATGGAATTTGGTTTATATGTAAATAATAAACAAGTTGCAACAGCTACGAGTGATGCGAATGGAGTTGCGAAGTTTACAAATCTAAGTTTAGGAATCTATACGGTTAAGGAACTTGTCGTTTCAGGTTATCTTAACTCAGGTGATCAAACTGTAACTCTAAGCTTTGATGAAACAAAAACGGTAGTTGAAGCTGAAGTAGTGGTAATCAATACACCGGTTACCAACGGTGTGATTATCAACAAAGTTGATGCAGATAACAATATAAAACCGATAGAGGGGGTTACATTTAACCTTTATAAAGGTGACATCATTGATGAAAATCAACTAGTAGGAAGCATAACAACTGGAGTCACTGGAATTGCCGCGCTTTCAGGGTTAGAACCTGGTAATTATATTGCAGTGGAAACCATTGCAGCTCCTGGTTACGTTCTAGATACAACACCACGTCCGTTTACGATTTCGGAAACAGCGAATACAAATGTGACAATAACCGTAGAAAATAGTCAAAAACCTGGCGCAGTGCGGTTGATAAAAACAGCAAGTGAACTAGGGATTATAGGGTTAGAAGGAGTAGTCTTTGCTTTATATCAAGATGGGGTAGCCATTCGAAACAATCTAACAACCGATGAAAATGGGGAAATTGTAGTAGATGAATTATCTCCTGGTACGTATTCCTTTGTGGAAACACAAGGATTAGCTGGATATGAAACCGTAGCAAATCCGATTGTATTCACCATAGAATTTAACCAACAAACAACAAAAGAAGTAGTTGTAAATAACTTGGTGGTACGAGGTTCGGTTGGTTTACATAAAGTTGATTTTGATGCAGATGGTATAAGTATTCAAGGTGCTACATTTACGTTGTACCAAGAGGAAGGGGAGGTTGTAGAAGCAAATTTAATTACAGACATTAACGGAAACATCGTTGTCAATGATTTGTTGCCAGGTACCTACTATTTCCAAGAAACCAACGCTGCACCAGGATATCAACTAGATGCAACAACAAAACATTTTGTAGTTGTGGAATTCAATCCAACGACAACTCCTATTGTAGTTGTGGAAAATAATCAAATTCGAGGAAGTGTCGTACTGACAAAATTTGATGAAGATGATAATGATAAACGTTTAGCTGGTGTTACCTTTGCTCTATATGATGATATGGACAATGAGCTAGTTACTCGGGTAACGGATGATAATGGAAGGATTGTAATTGATGACTTGTTACCTGGTAGCTATTACTTTAAAGAAGTAAGTGCTCCGATTGGATATATTGTAGATTCAGAAAGTAAATATGGATTTACGATCGAGTTTAATCAACAAGAACGTGTGTCGGTTGAAGTAAGAAATCGTCAAACGCGAGGAAGTGCACAATTGCTGAAGGTAAATGCAGATCGCGAAAATACGGTTATTGAAGGTGCTACCTTTAATTTATATCGTAATGGTGTGCTTTATTATTCTGGGTATAAAACATCAAGTGACGGGTTGATCCTTGTAAATGAATTACTAGCTGGGGAGTATTATTTTCTTGAAACGAGTCCTGCCCCAGGTTACCAAGAAAGTTTAAAAGAATACTTCTTTACCATTGAACCAGGTAGCACTAGTATGGTGGAAGTAGAAGCAACCAACAATGAAATTACGGGTAACGTATTAGTGAGAAAAGTAGATGCAAAGAATGCAGATATTACGCTCTCTGGTGCTGAATTTGCTATCTATGAGGAAGGTAGTGAAGTGCCGTTACGCAGTGGGCTTACAACCACTTCAAAAGGAGAATTAATTATTGTCGATTTAAAACCGGGAACTTATAACCTTGTTGAAACAAAACCTCCATTAGGCTATGAAGCAAATACAACACCAATTGCATTTGAGGTACAATTTAATCAACAGGAAATACTAGAAATCGTTGTCGAAAATCAACAAATCTTAGGTAGTGTAATGTTAGAAAAGGTTGATCTGGATCAAAATAAGCAACCAATACCAGGTGTAAGCTTTGCCTTATATGATGAGAATGATGAGATGCTTGGTTCTTATGCAACAAACGAAATGGGACAAATTGAAATTGCTGATTTATATCCTGGAAGCTATTACTTTATGGAAGTTAGTGCACCTACTGGATATGTGTTCAATCCAGAAATGAGGTGGAACTTTGAAATCGCCTTTAATCCGACGAAGACAGAAATTGTAACGGTTGGAAATGAGCAAAAAACAGGTGGTGTCATCTTGCAAAAAATAGATGAAGCTACAGAAGAACCAATTTCAGGTGTTGTCTTTGATCTTTATCAAGGGGAAGTAAAACTTGATTCAAACTTAATTACAAATCAAGCAGGTTTGATTGAAGTGAATGATTTAAAACCTGGAAGTTATTATTTTGTTGAAACCAAAGCTGCACTTGGATACAAAATTGAACAGAGTGAAATCCCATTTGAAATCGTATTCAATCAAGAAACTCCTCTGTTTGTATCCGTATCAAATCAAATGATAATGGGTAGCGTACAAATCATTAAGTATGGAGAAACACAAGAAGTATTGCCTGGGGTAACGTTTGTATTAAAAGATAGCCAAGGCAATGTTTTGGAAAACCTTACAACCAATGAAGCTGGATTTGTGGAGAGTAAGCAAATCCCTTATGGAACATATACCGTTGAAGAAATAGAAACAGTAACAGGTTATGTGCTGGATTCACAAGTGCGCAGTGTAAATATTGTGGAACCGGAACAGGTCGTTGTTTTAGAAATAAATAATGCATTGATTCGAGGAAGTTTCGAACTTACAAAAGTGGATGCTACAACAGGTAGAGTCCTAGCTGGTGCAAGTTTTGAAGTAAAAGATGTACAAGGTGCAACACTAGCTATTCTAACAACGGATGTAAATGGAAAAGCAGTATTGTCTGATTTAGTCTATGGAGCCTATACGATAACTGAAATTATTGCTCCTAGAGGATATCAACTTAACGCTACACCGGTACCGTTTGAAATTCGAAACGATAATGAGGTAGTAAGAATCACATTAAGAAATAATGATACACGAATCGCAATGCGTCAAATTATTTTCACGAAGGCAATGGAAACTTCTGATTTATATGCAAACGACCTTGCTTATCAAGATGTTAGATTTGGAGTCTATACAAATGAAACCATGAGTATCATGAACAATGAAGGTGTGTTTGTAACTTATGAAGCCGGTAGTCTATTAAAAGAATTAGCTATTGATGAAAATGGTCAGTTGATCGTTGATAATTTGATGATGGTGGAAGGAAGTTTCTATTTGCAAGAAATCAAAACACATGCAGATTATGTATTGGATCCTACAAAATACCCATTCACTGTATCAGCAGAAAATACAACTGCCCTGGTATCACTAAAACCAGTTGTAAATCAACTACAAAGAAGTGATCTTATTATTACTAAGGTAGACGCTAAAACACTAGCAGTTTTACCAAATGCAACCTTCCAATTACTGGATTCCAATAAACAAATATTAAATGGTTATATCCGAACAAGCGATGCACAAGGAGTTTTAACCTTTGAACGTCTTCCAAATGGAGTTTATTATCTTGAAGAGGTAAAAGCACCAAATGGATATACCAAATTGAGTGAAATGATTCGAGTTGAAATTCAAGGTGAAGATGTATCGATGCAAATTACTAACCCAGCAATTGTTGTTACTGGTGTTACCAATAATGCACCACTGTATTTGGGTATGGCTTTTGTCAGTGTCTTAGGAATTGTTTTATTGCTTAGAAAAAAAGATGAAGAAGATGAATAACGACACATAAAAGAAAAGAGTGAGCTCCCATCAGGTGCTCACTCTTTGTATTTGCTGCTTACTTGTTGCGGTCGTATATACATTTCAATCCAGTAAATGTAAGATTAGGATCATAAGCATCAATGACTTTTGTTGCCTCTGATATGATTCGTCCTAAGCCACCGGTTGCCACTACGATAAAGTCTTGCTTAAGTTCTTTTCTAAACTGCTCAATAATATATTCCGTTTGACCGATATAACCATAAACAAGTCCAGCTTGCATACTAGTTACGGTATTACGAGCGAGGATAGATTTTGGTTTCTTAATTTCAATTTCCGGTAACTTAGCAGCATTATTCCATAATGCCTGTGCAGAGATTTCAATTCCTGGTACGGTAACACCATAACTAAAAACCCCGTTTGCATCAACAAAGTCAAAGGTAGTTGCAGTACCAAAATCAATAACCAAACATGCTTGGTTATAGGTGTAGTAAGCTCCAACCAAATCAACGATTCTATCTGCTCCTACACTTTTCGGGTTTTCGGTTTTCACTTCGATTCCCGTTTTAATTCCAGGACCTACAATAATGGGTTCTTTTTGAAAATATTTACGAATGGAATTGTTGAAACTATGCATGATTTTCGGTACTACACTCGAAATAATCACATCATCAATCGCTTGTGGTAAGACGTTTTTACTCGTCATAAAATTTAATAACATAATACCGTATTCATCACTGGTACGTTGCATTTTTGTAGTCATACGGAAGGTACCAATCAAAGTATCACGTTCGTACAAACCTAAAGTAATATTCGTATTTCCGATATCGATTGCAATTAGCATACACATTCTCCTCTATTTTGATTTTTCCAACATGCGCATCAAGATTTCATAAGCGAGAGCTTCTTTGGAAGCTAAAGGAAGTTTATGAGTCTCTCCATCTAAAATTGTTACACGGTTGGTATCTACACCAAAGCCAGCTCCAGCTTCTTTGATATTATTTGCAACTATCATATCCACTCTTTTTTTGATCCGTTTGGCTTCGGCATATTCTTCTAAGCGTTCACTTTCCATCGCAAAGCCACATAGGACTTGATGCGGTTGTTTGTGTTTCCCTAAGTAAGCTAAAATATCAGGGTTTTCCTCCAGTGTTAAAGTAAGTGGTTGCGATGTCTTTTTCAGCTTTTGTTCACTCACCTGTGAAACATGATAATCAGAAACCGCAGCTGTTTTGATGATGAAGTCATAAGCAACAGCTTCCACCTTAAAATATTCAAACATCTCTTGCGCACTCGTAACTGCTATGTCTTTGATGAATGGGATCAAAGCTAGTTGCGTTGGGCCGTGAACAAGTGTAACCTCGGCACCTAAATTACGAGCAACTCGCGCCAATGAATAACCCATTTTTCCAGTACTTGGATTGGAAATAAAACGTACCGGATCGATATATTCAATGGTTGGACCAGCGGATATCAATACTTTTTTTCCAAGTAAGGGCTTTTCGCTAAGATAATATTCGCAAGCATCCATTAGGGTAGGAATGTTGGCGAGTTTTCCTTTACCGATATCTTCACAAGCTAATAAACCAGTCTCTGGCTCTACAAAATGATAGCCAAAGCGTTTTAACTTATCTATATTTTCTTGAACTATTGGATTTTCATACATATTGGTATTCATTGCTGGTGCAATGATCACCGGACATTTGGCTGCCATAACGGTTGTGGAAAGAAAATCATCTGCAATACCACCTGCTATTTTGCCAATGATGTTGGCAGTAGCTGGTGCAATGATAAATAAGTCAGCACGTTTTGCCAAGGCAATGTGCTCTACGCTCCAGTCGGTTGTTCGCTCAAACGTATCGACAAGGGTATTGTGTTTTGTTAGCGAAGAAAAGGTTAATGGTTGAATAAATTCGCAAGCGTTTTTACTCATTACGACTTCTACATCATAGCCCTTCTTTAATAAATCACTAACAAGTTGTACACTTTTATATGCAGCAATGCCGCCGGTAACACCGACGACAATACATTTTTTATCCATTTAGAGTTCCTCCTAATTTTTTGATAAATGGTTTTAAGGCAACACAAACACCACTACAAACAAAGGCAGCTAAGAACGCTTCCATAATACCGTTTGTTGTGACGATTCCCATTAAAAAAGCAAAGAGTGATTGCAGTGCCAATTCTTTCACGGCAGCGTATTGTGGGCCAAAGAAGACATAGATTCCACCAAGTACGAGTATTGTGTGTAGTAAAGTGGAAAGAAAGGCTGTAATGGCAACACTTGTTGAGAAGCGTAAACGTTTGCTTAAAAGTTTGAATAGATAATAGGCAGCTAATCCTAGTAAAATTCTAGGAACAAAAGCAATGATTAAGCTGTAAAAGTTACCAGAGACATCCCCTACACTATAAAATGGTGTAAATACAAAAGATGTGATGGTTGGTTGTAAGGTGTTAATTAGAAAACTTGCAAATCCAAAGCTAAATCCAACGATTGCGCCACCTTTTTTCCCCATGATGATTGCAGCGATAATAACTGGAATATGCAATGTAGTTGCACGAATGACACCGAGTGGTACAAAGCCTAATGGTGTAAACATCAGTACAAATTCAATTGCGATAAATAAAGATAAAAAAGTTAAAAATAGTGTTTTTTGATTGTTTTTCATAAGTCCCTCCTACTTTCGTTCTGTAATCAGATACGATGTATATGCAAACAATGCAGTATGAGCGAAATCATTTGATTCGTGTCTAGCAGATCACGATCATATTTCGTCCTATCTAGTATAACAAAAAAAAAGTTATTTGAATATCTTTGTAATCGATATTGAAATGCTAGGATTGTAAGGAACGTGTTAAATTTAATGAACTTCTTACAGCACTATGGTTCAGTTGAAAAGATATGCTATAATAGCCTTTGAAGGTGATATTATGAAAGAACTAAATCGTGTTTTAAGCGAGCTTATCAATGAACAGTTGATTAAGCTTGTGGTGTCAAATAAGCGAAAAAAGACACAGGAATTACAAAAGGTTGTGGTGCGACCAATTAGCATCAAAGGTTCGTATTTATACCAAGTGGAACGCTTTAGCGTAACGCAAGCTTTTCATCAAAATGTAGATGCAGAAGCCTTATTGGAAATTTTACTAACACTTGTACAGGATTTTAAACAGATGGATGTTACTTGCGAGCAGGAACAAGTTGTAATCAAATGTAATAAGGTTGATAAATGTCATGTGAGTCGCAAGGCGATGAAAACAGCGAAACCAATTCAATTCTCTCACAATCGTAAAAAACAGTATTTGTTAACGGAAGGAATGCAAATACCAGCGTTTGTAGATTTGGGTATCTTTTCAGAAGATGGGAAGATTCATACCTCACATTATGATAAATTCAAACAGATCAATCGTTTTGTTGAGATGATAGAGGATGCACTGGATGATAGTATTACGCATTTGAATATCATTGATTTTGGGTGTGGGAAATCCTATTTGACCTTTATCCTCTATTACTATTTAACGGAAGTAAAAAATATTTCGGTTGAAATGATTGGCTTGGATTTAAAAAAAGACGTCATTGAGAATTGCGATGAAATAGCAAAGAAATATGGATATGAGCATCTACATTTTGCTTTGGGAGATATCGCAGGTTATCAAGCTCCATTTGCTGTAGATATGGTAATTTCCTTGCATGCATGTGATACGGCAACCGATCACGCCTTGTTTAATGCCATCCGTTGGAATGCGAAGATGATTTTTTCAGTACCATGTTGCCAACATGAGTTTAATGCAACCTATGAAAGTAAAAGTCAGCCTCTGTACCATAAATATGGACTCATCAAAGAGCGTATGGCAGCCTTGACAACCGATGCACTACGTGGTGCATTATTGGAGGATGAGGGGTATCGGGTGCAAATGTTAGAATTTATTGAACTAGCACACAGCCCAAAAAATATCTTGATTCGAGCGATTCAAGATAGTAAACAAGCAAAAGCTGCAAATACGCAAGCAGTGGAAGCACTATTGGAAGATTTACAAGTATCTTCTACGTTATATCAATTATTAAAAGGAGAAAAGAAAGCGTGAAAACAATCATTAGTGGAATTGCAATTGGGATTGCAAACATCATTCCAGGCGTAAGTGGGGGAACGATGATGGTTGTGATGGGAATGTTCAATAAGATCATGGAATCCATCGCAGGAGTATTTAAGGTACATAATCCAAATCGAATGGAAGAACTAATCTTCTTAGGTAAAATCTTACTAGGAGCTATCATTGGATTGGTAGGATTTGCCAAAGTAATCGAATTTTTATTTGCGAATTATGAAGTGGAAACAATGTGGTGGTTTATTGGTATGGTAGCCTGCTCGATTCCGGTATTTTTAAAGAAGGAAATCCGTAATGATCGCATTCGTTTATTGCCTTTCTTTATAGGGATGTTAGTGATTTTTGGAATTAGTTACTTTAATCCAGGAGCTACTGATTCTAGCTTAACCGTATTCCCAGACGTATCGATGGTGTTATTGTTAGAGATGTTCCTAGTGGGAATTGTAGCTGGATTTACCATGCTATTGCCAGGGGTAAGTGGTTCTATGGTATTGCTCATTATTGGGAAGTACCATATCTTTAAAGGATATTTGGCTAATGTTACCAGTTTTGAATCTACGGTACTCATTCCTTTGTGTGTAATGGGTATTGGAATCCTAATGGGAATTGTACTAAGTGCTAAAATTACAAAATTCTTATTGGAGAAAAACGAAACAACACGTATGGCAACGCTCTCTTTGATTTTAGGGCTTGTGGTGGCGAGTAGTTTTGTGTTGATTCCTTTGGTTACTTATTCCATGAATGTTGTGCTGATGTCTGCGCTTGCCTTTGTAGTTGGTGGAGCCATGGTCCTACTTCTTGAGAAATTAGCTTAAAAAAAAGCAAACGATTACAAGTGAAAAAATGAACAAGTTTTTTTGTTGAAAACTTTATGTTTTTATTATGGGAAGTTCGATGCGTCGAGCTTCTTTTTCTTTTTGTTTGCTAAACGCTTACAATGCTTTGTTTATCGATGAAATTGAGTATTGCAAAATTAGTTGTTTCTTCTAGAAAAAAACGCAAGTTCATGATAAAAGAGTGGTAAAAATATGTTTTTGTTATATAATAATGGAGTAACCGTGCAAGGAGGAAATATATGACTAAACAGTTTATGTCTATGGATGGGAATAACGCAGCTGCACACTGTGCGTATGCGTTTACCGAAGTAACTGGAATTTATCCAATTACACCATCTAGTACGATGGCTGAAGTTGTTGATGCTTGGGCATCAGCAGGTCGTCGTAACTTATTTAATACCGTTGTTAAAGTAGCAGAAATGCAATCAGAAGCAGGTGCTGCTGGTGCCGTTCATGGTGCTTTACAATCTGGAGCGTTGGCAACAACATTTACAGCATCACAAGGTTTATTGTTGATGATTCCAAACATTTATAAAATGGTTGGGGAATTGTTACCAGGTGTTATTCACGTATCTGCACGTTCATTAGCGACACGTGCATTGTCCATCTTTGGAGATCACCAAGATATTTATGCAGTAAGACAAACAGGGATTCCAATGTTGGCATCTCACTCTGTACAAGAAGCAATGGACTTGGCTGGGGTTGCGCATTTAGCTTCAATCAAAGCAAGTGTACCATTCATTCACTTCTTCGACGGATTCCGTACTTCTCACGAAATTCAAAAAGTAGAAGTAATGGATTATTCTGTTTTTGATCGTTTGATCGATCGTGATGCTTTGGAAGCATTCCGTCAACGTGGATTAAATCCTCACACAAACCCAGTAACTCGTGGTGGTGCGGAAAACGATGATATTTACTTCCAAGGACGCGAAGCTCAAAATACACATTTCGACGGTGTGGCTGACATCGTTGCAAATTATTTAGATGAAATTTCAAAAGAAACTGGACGCGAATACAAACCATTTACATATTACGGAGCTGCTGATGCAGAAGAAGTAATCATTGCAATGGGTTCTGTAACAGAAACTGCGAAAGAAGTAATCGATACCTTGACAAAACAAGGGAAAAAAGTTGGGATGATCAAAGTTCACTTATATCGTCCATTCTCTACAAAATACTTAACAAACGTATTACCAACTTCGGTAAAACGTATTGCTGTATTAGACCGTACGAAAGAAATGGGTTCTGCTGAGCCTCTTTACTTAGACGTGTTGAATGCACTTAAAGATACAAATATTGAAATCATCGGTGGACGTTACGGTCTTTCTTCAAAAGATACACAACCAAGCCACGTGAAAGCTGTATTTGATCACTTAGCTGGTGATAACCGTTTCACAGGTTTCACAGTTGGGATCAACGATGACGTGACACACTTGTCATTGCCTGAAACTAAATTCTCAGTAGATGCAGACTATACTAGCTGCTTGTTCTACGGTTTAGGAAGTGATGGTACAGTATCTGCAAATAAAAATGCTATCAAAATCATCGGTGATAACACAGATATGTATGCACAAGCTTACTTTGCATACGATTCTAAAAAAGCTGGTGGAGCAACTCGTTCTCACTTACGCTTTGGTAAAACTCCAATCCGTTCAACATACTATATTGCGGATGCAGACTTTATTTCTTGTTCATTGGATTCTTACTTGTTGAAATACGATATGCTTCGTAACATCAAAGATGGTGGTACGTTCTTGTTGAATACAACATTCAAAGTTGAAGATATCGAAAAACACTTACCAAATCGTGTAAAAGTACAATTGGCACAAAAGAATGTTAAATTCTTCATTATCGATGCGACTGAAATTGCAGAACGTATTGGAATGGGTCGTCGTACAAATACAATTCTTCAATCTGCATTCTTTGCATTGAACGAACAAATTATGCCTTATGCGGAAGCTGTAGACTACATGAAAACTGCTGCTAAAAAATCATATGGTAAAAAAGGTGATGATGTAGTACAAGCAAACTATAACGCAATCGACTCTGGTAAAGATGGATTGGTTGAAGTTGCAGTAAACCCAGAATGGGCTAACTTGGAATACACAAATACACGTACCCTTACAGGAGACGAGTACTTCGATGAGCAAGTAATGGCAATCAACTCACTAGAAGGGTATGACTTACCAGTATCTGCCTTCACAAAAAATGGCTTATTAGACGGTTCTATGAGAAACAATGTTTCGTTCAATGAACACCGTACGATTGCTGTTTCTGTACCAGAATGGCACGAAGAAAACTGTATCCAATGTGGATTCTGTAGTTTCGTTTGTCCTCATGCGACAATTCGTACACACTTGTTGAACGAAGAAGAAATTGCAAATGCACCAATGGAATTCAAAACAATTGATGCAATTGGTAAAGATGTAGCTGGTATGAAATACCGTGTACAAGTTTCACCTGACAACTGTGTTGGATGTGGCTTGTGTGTGGTTGAGTGTCCAGGAAAAGCTGGAAACAAAGCTCTTTCAATGGTGGATGTAAATGCACAATTGCACGAAGCTCCACTTGCAAACTACCTATACAAAGAAACAACATACAAATCAGAGTTCTTCTCTACAGATACAGTTAAAGGTTCTCAATTCTTGAAACCTTACTTTGAAGTATCTGGTGCTTGTCCAGGATGTGGAGAAACACCTTACTACAAATTGGTATCACAGCTTTATGGACGTGACATGTTAGTTGCCAATGCAACTGGATGTTCTTCTATTTACTGTGCTTCTACTCCTTCTACACCATTCGTTACTGACGAAAATGGAGAAGGTGTTGCTTGGGCAAACTCATTGTTTGAAGACAATGCTGAATTCGGTTATGGAATGGCATTGGCACAAAACTTCAAAACTGCTCGTATCCTTGAAATCATGGAAACGACAAAAGATACTGTTGAGCCTGAATTGAAAGCATTGTTTGAACAATACATCGAAAATCACGGAAACCGTGAATTAGAACGTGAAATCTATGATGCAATCGTTGCTGGATTAGAAGCAACAAGCAACACAGAAGCGAAAGAATTGTTAGCAATGAAACGCGATTTAGTATCTAAATCTGTATGGATCGTTGGTGGAGATGGATGGGCTTATGACATCGGTTACGGTGGATTAGACCATGTTATGGCAAACCAATTGAACGTTAATGTTCTAGTTCTAGATACAGAAGTTTACTCAAATACGGGTGGACAATCTTCTAAATCTTCTCAAGCAGCGTCTATCGCGAAGTTTGCAGCTGGTGGTAAACCAACAGCGAAAAAAGATTTGGGACAAATCGTTATGGCTTATGGACACGTTTACGTTGCATCAATTGCAATGGGAGCAAACCGTAACCAAACATTAAAAGCCATCAAAGAAGCAGAAAGCTATGATGGACCATCACTAATCTTGGCTTACTCTCCATGTATTGAACATGGTATCAAAGGCGGATTGATGAACCACCAAACAACGCAGAAAAAAGCGGTTGAATGTGGATACTGGCCATTGTACCGTTTCGATCCACGCAAAGAACAACCATTAACAATCGATAAAAAAGATCCAAAATTCGAATTGTTCAATGACTTTGTAATGAGCGAAACACGTTATAGCATGTTACCTAAAATTCAAGGGGAAACAGCTTATACATTGTTAGAAAAAACAAGAACAGATGCTCAAAAACGTTTCAAACGTTTAGAGCGTTTGGCTACAGAAGACTAGTCTTACTGAGCAAAACAAAAAACGACCGATCCAAGATTGGTCGTTTTTTTGTGTCTTGTGCCTTATTCGTTGTATTTGCTTCTGATACTATCGTATATTTATGTTAACGGAAGGTGAGGAATGAGGGATGGAGATTATTATGTTTATCCAGGGTTTAGCAGTCGTAGGATTTGTAGTTGCAATGATCATGGTGATTGGTTTGCTTGCCCTTATCTATAAGAAACAATCCAAACGCACAATATCATAATAATTGTTGTAAAAAAGAGAGAACATAAGGTGGTATCATCCTATGTTCTTTCTTTTTTTACTAGCGAACATTGCAGAACGAAAGAGACTTTACAACGAGTTATTTTACTGAGAATTACTTTATATATATCATGATAGCGTTTACATAAAAAAATATAAAATACTTTGTTCAAAACTATTGCGAAAAATTTCACAACGTGATAAACTTGTGCTTGTAAAAGAGATGTGAAAAATATCACAATAAACAAGGAGCGACATTTATGGCAGAAGTAAAAGCAAAACAACCGGAAATTGTAGTACCTGAAATTTCACCAGTTCAAGCAGAAGTAAACATGCTTGTAGCAAATGGTGTAGTAGCATTAAACGGATTCTTACAGTTGAATCAAGAACAAGTAGATTACATCGTAGCGAAAGCAAGTGTAGCTGCTCTTGATAAACATGGGGAATTGGCATTACATGCAGTTGAAGAAACAAAACGTGGTGTATTCGAAGATAAAGCAATCAAAAACTTATTCGCTTGCGAACACGTAGTAAATAATATGCGTCACCTTAAAACGGTTGGTGTTATCAGTGAAGATGCAGTAACAGGAATCACTGAAATCGCTGATCCAGTTGGAGTTGTATGTGGAGTTACACCAACAACAAACCCAACTTCAACAACAATCTTTAAAGCATTGATCGCTTTAAAAACACGTAACCCAATCGTATTCGCATTCCATCCATCAGCGCAAAACTGTTCAGCAGCAGCTGCAAAAGTTGTGTATGATGCAGCAGTAGCAGCTGGTGCTCCTGAAAACTGTATTCAATGGATTAGCAAACCGTCAATGGAAGGTACCAGTGCTCTTATGAATCATAATGACATTGCAACCATCCTAGCGACTGGTGGTAATGCCATGGTAAAAGCAGCTTACAGCTGTGGAAAACCGGCTCTAGGAGTTGGTGCTGGTAACGTTCCTGCTTATATGGAAAAAACTTGTAACTTGAAACAAGCAGTACATGATATCGTAATGTCAAAAGCATTCGATAACGGTATGATTTGTGCGAGTGAGCAAGCTGCCATCATCGATCAAGAAATCTATGACGAAGCAGTTGCGGAATTCAAATCTTACGGTGTATACTTCATGAACAAAAAAGAAAAAGCGTTGATTGAAGAATATGCATTTGGATGTAAAGCAGAAAGTAAATCTTGCTCAGGTGCTAAATTGAATCCTGAAATCGTTGGGCGTTCAGCTTACTGGATTGCTGAACAAGCTGGATTCAAAGTTCCTGAAAATACAAATATCTTAGCAGCAGAGTGTGCTTATGTTGGTGAAGGGGAACCTCTAACAAGAGAAAAACTATCTCCAATCTTGGCGTTCTTAAAATCAGAAACAACAGAAGCTGGTTTGAAACTAAGCGAACAAATGGTAGAATTCCACGGATTGGGTCACTCAGCAGCAATTCACTCAACGAATGAAGCATTGGTAAAAGAATTTGGAGAACGCGTAAAAGCAATTCGTGTTATCTGGAATTCTCCATCTACATTTGGTGGAATTGGTAATGTCTATAACTCTTTCCTTCCATCTCTAACACTAGGGTGTGGATCTTATGGTAAAAACTCTGTATCAAATAACGTAAGTGCAGTTAACTTATTAAATATCAAACGAATCGGGAGAAGAAAAAACAATATGCAATGGTTCAAAGTACCTTCAAAAATCTATTTCGAACGTGATTCTATCGAGTATTTAACACAAATGCGTGACGTTGAAAAAGTATTCATCGTAACGGACCGTTCTATGGTTGATTTGGGATATGTATCTCGTATTACTGATATGTTGGCAAAACGTCGTAACAAAGTACAATACCAATTGTTCTGTGACGTTGAACCAGATCCAAGTTTGGATACTGTAAAAGCTGGTGTAAGCATTATGCGTAGTTTCCAACCAGACACAATCATCGCACTAGGTGGTGGTTCTCCAATGGATGCTGCTAAAGGTATGTGGTTATTCTATGAACAACCAGATGTAAACTTTGATGACTTGAAACAAAAATTCATGGACATCCGTAAACGTGCATTCCGTTACCCTGAACTTGGGAAAAAATCACAACTTGTTTGTATCCCAACAACTTCAGGAACTGGATCAGAAGTTACTCCATTTGCGGTAATTACGGATAAAGCTGCTGGTAAAAAATATCCATTGGCTGACTATAGCTTAACACCTACAGTTGCAATCATTGACCCTGCGCTTACAAAAAACTTGCCTCCAGTAATCACTGCTGACACAGGTATGGACGTATTAACGCATGCAATTGAAGCTTATGTAAGTGTTCTTGCAAATGACTATACAGATGGACTTGCATTACAAGCGATTCGTATGGTGTTCAAATACTTGAAACGTTCCGTTGAAAATGGACCAAACGATGATGAAGCAAGAGAGAAAATGCACAATGCTGGTGCAATTGCTGGTATGGCATTTGCCAATGCATTCTTGGGTATTAACCACTCACTAGCACATAAAGTAGGAGCTGAATTCCATGTACCTCACGGTCGTGCAAACGCAATCTTGATGCCACACGTGATCCGTTATAACGGTATTCGTCCTCAAAAAACTGCAGTTTGGCCAAAATATCAATATTTCCAAGCTGATGTTAAATATATGGAAATTGCACAAGCGGTTGGACTTCCATGTACAACACCTGCTGAAGGGGTTGCGGTATTGTCTGCTGCCATCATGCAATTAGGAAAAGACTTAGGAATCAAAATGAGCTTCAAAGAACAAGGATTAGATGAAGCTGCATTCACAAACAACTTAACAAAACTTGCATTGTTAGCATACGAAGATCAATGTTCTCCAGCAAATCCAAAATTACCATTGGTAGAGGATATGAAAGAAATCTTACGTAAAGCTTACGCAGGAGAATAATTAGAATAAATGAGCCGGTAGCAATACCGGTTTTTTTATATCTTACAAAACTGTCAGTATCAGGGCTAGTATAGGAAAAGAAATTAAATTATGATATACTAACAAAGAGTAAAAGGAGTGAAATGTATGAAAGTTTGTTTATATTTTGAAGCAGAAAAAATGATTCAAACCTCAGGGATTGGGCGTGCCTTCAAACATCAAAAAGCAGCGCTAACAAGTGTTGGCGTCGAATATACAACAAGTTTAGATGATGACTATGATATTTTGCATATCAATACGGTAGGACCAAGTAGTTACAGCATCGTAAACAAAGCAAAAAAAGAAGGAAAAAAGGTGATTTATCACGCGCATAGTACTGAGGAAGATTTTCGTGATTCGTTTATTCTATCCAATCATATTGCTCCATTTTTTAAAAAGCACATTGTGGCGTTGTATACCAAAGCAGATTTGATTTTAACCCCCACGCCATACAGTAAACAGTTGTTGGAAAACTATGGGCTAAAACCGAAAATATATGATTTAAGCAACGGGATCGATTTAGAGAGATTCCACTACAATGAGGATAAAGTTGAAGCGTTTAGAAAATACTTTTCTTTAAAACCAGAAGATAAAGTAGTGTTAAGCGTAGGGTTGTATTTTGAGCGAAAAGGCATTCTTGACTTTATGGAAGTAGCGAAAAAGTTACCGGAATACAAGTTTATTTGGTTTGGGCATACACCTTTGTACTCCATTCCCAAAGAAGTACGCTCTGCCATTAAGAATCCACCAAGTAATGTAATTTTACCTGGCTACGTAAAAGGACCTATTATTGAGGGAGCTTACAGCAATGCTGATTTATTTTTCTTTCCAAGTAAAGAAGAAACCGAAGGAATAGTTGTACTTGAAGCATTAGCAGCACACCAAGAAGTATTGTTAAGGGATATCCCGGTCTACGATCCTTGGATGCAAAATGGTAAGAATTGTTTTAAAGGAAAAGACAATGAAGAATTTGTGCAGTTAATTAAACAAATTATCAATCGTGAATTGCCTTCAACCGCGGATATTGGGGAGCAAACCGCGTATGAACGTTCAGTCAAACAAATTGGAGAACGCCTGAAAGCAATTTACGAAGAAGTATTAGATTAGTATGTTAGGCAATGGAAAAAAATACATCATCAACATACTCCTCATTTTAGTCTTTACCGTTGGTGCCTTGTATTTTGTATTGAACGGAAGAATGAATGAAGTGAATCTCATTCTAGCTGAAATAGAATGGTATGATCTTGTTTTAATTTTGGGGTGGGCGTTTTCTTTTGTTGCAGTCGGTGGTTGTATTGTGACAATCATCACACGAAGCTTTGGCTATCGTTACTCCTTTCGTGCAGGAATCTTAAACAACTTGGTTAGTGTGTTCTTTAGTGGCATTACACCAAGTGCAAGTGGTGGACAAATCGGGCAATTGTATATTTTCCGTAAACAAGGTGTGGATTTAAGTGATGGTGGTTCCATCCTATGGTATGATTTCATTGTCTATCAGTTTGTAATGATTGCCTATGTTTTGACCTTACTCTTTTTACGATTTGGGTATTACTATAATACATTTTCTAATTTTTATTTTTTGATTATTATTGGTTTTATCATCAACAGTGGTGTAATTTTATTTTTGTTTAGTATGGTTATATTTCCACATTTCTATGTACATGTAATGGGGCAAGGGGTTGATTTTTTCGCAAAGATTCACGTGATTAAGCAACCAGAACATTGGAAGTCTAGAATTGCTTTTGAAATTGGATTATTCAAACAAAAAATTCAAATGTTTAAGTCGAAAAAAAATCTTTTGGTTCAAGTCGCATTCTTACATTTTGTAAAACTCACACTGTTTTATAGTGTACCAATCGCTGTGATTATTGCACTTCGCATCCCGATGACACCACAACAGTGTCTAGATGTGATTGCGTTGACAGCGTTTGTTACCATGGCCAACGCATTTTTCCCGGTACCTGGGGCGAGTGGAGGAACGGAAAGTGTATTCGTATTGATGTTTTCCAATTTATTTGGAATCAATATCGCAAGTGCACTGATGTTGGTTTGGCGTTTTGCTACTTATTACTTTATGTTACTCATTGGGGGAGTGGCATTCGTAGGCTACAAATTTTATTGTTATTATCATTATGATTAAAGGAGGATTGAGGTATGAGAATCGGTATATTTACAGATACATATTTACCTGATATCAATGGGGTTGTTACATCGATTGTAACACTACAACACGCCTTAGAAAAAGAGGGACATGAAGTTTTTGTGATTACCAATCACAAAGCGTTAATATCGATGGAGCGCGAGGGGAATATCTTGCGTATGCCAGGAGTTGAGCTGAAATGGTTGTATGGTTATATCCTATCAACGCCATTTCATTTTAAAGCAAAAGAGGAAGTGCGTCGGATGCACCTCGACGTTATCCACGTGCATACAGAATTTGGTGTTGGGATGTTTGGGCGCTTGGTAGGCAAAAGTCTTGGCATTCCTATTGTTACAACTTATCATACAATGTACGAAGATTATACGCATTATTTGAACTTTTTTGATAGCCAAGAAGTAGAGAAGATTACCAAAAAGGTAGCTACATCGTTTTCTAAATACTTTTCTGAAAACGCACATGCATTGATTGCACCAAGTGAAAAAACCAAAGATACCTTGACGAAGTATGGGGTAACTACACCTATGTGGGTAATACCAACTGGGTTAAACCTTGAACGGTTTGCGCAAGAGGCAATTGATGGAAACGTCATGAATGACATCCGCACGATGTATAATATTCAGCCTTCCGATTATGTTGTGAGTTACATAGGGCGAATTGCCCCAGAGAAAAGTATCAAAGACGTAATGGAAGGCTTTGCCATTGCGAAGAAAGTTGTCAACCATTTAAAACTACTCATTGTAGGGAATGGGCCACAATTAAAAGAGTTACAAGACTATGCGAAGACACTGGAAATTTCGGATTGTACTATTTTTACTGATAAAGTAGAGAATACAAAGATTCCATATTATTATCATTTATCCAATCTTTTTGTTTCCGCATCGATGACGGAAACCCAAGGGATGACCTATATTGAGGCATTGGCAAGTGGCCTTTGCGTTCTTGCGAAACATGATGAAGTCATCTTACATCTGATTAAAGATAATGAGAATGGTTTCGTATTTGAAAATACTGAGCACATGGCAAGTTTGATTGCTGAGTGTGCAAAACAAACAGAAGAGGAAAAACAGCAAATGAAAGAAAATGCCCGTGGGAGTGTTGTGGCATATGATTCAAAAACATTTGCAAATCAAGTTTTGGAAGTTTATGAATCTGCAGTTCAACACTTCGTTGGAGAATACAACATTGAAAAAGTACAAATTGGTGATGATGTCGTAAAGATTACGATCAGCAATGAAAAAGAAGAATACAACCGAAAACTACTCGTCACGGTTGATCACTATTTCCACTACCACATTCGCAAAGGTGGTAGCATCAACGCTGAAGTCCTTGATGTGTTATTACAAGAAGAAATTGTTATTTTAGCGAAGCAAATGGTGTTAAAAAAATTAAAGAATAAAGATCTAACCCGAAAAGAAGTCTATGATTTACTGGGAACAGTCGAAGACTTACCAATCAAACAGATCAATGCAATTGTTACTGACTTCGAAGCGAAAAAGTATATTGATGATCATAGCTATGTATTAAACTACATTGAGAAGATGAATCGTAAATTAAAAGGGAAACACGAAATTATTCGTGACTTAGTAAAAAAAGGAATCTTGTTTGAAGATGCTGAAGCTGCGATTGCTGCATTACCGCTAAGTAGTGAAGAAGAGAAAGCAAGACGTTATGCACTAAAGTACATGAAGTCAATGGTAGGAAAAAGTGTTAATGCTGCCAAGAGTACACTTATCAACAAACTAAAGTCACAAGGATTTGATAGTAATGTTACCAATGAAGTTGTAAATGACTTGGATTTTACAGAAATTTCAGATTCGGAAGATGTATATCTATTAAAAGTATTAACGAAAGCATATAAGTCGTATACAAAAAAATTCAGAGGGAAAGAACTTCGTCAAAGAATGATTACCTTTGCCATGGGTAAAGGATTTAAGTATGATGAAATCAAAAATAAGATAGATGAAATGGAGATACCTCTAGATGAGCGAGAAAACTTGGAATAAACTAAATGAAATCAACAAAGAAGAAGTAAAACAAGGAGTTAAATTTGATGGTTATTTACTTGTAAGTAGTGTCAATCAACTCTTAAATAACAAAGATCCATATTTATCGATGGTATTACAGGATGATTCTGGTACGATGGATGCTAAGCTTTGGAAAGCAAAACCAGAACAAATTGCAATTTGTAAAGCTGGGGATGTGGTACATTTCAGAGGCGACGTGATTGTGTATAACAATGCCCTGCAAATGAAAGTGTATGAGGTGGCTGTTCCAACCTTAATCACAAATCCTGCGGATTTCGTGAAACAAAGCAAAGTCAGCAAAGAGGTGCTAGAAGCACACCTTGCATCTTACATCAACGACATCACCAATCCAGTATTACGTAAAATCATTGATAAGCTAATGAAAACGTATGGTGAGCAGTTCTATGAACATCCGGCTGCCATGCGCGTTCATCACAACGTAGCACGTGGTCTTGCTACTCATGTGGTAGAAATGTTGCAAACGGGCAAAGCGCTGTGTACAATCTATCCACAACTAGATCCTAGTTTATTGTATGCGGGTATTATTGCCCATGATTTAGGTAAAATTGTAGAGTTATCGGGAGCTGTGGCAACCGAATATACCGTAGCAGGAAACCTACTGGGGCATATTTCCATTATGCAAAGTGAAGTGGACCGTGTCGCACGTGAACTTGGGGAACAGGAAAGTGAAGAAGCAATTCTATTGCGTCATATGGTACTTTCTCACCATGGAAAACTTGAATATAGTTCACCTGTATTGCCGATGTTTCCAGAAGCGGATATGTTGAATTACATTGATGAAATTTCGTCTAGACTCAATATTATGGATAAAATCTATGAAGAAGTAGAACCAGGCACGTTCTCAAATCCAATTCGTTGGATGGATGGACGTAAATTGTACAAACGAAAATAAAAACAACAGGAGGAAGCGAGATGCTTCTTTTTGTTTGCGCAAAAAAAGACCGCTAAGCGATCTTTGGTTTTTTTGTAGCATAAGGTAGTAGCAAGCCGTACGGCCTAGAGAACCGAGGGAAAACAGCTATTTGAAGCTAAGCTGTTCTACAAGCGTTGTAAAGTCTTGCTCA
>JBOFMT010000126.1:0-1690 GCA_051658525.1 Erysipelotrichaceae bacterium | reverse complement strand
TTTTTACTCGTTAGTCACGATCGAGAAGTATTGGATCAGGTTTGCAATCATATTATCGCCCTCAACCGACATTGCATTGATGTGGTGAGTGGCAATTTTAGTTCTTGGTATGCAGGAAAATTAGAACGGGATGCCTTTGAACAACATCAAAACCACAGCCTAAAGAAACATATTCATAAAATGGAAGCCAGTGCAAAACAAAAGGCAACCTGGAGTGATCGTTTGGAAGCGACAAAAATTGGAAGTCATGTGGCAGATCGTGGCTTTGTTGGTGCTCAAGCTGCAAGGATGATGAAACGCTCCAAACAAATAGAACGGCGAAGAAATCAGGCGATTGCGCAGCAAAAAGGGTTGTTGAAGGAGGTGGATCACATAGAACCTCTCACCTTAACACCACGCAAGCATCATAAAAAAAGATTGCTTGCGTTAGAAGATGTTGTGGTCATGCGCACCAAAGCATTACATCAGCCTATCAGCTTTGAGCTACTAGAACATGAGAGAATTCTTTTACGTGGTGCCAATGGAGCTGGAAAGACGAGTGTAATGGAAGCAATACAAGGAAAACTAGCTTATTCTGGAACGATTGCGTTGGCAAATGGTGTCATTTTAGCATATTTACCACAAACAACCGCGCATCTAGAGGGAAATCTAATTGCGTATTTGAAGCAATATACGAATGATGTCACAGGTTGTTTAACGCGACTAAAAAAATTAGATTTTGAGCGCAGTGATTTTGATGTTGACTTAGCAACGCTGAGTGAAGGGCAAAAGAAAAAAGTGGCCATAGCCATAGCATTAGGTGAGCAAGCACATCTTTATGTATGGGATGAACCGATGAATTATTTGGATGTGATAACACGCATGCAAGTGGAAGAAGCAATACTTCAAAGTAGAGCAACCATGGTGTTTGTTAGCCATGATACAACTACGCAAGCAAAGCTTGCGACAAAAGAAGTAACGCTAGTTCTTCCTTAAACACAAACAACGCCTAGGAGGGGACCTAGGCGTTGTTTTCTATTGATTGATGAAAGGATTTTTTATGCTGTAATGGCATAGTAGTAGGATACGATATCACTAGTGTCACTAAGTGATAAATGAATTATGTGGTAGTTATTTTACCGTATCCTGAATGGGAGGTAACAAAGCCTAGGAGGGGACCTAGCTTTGTTGATATTAATTGAAAAAAGGAATTTTTTTATGCTGTATTAGCATAGTTCAATAATACGACTAAATTGTGTCAAGAATGTGACAAACAAAACATTCATAGTCCATTTTAAAAAAATAATTCAGAACACAACAAAGCCTAAGAGGGGGGTCCTAGGCTTTGTTTGTATATTTTGATGAAAGGAATTTGTTATGCTGTATTAGCATAGTCCTATCTTACGACTTAATTGTGTCAAGAATGTGACAAACTTACAATTTCATCATCTTCTTTTGAAGTTAGTTGCATTTTTTGTTTGATTTTTTGATAGGTAGACCAGTATTGTGTTAGATCTGTTCGCGTGTTAACTAGAAGTGCAAGGGCATCAATGAAACCGGAACGCCCTTCCTGCAAGGTGTTACGTAAGATGACATGACCATAGCTTGGTGAATGATCGTGAACCATATCAAAATAGCCATAGGTAACATGAGGATAACGAGCAATGAAAATCTCACTAGCATAGATGCTTAGTAATACATCTTCTAGACA
>JBOFMT010000125.1:0-1097 GCA_051658525.1 Erysipelotrichaceae bacterium | reverse complement strand
AACGTGATGTGATTAAGATGCGTCCCCTCAAACAAACACAAATTGCATTTGCCTTTGAAGTGCACAGGCAAGCGTATCGCTACGAATTTACAACACACGAAGTTTGTGCATTGGAGGTGGTGTGATGGATGCGTTGATGGAAGTATTGTATCTCTTACAAACACAATCACTGGATGCAACTGCGATACAGGAACGAAAAACAGAAATTACAATTTTAACGGCCCGTTGACTAGTTGATAAGCAAGCGCAAATCACGGAAGCAGGACATGAGCTTTTAGCACATTTACTAGACTTAAGAGCAAAACAAGCAAGTGTAATATGTACCGGGTTTAATACGCAAGATCCTGCTGGTCGCATGGCATTGTTTGCAACCTGTACTGGTCTTACTGCAACAAGTATTGCACCTTTTGGTGGTATGACCAATCAAAATTATTTGGTTACTACTGCAGAAGGTAATTTTATCTTACGTATTGCTGGTGCGAAAACGGAATGTTTTATTTCTAGAAGTGCAGAAGGTTATAATAGTTTACTAGCGTATTTACTAGGACTTAATGTTTATCCTTACTTTTTTGAATCACAAACTGGAATTAAAATTACGAAGTTTGTAGAGGGAAGTTATACCTTACAACCGGAACAACTTAGAAAAGATCGCTTAAGTGAAGTTGCAGCTCTCTTACAACACTTACATCGTTGTCCATACCCACTACAAGGAGATTTCGCCTTAATGGAAGAATTTAAAAAATATGAAATGATTGTAGGTTACAAACAGGATGCGTATTATGAAGGGTATGCCCAAGCCAAAGCTTGGGTAGTTGCTTGGATGGATGCGCATCATGTACACCAACTGCCGTGTGTGCCTTGTCACAATGATTTGGTGCTAGAAAATCTATTGGTTGGAGAAAAACTAATGCTTATTGATTGGGAATACGCAGGCAACAATCACGCAGCCTTTGACTTAGCTAGTTTTGTTCGAGAAGCTGATTTAACCCTGTCTCAACAAGCCTTGTTTTTGGAAGCTTATTATGGGCGTGTTGTGACAAGTGAAGAACAAGATTTGGTACGTTTTTATGGAATTGCCCAAGATGTATTGTGGAGTG
>JBOFMT010000124.1:0-8838 GCA_051658525.1 Erysipelotrichaceae bacterium | reverse complement strand
AAAGACTTACAAGTGTAAGCCTTTTTTTCTGTTATAAGGTTTTCATGATTGCTTCAAATTCATTGAGTGTTTCCAAGAAGAAACCAAAGGCATCATCATACACCTCATCAGCACATGGATCGACACCGGCATCCTGTAGTTGCTTGATTGGATCACAACTACCTCCGCGCGTTAAGAAGTTAAGATACGGTTGATTGTCGCCAGCTAGAATTTTTTTAGCGAAACTTAGTGCACAACTCATACCTAACGTATATTTATATACATAGAAATTGTAGTAGAAATGAGGAATGTAGAAGCATCCGTTTCCTACTAAGGAATCAAGTGTTACATCTGGACCATAATAGTCTTTGGATAATTCTGCATACAATTGCGTGCAATCGCTCGCAGCAACTGGTTTTCCTTCTTCTACCCATTGGTGAAGTGTAGCTTCGAAATTAGCATACATAGGCTGGCGGTATAGTGTCCCAACCAATTGTTCCAATAGATTGTAGAGTAAGAAGGCTTTATATTTAGGGTCAGTCGTCGTTTGAATCAAATGACGATTTAACAAAATTTCATTCACGGTACTTGCAACTTCAGCAACAAAGATTTTATAGTTGGCAAGGATTGGGCGATTGTTTGTTTTAGAGTAGTGGGAATGCATAGAATGACCCAATTCGTGTGCTAAGGTGGATAAAGAATCATAAGAATTCGTATAGTTCATTAAAATATAAGGATAGGAATCATAGCTTCCCCAAGAATAAGCTCCAGGGCGTTTTCCAGGATGTGTAAGAAAATCAATCCAGCGTTCACTTTTTGCTCGTTTTAATTGTGCTAAGTAATCACTCGATAAAGGGGCAAGCGCTTGTTCTAAGATTGTAAAGGCATCCTCAATTGAATATTTTGTATCCACAGAATCAACGAGTGATACGTTCAAATCATAGTAATGTAGCGTTTCTAATCCAAGCAGTGATTTTTTAAGACGATTATAGCGGTGAAAGTTTGAAATATACGTTTCGTTTGCCATTGTTAACACTTTGTAGAAGAGTGTTTCATTGGCGTTATCTTCAAATAAACTTGCAGCCAAAGCGGAAGAAAACTTACGCTGTTTCGCAACAAACGCTTGCGCTTTCGCATTCCCAATCAATAAATTGCTCATAGGGTTCGCTACTTTTTCATAGGCTCCAAAGAAGTTGGTATAAGCTTGTTTGCGTACCTTTGGGTCTTGATGTTCCAATAAGCGTCGGAAGGTTGCCATGTTTAAAAACTCCGGTTGTCCATCCACGATTACATCTTCAAATTCCATGCGCCAACTAGCATAGGTTTCACTCGGATTATTTAGGATATCCGACATTTGTGCCATTAGTGTTTCTTGTTGTTCGCTTAAACGATGGGGAATTGTGCGTAAAATCTCTTCGATGATGAAGGTGAAGTCTTGGCATCGTTCACTTTTTAAATAACTAGAGATCGTATCTTTGTTGGCAATCACACTGTTTTTTAGAAAACTTAACGCAACACCGCTGTTTTGCCCAAGTGTTAGAACACGTGCTAAGTTTTTTTGATTTTCTTCTAGGGTAGGTTCTACGTCATTGCACATTTTTGCGTAGACATAGAGATGGGTTTCCTTACGTGAAAATGCTTCGTAATCACAGAAAAAATCATAAAATGCTAATTCGCTGCTGCAATAAGTAGCTTGTTGTTCCGATAAACGTTGTAAGAGTTGTGTTGCATGTTCATACATCGTTTCAAAGTCTTGTTGGTCTTGAAACATTGCATTTAAATTCCAGGTATACTGTTCTTCTATTTCATGTCTGTTCATTTTGTTCCCTCACTTTATCTTATTATTTTATATCTTACTGGTACAAATAAGCAATAAAAAATGATATAATATGCGCATATTCTAGGAGGAATGAAGATGTCAACACCACATAATAGTGCTCTAGAAGGGCAAATCGCAAAAACAGTATTAATGCCAGGAGATCCTTTGCGTGCAAAGTATATTGCGGAAACGTTTTTGGAAAATGTAACACAGTTCAATACCGTTCGTAATATGTTTGGGTATACTGGAACATACAAAGGGAAAGAAATCTCAGTAATGGGTTCTGGTATGGGGATGCCATCAATCGGAATTTATTCTTACGAACTATATAAATTCTACGGTGTAGAAAATATCATCCGTATCGGATCGGCAGGAGCCTATACAGATACGTTGAACCTATATGACTTGGTATTAGCAGATGCTGCCTGGTCAGAATCAAGTTTTGCTTTAACACAAAATGGATATAAAGAAGATAAAACTTATCCTTCAGCTGATTTGAATGAACGTTTGATTCAAGCGGCAAAAGATTTGAATATTGATATGAAATTGGCTACATTACACTCAAGTGATGTATTCTACCGTGAAGCTAATGCAGTTTCTTTCAAAGATATCGTTCGCGATCATGGATGTGTTTGTGTTGAGATGGAAAGTTTCGCATTATTCCACAATGCAAATGTATTAGGAAAAAAAGCGGCATGCTTGGTTACTATTTCTGATTCACTTGTAACGCATGAAGCGACAACTGCTGAAGAACGTCAATTATCATTTACAAAAATGATGGAAGTTGCATTGGAGATGGCATAAGCCTTCTTTCATAAAAAGCCAAAGTATAAACCGTGTAAAAAGTGAAACATACCTTAGTGGATGTTTCACTTTTTTTTACTTTTATCGTGTTGCTTGTACAAAATGCATGAAAAACGTAAGCGTTTTACTTTTTTTTACAAACTTGATTGACATGCCTTTTTATTTATGGTAATTTATACGTACATACAAAGATAGCGTGTTACTGTTCGATCAGGCATGAACTATAAAGAAAACCTTCAATCACACCCGATTGCTGTTTTTTCTATAGTTTATGCCTTTTTTTGTGCCCTAGGCTTTGTATCGTTAGATGAAAGGATCAATATTATGAAAAACTCAATTTTTGGTGTTTTACAACGCGTTGGACGCTCATTCATGCTTCCAATCGCAATCCTTCCAGTTGCAGGTTTATTCCTTGGAATTGGTGGATCATTTACTAATATTACAACATTAGAAGCTTACAACTTAATGGGTGTTATGGGACCTGATACAGTAATCTTCGCGATTCTTAGCGTTATGTCTCAAGCTGGGGATGTAATCTTCGCTAACTTGCCAATTATCTTTGCAATGGGTGTTGCAATCGGTATGGCAAAAGCTGAGAAAGAGGTTGCTGCTCTTTCTGGTGTTATCGCATTCTTTATTATGAATGCTACAATTGGTGCGATGATCGCAATCAATGGTGGTGGTGCTGCGTTACCTGATGGTTCAATTACAACTACATTAGGTATTACAACACTTCAAATGGGTGTATTTGGAGGGATCATTGTCGGTCTTGGTGTTGCTGCATTACATAATAAATTCTACAAAATCGAATTGCCTGCGGCGATTTCATTCTTTGGTGGAAGCCGTTTTGTACCTATCATTTCAGCTATTACATATTTAGTTGTTGGTATTGCAATGTACTTTGCATGGCCTCCAGTTCAAAACGTTATGTACGCATTAGGGGACGTTGTACGTAACTCTGGTTATATTGGAACATTCTTCTATGGATTAATTGAACGTTCTTTGATTCCATTTGGTTTACACCATGTATTCTATATTCCGTTCTGGCAAACTGCTCTTGGTGGTACGATGACAGTATGTGGAAACGTAGTAGAAGGTGCTCAAAATATCTTCTTTGCTGAATTAGCATGTGCTGAAACAACAAAATTTACAGTGGAAGCTACACGTTTCATGACAGGGAAATTCCCATTCATGATGTTTGGTCTTCCAGGTGCTGCGTTAGCTATGTACCACACAGCTAAGCCATCTAAAAAACAAGTTGCTTACGGTTTATTATTCTCTGCTGCTTTAACAGCGTTCTTAACAGGGATTACTGAACCTCTTGAATTTACATTCTTATTCGTAGCTCCAGCATTGTATGCAGTACATGCTGTATTAGCTGGTTTCTCTTTTATGTTGATGCATGTATTGAATATTGCAATCGGTCAAACATTCTCTGGTGGATTCATCGATTATGTATTGTTCGGTGTATTACAAGGACAAGCAAAAACAAACTTCTTGTATTTAATTCCAGTAGGGGTAGCTTACTTTGGAATCTATTATGTATTGTTCAAAGCGATGATCTTGAAATTTAACTTGAAAACGCCTGGACGTGAAGATGATGATGAAGAAACGAAATTGTTTACTCGTGCTGATGTAAACGCAAAAAATGCAGATGGAACTGAAATGTCAGCTACAGATGCAACAAGTGCTGCTATTTTAGCTGCATTGGGTGGAAAAGAAAATATGGTAGATGTTGATGCTTGTGCAACACGTCTTCGTTTAACAGTTAAAGACGTTTCATTGGTAAATGATGCTGCATTAAAAGCAACAGGTGCAAATGGAATTATTAAAAGTGGACAAGGGGTTCAAGTAATTTACGGACCACGTGTATCAGTAGTAAAAACAAATTTAGTTGAGTTCATGGACAAAAACTAAAATGAATATGCTCATAAAACGTGGTACGGCATACGTCATTGACGTATTGATTACTTTGGGGGTAACTGCCATGTACTTATTCTTTGCACAAAACTTTTATTATGATAGTGCAACCTATATGTACGGCAATTTTATGGTAATTTGTGCGCTGATCGCTGTTTTGATTTTGCTGGGTTATATCCCGGCAAAGTCCAACGGTCAAACCATTGGAAAAATGATCATGAAACTCCGCGTTGTTAATAAAAATGGGAATCCGCGTACCATGTGGCAATCCCTGCTTCGCGAATGTTTTTTGAAATACGGATTTGTGTATATTTTTATACCGTTCGTCGTCCTATATACAATTTACGAAAGCTTTATTAGCAAAAAATTTGTAATTGCGTATGGACATGATATGCTATTAAAAACAGATGTAGTTAAGAAGGAGGGATAGTATGAGTCTATTCTCAAAATTTATGAAAAAAGATACTTCTGATATCTTTATTACTCCAATCCAAGGAGAGGTTAAACCAATTTCAGAAACACCGGATGAAGCTTTTGCGCAAAAAATGATGGGGGATGGTATTGTTATCTTCCCAACTAGCAATGAAGTCTATGCTCCAGCAGATGCGAAAGTTGAATTTGTGTTCCCAACAAAACATGCCATTGGTATGACAAGTGCTTCTGGATTGGAATTCTTGATCCACGTTGGAATCGATACAGTAAAATTAGAAGGAAAAGGGTTTGAAATTTTTGTTGAACCTGGCCAAAATGTAAAAGCAGGTGACTTGTTGATGAAATTCGATTTGGAATTTATCAAAGCGGAAGCAACATCAATTGCAACACCAGTTGTATTTACAAATTTGGATACGAAAACATTGGATATTAAAGCCAATGGAGAAACAGCAGCCAAAGAGGTTTTGTTGTCTGTAAAATAGAGAGGGTCTACCATGTATCTTGTTGAGAAAGTGTTAAACAATAATGCTGTACTAGCTCGGCGTTTGCAAGATAATGAAAATGTTGTCTTATTGAAGGTTGGAGTAGGCTTCGGTATTAAAGTTGGAGACCACGTTGCTGAGCAAGATGACATGCAGGTGTATGTATTCCGTAAGGAGCATCAAATGCGTGGAGATATGGTCTACCGGATCAATCCAATATTCTTTGAAATCAGCAACAACATCATGGAACTTTTGAAACGTGATTTTGAAGTAATTGACGAGGGAAGAATGATGACGTTAGCAGACCATATTGCGTTTGCATATGAGCGGATTCAATCCAATCGTCGTTTGCCAAATCCGTTTAACCAACAAGTAATGGTGTTATACAGTATGGAGTATCGTTATGCTTTGGAAGCAAAAGCGATCATTGAACGCTTTTTACCAATTCATATTGATGAGGATGAAGTAGGTTATTTGACTCTTCATATCCATGCTATGCTTGCGTCGCGTGATATTTCATCGAGTATGGAAATTGCTCGTGTTTTAAAGATGTGTACAGATAAAATTGAAGAGATGACAGAGCATCGTATGAATCCTGCTTCTCTCGATTATCTGCGCGTTGTAACCCACTTGAAATGGCTGGTTATGCGAGCAGAGAAGAAGGAAAGTGTAGCAATAGATATCTCAGATGTTGTCCGCTATAAACATAATGAAGCTTACCAAATTGCGTTAGAAGTCAAAAAGATTTTAAACCAAGAGTTAAGATTAGAAATTATGGATGCGGAAGTCGGGTATTTGGGGATTCACATTCAACGAATGATGATGGCCTAAACCCAAGCGAAAGGACGTTGATGAGTATGACACGAACTTTAGTTTTTGTGAAGGAATTACCGGATGCTAGCGTTATTGCGGCCATACAAGAAGTTTTGGATGATTCTAGGGTTGTTTTTGAACTCTCAGAAGATAAAAAAGCGATTGTCGTTGCAGGCGATCATGATATGGCAAATGTAGCAAAAAAACTGATAGATGAGTTAGGCTACACGATTCTATAAAACCGCTTTATGCGGTTTTTTTTATTTTAACAGGCAATCCAGTGGGTAAACATACGAAATGATCTACTCAGTAGCGTTTGGTTAAAACGTTAATATAACAATCGATAAACATGTGAAAATGATAGGTTAAAAAAATGATTTTTTTTTAAAAAAAGGGTTGCCAAAAATATGTGTACATGGTATTATATATGAGCGTTGAGGTAATAATCAATTTGGAGAAGTACTCAAGTGGCTGAAGAGGTGCCCCTGCTAAGGGTATAGGTCGGGAAACTGGCGCGAGTGTTCAAATCCCTCCTTCTCCGCCATTCTATAAAAAAAGGTCCGGTGGTGTAGTGGTTAACATGCCTCCCTGTCACGGAGGAGATCGCGGGTTCGATCCCCGTCCGGACCGCCATTTGTATTGCAGGTGTAGTTCAATGGTAGAACACGACCTTGCCAAGGTTGATACGGGAGTTCGATTCTCCTCACCTGCTCCAATTAAAGTAGATACAATCAGCGAAAGCTGATTTTTTTTGTCATCTTGCAAATCCATACTTGCGGTGGTAAGATTATGGTGTTAGGAAGACCTGATGTAGGAGGATGTATGATCGAGAAATATCAAGAGTTTTTATCGACGTTTGGAACGCGTTTTTATCGTGGTGAGAAACGCCGGTTTATTACACGGTTAGGGGAAGTGTTTGCAGCACACCAAATGAAAGAAACGACGTTATATAGTAAGAAGTGGTTACGTAAAAGCGAAACGGTTGTTTATGGAAATTTGAAGACAGCGAAAATTGTATTCCAAATTCCTTATGATACGCCGTCAAAAATATTGTGGTATAAAAATCTGTATTTCCCATTACATGGAGATAAGACACAAAAGAAAAGTATTTTCCCTTTAACAATGCAAATTTTGGTTATTTACTTTTTTGCTTTGTTTGCTTTGAGTATTGGCTCTTCATTTGTCAGTGACGAAATTGGTTTCTATGTTTCTGCGATCGCTTTGATTGCGATCATGGCAGGTGTGTTTAAAGTTGCTTACCAAGGGTTAAAAAATAAGAAAAACTACAACCGTAACGGTAGTGGGATTATCGTTGCATTGGAATTGTTGGAACGCATGGATGAAACGACAAGACGTCAAGTAGCATTCGCTTTTACAGATTGTAATGTTGCTACGTATATTGGTCAAAAATCCATTGCACAAGAGTGTAAAGAGATGAATCGTAAACCGTTGTATGTGACACTAAACGCATGTGGTTATGGACCGAATGTTGAGGTTGGATATAGCGATGGTAACCGTAAGGCTGCACAAGGCTTTATTAAGGCGTTTAACGGTGATTCTGAGGTATCTGCGGTTAAGTTGACGGAAGATCACGTTTACTTGTCTACCTCAATGTATTTCGATAAGGCGATTAGTATTGCTGCAGGATTCAAAGATAAAAACGATGATCTGGTTTTATATAATGTGAATTCTGGAAAAGATAAAGAATTGGATGAGGAATTATTAGAATCTCAAGTTCATGCAACGTTGGGATTGGTCAAACAATATTTAAAATAGTATTTGCTATCATTGTAGACTTCATCAAAGCAATCAAGGTGATTCGTGCGAAATCTTTGATTGCTTTTTTTTATGAAGACTGCAACGAATGATGGCGTTTTATGGCAATGTTAGCTAGTTAAACGTCCAAACGTATCGTGTTGTGTCGACGATGCGATAATGAGTTACAAAAAGTTACAAAAAAAATTATTTTTAAAAAACACAAAAAAAATTATTTTTAAAAAACGCTTGACGTAGAATGGTGGAAATGGTATTATATATAGGCAATCGGTGAAACGGGCCTGTAGCTCAGGTGGTTAGAGCGCACCCCTGATAAGGGTGAGGTCGTTGGTTCGAGTCCATTCAGGCCCACCATCGATTTGCAAATTGTGGGGTTTTAGCTCAGCTGGGAGAGCACCTGCCTTGCACGCAGGGGGTCAACGGTTCGATCCCGTTAAGCTCCACCAATTAAAAACATACAGTCCATACGGGCTGTTTTTTTATGCATTGTCCAACGTACCATACAACCGTTGCAGGTAGTAGAGAAATAAATGTATATTTGCTATCGAGTGAAAACGTTGATTTGGTGTGTGTTTGATCGTATCAAGTGGGCCTGTAGTACCGAAAATTGATAGCTAAAAAAACATAATAAAAAGCCGGAGCTTGATTGAAAAACGAAGTTCCACTTTGCAGTTGTAACTTCCAGTTGTATTTTTACACAATAAGGACAATTATCAAATTCATGATATTTCGTCCTTTTTTTCTGCTTTTTTGGTATAATCTAAACCGAAAACAGAACAAAGTGCCGATTTTCGGGTATACGAAAACTCGCGC
>JBOFMT010000123.1:0-3158 GCA_051658525.1 Erysipelotrichaceae bacterium | reverse complement strand
CCGATGAGTATTCGTCACTTAAAGATTTTTCTTTGTGTTGTTGAACATATGTCGATGAGCAAGGCAGCAAATGCCCTCTTTATCTCACAACCAAGTGTGAGTCAAGCAATCAAAGAAATCGAAGCACACTATTCGATTTTATTGTTTGATCGTTTATCAAAGAAATTATATCTAACACCGCAAGGAGAATTGTTGTTTCAATATGCTAGTCGTATATTCGATGCTTATGCAAGTATGGAAACAATGTTGCATGGAAAAGGGCAAAAACCAACACTACGCATTGGTGCTACCTTAACCGTTGGTACTTGTTTGCTACCAAAATGGATTGCGCAATACGAACAAAATAGTACCACACTAACTCAAGTGAGTGTCCAAAACTCTAGAATTTTAGAACAATCTCTGCTTACGAGTCGTCTTGATTTAGGGTTAATGGAAGGGGAACAAACCCATCCAGATTTATGTTATCTTCCGCTCAAACAAGACTACTTGGTCTTAGTCGTAGGAAAAAGCCATCCGTTTTATGGATTAAAACAAATCTCTTTAGAAGATTGCAAAGCACAACGCTTTTTAATCCGTGAAGAAGGGAGTGGCGTACGTGATTCTTTCTTACAACAACTCGAACAACAAGCAATCGATATTACGATGAGTTGGGAATGTACCAATACCGAAACGCTAAAAGCGGCAGCCAAACAAGGACTGGGCATTGCCATCTTTTCCCACCTAATGGTCGAAGAGGAAGTAAAAGAAAAAACACTCCACATCCTTTCTGTGGAAAACTTAGTACTTTCCAGAGAAATTCGTTTCGTGTTTCATAAAGATAAATATATCACACCTGCCCTACAAGAATTTATGGACTTGTGTCGATTAGATGATCAAATAGATTAAGGTACCAACAAGACCAGAACCAAAAATTACTGCAATCGGGTTCCACTCCCACTTACGTAAAGCATAGAGACCAAACGCAAACAAGCCAAGTTCGATCACTCTTAGTTCGGACAAGACAATGGCTTGTTTTTCTGCACCAAAAATGGCTAACGATAAAATTGAAATCGCAGCTGTTCCAATGAGTGCAACCACTGCAGGTCTAAGACTCGCTAGTATGGTTTGTACTCCACCTAGGTTACGATACTTATAATAGAAATAGGCTAGCGTTAAACAAATAATAAAACTAGGAATAATAACAGCAATACTACATAAAATTGCACCGGTTAAACCAGATAATTGCGTACCTACAAAGGTTGCCGCATTGAGCGAAATAGGTCCAGGTGTCATTTCGGCAATGGTTACTAAATCCGCAAATTCCGCAACGCTCATCAGTTTATGAATTTCAACAATTTGGTTTTGAATGAGTGGGATGGCTGCATACCCTCCACCTACACTAAACAATCCAACTTTTAGAAAACTTAAGAATAACGTCCACAACATCTTAACATTCTCCATTCGCTAGTACAGCTTTTGCAGTGCGCGTTTCTTTCCACAAGGTAAGAAACCCAATTCCAACACACAATAGAATAATCGTAATCGCACTCATACCAAACACATAACTCATAACAAAAGCGATAACCATGAGCACAACATAACCTACTCGATTCATCTTGATTACACTTTGCGCTAAGTTCAATACGACATCACAAATCACCGCAGCAACACCGGCTCTCATGACCGTTAAAGCAATTGCAATGATTTCATTTTCTCTAAACTGCGTATAAAACGTGGTGATTAAAGAGATAATGCAAAGTGGTGGAATTGCTGTTCCTAAAATCGCAATCAACGAACCTACAACTCCTTGCATTCGATATCCTAAGATTACTGCTGCATTGATTGGAATTGGTCCTGGTGAAGATTGAGCAATCGCGGTGATATCCAACATTTCACTTTCTTCCAACCAACCCAGTTCTTCCACATATTTTTTCTTCATGAGCGATACAATGACAAACCCACCACCAAAGGTACAAGCACTTAGCATAAACATACTTGTAAACAAGGTCCATAACATCTTCCAGTCGCGTTGTTTCTTTTCCATTCTTAACCTCCCAAACACGTATTGTTTCTTGCTACTAGTGTAACGCGAGGTATGATATATGTAAAATACATGATTTTTATCATATACATAGGCAAATAGTTATATAAAGTGCTGAAAATAAATACTTACTATCGATGTATCAGCCTATGTCCTTAGTAATTATTCGACTATGATCAACTCTAACAAAACACAAATACAACAAAGAAACCCACTCTCTTATGTAAATAGTAGCGCGGGTTTCTTTGTTTCGTGCTTCAATATCAGAATAATCTGACTATTGTTAATCTCTTATTTTTTGAATCATGGTAATACTTCCCCTATTCCCCTTTTGAGATAGATAGGTAATCCCATATTCCATCCCCTCATCCAATAAAGCTGTTATGATTGAGGGACATTGTAAGGTGAGTATTCCCATATCATTTTCAATCGTTACTTCCTCTTGATCAAAATCAATGTTTATAATACGCACAACACTCATTATTGTTACACGACTGGCATCGATATACAGCGTAGCTATCTGAAAAAACAATAATCCAACCAAGCAAACAATACTTATCTTCGTCAAATGTATTTCGATTATTTAGTAAAAAATACGATAAGATAACATACTGTAACACCAATACATAAAAATGGAATCAGTGAAAAAAGTTCGTGAATACTATATCCAACGATAGGATATAGTCCATAGTTGGATAATTGTCGTTCAAACATACTAACAACCCACAAACTACAAAGCAACAAGATATTAAAGGCAAATAAGCTATGTTTCACTTTGGTATTATGGTTGTTAATACCTTGCTGCTGCGCTACGGTCTCTAATGCATGTACGATATTATCTGCACTTCTTTGGTCCAACTCATCCGCTTGGATTCTCTCTCCTTGAAGTAGTTCATTGATATTCACATCATACAACTGACTTAACACTATCAACTGATCCACAGGCACCATATAATCTCCTGTTTCCCATCTTGATATTGTCTTATTTGTAACGAGTAACTGTGCTCCTAATTGTTCTTGTGTCATTCCCTTTTGATTACGAAGCTCTTTTAAGAATCTTCCGATTTTTTGTTGATCCATAGTTTGCCCCCTCTATGCTTTTTTTCATCATAGCGAAAACTCGTTAAAAAAGCTATAC
>JBOFMT010000122.1:0-6324 GCA_051658525.1 Erysipelotrichaceae bacterium | reverse complement strand
AAATACGGACATTGTTCGACAATGATGACCTTTTCATCTGCAAGAAAAGGGATGGTAATCGCATCATCCAAAATCGACTGCACACTCACACGTGTGGCATCGACCCGTTCGATGTTGATCTCATCCAATTGACTCTTTTTTAGTATTTGTGTAATGGCTTGTTTTTTACGATATTCATCCAATCCATAATATAGATAGTTCATTTTTATCACCTACCCTATTATAACAAATTCTTTCCTTGCTGTAATGAGAATTTGAAAGAAACCAAAATCTATGAGTTGAATTGCACCATCCAATGCAGTTTGTTTCACTAAGACATCATATAGCGCTAGTTGTTCTAATACTTCAATATGAGGATGACCATAGTGATTTTCGTACCCAACACTAATCAAACCAATTCGTGGACGTAAGAACTCAAGTAGCGATAAACTTGTACTCGTTTTAGAACCATGATGACTTACCTTCAGGATATCACAAGAATAAGGCTCATAGGTTGCAAGTAAGCGCTCCTCCACAACCTTACCAGCATCTCCACCAAAGAAAACACAAAGGCTACCAACCTTAGTAGCAAACAGTAAAGAATTGTCATTTTCATCAAAGAAGTCGATATCCGATAAAAAAGGAGTCATGTTTGGTAGTGACAGCAATTCTTGTTTTGTCGTGATCGTTTGTTTGATTGGAACAAGATCAGCTAGCAAATCTGCATTACCACTATGATCAAAATCAGCATGCGATAACACAAGACGCTCGATAGTTTTAATACCATAGGCTTGTAAACTAGGCATTAGGATATCACTAATATTACGACCACTAGTATCACCCGCTGCATCGATTAGCATAACACCTCGTCTTCGTCCATAATCAACTAAAATCATATCTCCTTGCCCGACATCAAACATGATAACACGAGGAAATAAGCGAAGTTTGGGTATACTATAACATAACAATACCATAGCTACGCTAGAGAGTAGCACTTTGGTTTTATTTGCTTGTAAATAGTAAAAGATGGCAGATAAACCAAACCAGAAACAAAGCAGTGGCATTGCAATCCACAATTGTGGTGAGAGTGATTCTAGCATTTTTAGTAGTTGAATACTGCACTCATACAGCCACAATGCGACTGGTTGTAGTTCGACTAGAATGGTACTCAATAAAAAAACACCATATATCAAGCCACCCAAGCGGACCAAGACGGGATAAAGAAACAAAGAAATAAGCGATAGGGTTTGAAAGAAAAAGGTTTGTAAATAAGCTAACAGCAAGGCTCTGACCCATCGGAAGTGTTGATAGGGATCAAACAGTAGAGCCAAGCGAAATAGACTCGGTACCAAAAAACTAAGACTATAGCCAATGCTAGGAAAACAGAGCAAGCTTACAATAAGTAAAATTCCAAAGCGTTGTTTTTCCCCTGTTTGTGGTAACACCAAGCGCAAGGCACCATGCAAGGCAATGCGAAAACATAAATAGCGAAACCCTAATAACAAGCAAAGTACACCAAACATTGTCGTAATGATCAAATGCGCTATCGGGTTTGGTAACAGCAAGGTAATCAGTGCAAACAATCCATTGCGAAGGGATAAGAGTGCCATATTAAAACTCAAACGCAGATAATCAAGTTCTTCTTTACCAAATTTCTCATAAATGAGTAGTTGTAAACCAACTTCTTTAAAGGGACTAGTTTGCGATCTTAGATATTCTAATAAGATATTTTTTGCTTTACTTCCTGGCTGTACTAGCGTGATTGACTTGGGATGCATTGCATAATTGATTCCTTGTGCATGTACATAGCGCTCATAATCAAAGCCATAAAAGTTTTGATTGGTACGAATTAACTTCCACTCACCCGTTAGTGCAAGCACATCTCCATAGGAAAATAGGCTTTCTGTATAAACAATCGCCTTACTTTTTGACGTTTGGATGATAATATACGTTTCTTGGATTTCAATGACACGTCCAGTTGATTCTGGTATGCTAGCCTGTGGTTTTTGAATCCCTAGCACAAATAGACATGCAAATAATATAACAATCGCCATATAAGAATCTTTAAGCAGCAATAGACAACAAAAAACTAGCCCAAGAAGAAGAACCCACCCTCTACAATAGGATAGTAACCATAAACACAGACCAATACGCAAAACATCTACTTTTAGAGACATATATAATCTTTCATTTTTTCGAACAGTTTTTCCTTAATCCCTTTGATGTTCATGACATCTTCTAGTGTTTGAAATAAGCCCACGCTTTCTCGATAGTCAATTATTTTTTGAGCCATGGCTGGACCAATACCAGGAATCGCTTGTAACTCTTCTACACTTGCAAAGTTAATCGATATAGGTTCTAATACCTTGATTGCTGGGATATTGATATAATCACTCGTAAATACTTTTTGCTTGGGATTATAGTCACTTCGAGCTAAATCCGTAATACCACCAGCCATAAGGATTAATTCTTCTAGCGTTGTATTTTGATGCACTTCATAGACACCTGGTTGCATCACTTCCCCTTCTACTAAGACATCTCTTACCAACAATGGTTTACTTGCTGGTAGTAGTGAAACTTCATTCATATCCAGATAGGCTACCAACAACAATAATATTACACAGATTCCAAATAGTTTCTTCATAACATCACCTCAATATAAACTATGAGAAGATGTTAAGAGTAACCTAAAAAAAAGCCAAACCCTTAGGTCTGACTCTTTGCTTATTGAACGTCTAATACTTTAACTTCGTATGGCTCGTCAATGTTGATAACACGACAAACATCACCAGCTTGTGCATCCATGATTGCTAAAGCAAGTGGTGTAATGTTAGAAAGTTTTCCATTCAATGGATCAGATTCTACACTACCAACGATGGTAAAGCTTTCTTCTTCATTGTTAGAAAGATCCAACAAACGAACTTTACTTCCTAGTTTTACACTACCACCATCAAGTGCAGATTCATCGATCAATTCAATGTTAGCTAACATGCTTTCCAATTCATTGATACGTGCTTCTACTCTAGCTTGGTGATCACGTGCTGCATCGTAGTCCGCATTTTCACTCAAGTCCCCTTGTGCGCGGGCTTCTTGAAGTTCTTCGATAACTGCTTTACGAACAACGTGAATTAAATTTTCATGTTCGCGAATTAACTCATTCAAACCCTCTTGGGTTACATATACTTTTTTTTCTGCCATTAGTTTACTCCTCTATTGTGTTTGGTTATTGTCCAATAATACTACAAATTTTCGTTGTCAACAAGTCAATTGCGACTACATTGTGACCACCCTCAGGGATAATCACATCTGCATAGCGTTTGCTCGGTTCAATAAATTGGTTGTGCATTTCTTTTACGGTATTCGTATATTGCGTGATCACAGAATCCATTGTTCTACCACGTTTGTTTACATCACGAATCAAACGACGGATAAAACGAATGTCAGCATCCGTATCCACAAAAATCTTAATATCGCATAAATTGCGCAATTCTTCACTCTCTAAAATAAATAAGCCTTCGATTACGATCACATCACTTGGTTGAATCACTTCTGTTTCTTGTGAACGTGTGTGGTGTACAAAATCGTACACTGGTTTTTCAATGGCATTTCCTTTTACCAAAGTTAACAATTGTGCAACAAACAAGTCGTTATCAAACGCAAAGGGATGGTCATAGTTTGTTTGTACACGTTCTTCCATCGTTTTTTCACTTTGGTCTTTGTAGTAATCATCCTGACGAATGATCACAACGGAATTTTGGCTTTCAAAGGTTTCTTTCAACTGCTTTGAAATGGATGATTTCCCCGAAGCACTGCCCCCAGCAATACCGATAATTACACTTTTCTTCATTTGTTTTATACCTCTAATAACATGTTAAATACTTGTCGACATTGGCTTGGTGTTCTGCAAAGGTTTCCGCGTAATAAACACTTCCATCTCCACAAACATCAGCAATGAAGTAATAATTGTTTGATTTCTCTGGTTGTAACACTGCTTGGATGGCTTCTTTTCCAGGATTTAAAATTGGTCCTGGAGGAAGTCCCGTATAAAGATACGTATTGTAAGGCGAATCGATGGTTACATCTGTTTCGCAATCTTTCCAAGAATCGTATTCATACAGTGCATAACAAACAGTTACACTACTTTGCAACATCATGCCATCGTTTAAACGATTAAAGAAGATGCCTGCAATCATTTTCATTTGGTCTGCAGTAGCAGATTCAAATTGTACAATACTCGCTAGTGTTAAGATTTCATGATATGTCATTCCACTACTTGCAATCAAATCTTGCAGTTCATCATAAACTTTTTGACTTTGATTTAAGAGGGTCATCGTTACATCACGTGCGCTTGTTTCGCGGTAAAAGAAATAACTTTCTGGAAAGAAATATCCTTCCAAATCAACCTTTGCATCTTCATAGAAGATTTCATCTGTGATGAAGTCATAGGTTTCCATCATTTCATTTAAGAACGTAGGATCACTCCAAAGCGCAAGCAATTCTTCACTTGTCACATTGGTGCGTTCACTCACCTTCTTCGCAATTTCTTTGGCCCAAATACCTTCTGGGAAGGTAATGAGTACTTCATTGGTAATGGCTGCCGTTGGATCGTTGAGGGTTGAGAGAATGGTTTTGATATCCCATGCTGCATCAAGTTCATACGCTCCTACTTTGATATCTTGTAAGTTTTTAAAGCGACCGTAAAGTTGTGTTAATAGTCCATTACGAACCACACCTTCACTTTGTAAGCGTTGGCTCACCGCTTTCATCGTATCGCCTTCTACCACTTCAAACACAATAATATTTTGAGTGGTTGCTTTGGGTTTTAAATTGATTTGAACATAAATTCCCAAAGCTAACACAACAATCAAAACTGCAGCTGCTACACCACCAAGAATGAGTTGCGTCTGTTTACTCAGCGTCATCTTCCGCAAATGCTCCTAGCACTTCTTCAATCATAGCCCATTCTTCTTGGTCTGTTACTTGATATAAGTTACCTTCTTCATCGTATGCACTTGCGAATACTTCACCACTATCATCTTGTGGGTCAATGAACAATACATATTTCTTTTTACGTTCTCCATCTTCAAACGTAAATAAAATTTCCATTTCTTTTTCTTTACCTGTTTCATCGGTTATGAAAATACTATTTGTTTCAAACATCTTTTTTCTCCTTATTATCAAGGGTTCAAAACCCTTATCGAATGCGATCCATATATCCTTGTAAAATGTGTACCGCAGCAACTTGATCCACTACTTTTTTACGTTTTTTACGAGATACGTCAGCAGAAATCAATAATTTGGTTGCAGCTACCGTAGACAAGCGCTCATCCCAAAGGATAACCTCAAGTCCAATCGTTTCCAAACGTGCTTTAAAGTCGAGTGAAATTTCACCACGAATTCCAATGTCACCATTCATGTGTTTTGGCATACCCAAAACAACCTTTTTACATTTGAATTCTTGGATAATATCTTGCAGTTGTGCAAACGCATCAGCATAATCGTCGTCTGCAAAACGCAAGGTTGTTACCGTACGTGCGAACATTCCCAAAGGGTCGCTAACAGCGACCCCAAGTGTTCTAGATCCTAGATCCAAACCTAAGATACGTTCCACTATTGATTGTCCAAATAGAACCGAACGAGTTCTTCGATGATTTCGTATTGGTCAACGCTTTGAATGATGGAACGAGCGTTCTTATGACTTGAAATATAGGCTGGATCGTTGGATACCAAGTATCCAGCAATCTGGTTCACAGCGTTATATCCGCGTTCGTTTAGCGCATCTTTGGTTAGCTCTAACAAATGACGAATATTTTCTCTTTTCATTACTTCGGAATTAAATGGCATTGTTTCAGTAAAATCTTTCATACAAGTACCTCCTGCTTTTATTGTAAACTAAACACACAAAGAATTAAAGTGAATTCAATGTTAATTTGATATTTTCCAAGACTTCTTCTAGTTTTGAAACATCCTTACCACCTGCTTGTGCAAGATCTGGACGTCCTCCACCTTTTCCATCGCTTAGAGACGCAGCAAGTTTCACTAAATTACCACAGTGAACACCGCGGCTTACACCAGCTTTGTCACTCGCCGCAACGAATACCAATGCATCGTTGTTTTTAGCGATTAAGAATACCAAACAAGATTCCATCTTGCTACGAAGATCATCTGCCATGGCTTTTAATGCGCCACCTTCTACGTTTTCAAATGTTGCTAGTAACACACGCAATCCATTGATTTCTTCCGTTTGTGATAACAAGGCATTGGCTTTTTCTTGCATCATTTTTGTTTCTAATGTTTGTAGTTCTTTTTTCAAGCTTGTTTTTTCTTCTACGATGCTACGTACTT
>JBOFMT010000121.1:0-3830 GCA_051658525.1 Erysipelotrichaceae bacterium | reverse complement strand
GTTAAATCAAGAAATATACGAACTCGGCAACTACAATCTTGATAATAGTGACAATATGGTTTGTGTTTGTCCGGAATGTCACCGAGCTTTGCATTTTGGTACATTGGAGGAAAAAATGAAAAGATTAGAACCACTATATTTATTTAAGAATGTTAGGAATCATCTAGAATCGAATGGTGTTGCAAAAACTAAAGAAGAATTTTTTAGAATTGCTTTAAATTTCAATCAACAATAAACTCAAAGGAGAACCAATATGAAAAAAAGTATATCAGTAAAACCGTTATTAGGTGTCAAACAAAAAGCGTTTTAGAAATGTTTTTCAAAGAGTTGAATAATGACGTGTTCTTCTTTAGTGAGGACCACTTTAGTATTCATGATAACGTAGTAAATCTATTTTTTACATCTATAGGTGTAACAATAGAGTTCAAATATGAGCTGCTTGAAGGTCAAAAAGAAGTGTTTGAAAGAAGTATACTGTGAGCTTAATCAATGTGAATAATCGGTATGTTTTATTTGGTAAAGTAATTAATTAGAAAGTAAGGTATTAATTATTCTGAAAAGAATTTTATTATCTTTGATTTTCAGCTACTTTTATCCAAATTGCAAGGATCAATCAAATCTGGTTTGATCCTTTTTTATTTTTTGTAGGACTATCGAATTCATGTAGCTCACATAAGTTACACGAATCAAAGAATAACTGTGGTATAGTATAGTAAACAGGGAATAAGAATGTATATCTTGATCAAAAATAATAGGGGGATTTATGCTAAAACAAGGAATCTATGAACAGGTAATAAACAAGAAAATTAAACAGCAGTTACAAACTGTTGACCACTTACACACAGAACTTGAGAAAATAGAAGAAACAGCGGCGACTGAACTTCTTTCTGGTTACGTTTCTGATGTATTAAAAACTAATTTAAGTAGAGTTGGAGATGTTAAGAAACGCGTTGAAGTTGTAAATGCAATTATTCAAATCCTACAAGAAAAAGTAGATGATGATATGCTAGAATTACTAGAAGTAGAACCGGAACCACGACAATTATTAGCATTAGGTGAAATGAAACAGAAAAATGTTTTTAAAGAATCCTTGCGCCCAGATACTAGTATTGCAAAAACTAGTTTATTTACAGGCTCTATTCATGAACCACAAATGTTTTCTGAACTAAAAAAAGAAATCCGCTCAGCGGATCAAATTGATATGCTAGTATCATTTATCAAATGGAGTGGATTACGATTATTGATGGAAGAATTAAAAGAGTTTACCGCAAGTGGGAAGAAGTTACGTGTAATAACGACTTCATATATGGGAGCAACCGATGCAAAAGCCATAGAAGTTTTATCTGCACTTCCAAACACAGAAGTAAAGATCAGTTATGATACCAACCGTACACGATTACATGCGAAAAGTTATGTATTTTACCGAGATACTGGTTTTACAACTGCTTATGTAGGTTCTAGTAATATGTCGAATGCAGCACTATCCGATGGGTTAGAATGGAACCTTAAGGTTACACAAAAAGATCTTCCTGATACCCTAGAAAAAATTAGGGTTACCTTTGATGGGTATTGGAATGCAACTGAATTTGAAACTTATACGGAAGAACAAAAAGAACGATTGATTCAGTCCTTAAGAAAAGAGGGTACACTGATAAGTGAAACTGGGTTTGTTGCATTCGATTTAGTACCATACTCATACCAACAAGAAATATTAGATCATTTGCAGGCAGAACGTGAACTACGTGGTCATTATCATAATTTAGTTGTCGCTGCCACTGGTACTGGAAAAACAGTGATATCCGCTTTTGATTACCGAAACTTTTTAAAACAAAATCCAAAATCTACTGGACGATTTTTATTTGTAGCACATCGAGAAGAAATATTAAAACAGAGTTTATTCACATTCCAAAATATTTTACGTGATCCAAACTTTGGAGATCTTTATGTTGGTGCATATCGTCCAGATCAATTAGATCATTTATTTATTTCAATTCAAACGTTTAATTCACAAGACTTAACAAAGATCACTGCTAGAGACTATTACGATTTTATTATTGTAGATGAATTTCATCACGCAGACGCACCATCTTATCAAAAATTACTGGAATACTATAAACCAAAGGTACTATTAGGTCTTACAGCAACACCAGAACGTATGGATGGGAAGAATGTACTTGAATATTTTGATCATCGTATTGCTGCTGAAATTCGATTGCCTGAGGCTATTGATCGTAAGTTGTTATGTCCATTTCAATACTTTGGAGTAAGTGATCAAATTGATCTTCATGAAATAAAATGGTCAAGAGGTGGCTATGATATTAAAACCTTATCAAATCTTTATGCTTCAGACACCTATACAGCAAAACATCGTGCCCAACATGTAGTGGATTCAGTGTATCGATATGTATCAGATATGAGTGAAGTAAAAGGTCTAGGATTTTGTGTATCGGTAGAACATGCTAGATTTATGAGTGAATTCTTTGTATCAGCAGGAATACCTTCCATGTGTTTAACCGGAATGTCTTCTTCAGAGGAGCGCTCTAGTGCGAAACAATTATTAATACAGGGTGATATTCGTTTTATCTTTGTTGTTGATTTATACAATGAAGGTGTTGATATTCCAGAAATTAATACAATCCTGTTCTTAAGACCTACAGAATCACTAACCATATTCCTACAGCAATTAGGTCGTGGCTTACGTCTTGCTTCAAATAAAGATTGTTTAACGGTGTTAGATTTTATTGGACAAGCGAGTAGAAAATATAGCTTTCAAGAAAAATTCTCTGCTTTATTAATGGATACTTCAAGAAGTCTAGAAAAAGAAATAAAGGAAGAGTTTACTCACTTACCAAAAGGGTGTTTTGTCCAATTAGAAAGAAAGGCACAAAAACATATTTTAGATAATATTAAAGCTAACATTAGTAGTAAAGGTGGTTTGGTTTCTCGTATTGCTACCTTTGAAGAAGATAGTGGTTTAGCATTATCTATTGAAAACTTCTTAACCTATTATCATATGGATATTCGCTCTTTATATGCAAAAGATACCTTCTCTAGACTTTGTGTTAGTGCTGGTATTATTGATGCCTTTGATGAGGAGCTAGAAGAAACTTGTACAAAAGCGTTCAAACGCTTCTGTGCAATCGATTCAAGACGCTTCTTAACCTTTTGTATTGCCTTGCTGGAAGGTCGAAAAACTAGCTTTAGTGAAGTAGAGTTACGGATGTTACAAATGTTTCAGTTTACTATATGGCAGAAGTCCTTTGAGGAGTGCGGATTTTCATCTTTAGAAGATGGAGTAAATTTAGTTCGTAATAATCCAATTCTGTGTGCTGAACTACTAGAGATCTTACGTTACAACTACAATCATCTTGATTTTGTAGATGAACCAGTTGATTTAGGCTTTGATTCACCACTTGATTTACACTGTACTTACAATAGAGATCAAATACTTGTTGCAATGGATTATCTGAGTGTTAATACGGTACGACAAGGTGTAATTCAAATCAAAGATAAGAAAGCTGACATATTCTTTGTAACACTGAATAAAAGTGAAAAAGAGTACTCATCTACGACAATGTACAATGATTTTTCAATCAATGAGCATCTATTCCATTGGGAGAGTCAAAGTACTACAAGTGACCACTCCGCAACTGGTCAACGATACATTAACCATAAATCACTAGATCATAGCATTCTATTATTTGTAAGGGAGTTTAAAAAAGATCCAATTATGGGTACGGTTGCACCGTATACCTTCTTAGGTACTACAACCTATCAAAGCCATACAGGCTCCAATCCAATGCAAATTGTTTGGAACATGGATCGGCCAA
>JBOFMT010000120.1:0-21044 GCA_051658525.1 Erysipelotrichaceae bacterium | reverse complement strand
CTATTATTATAATTCATCTTTTATGAGTATTCGTAATGGCATACCAAGACTTAGTAGAGGAGGTTGACTAATGAAAAGGAAAATACTGAGTTTATTTATTAGTATGGCGATGTTCTTTGCCCTATTACCCACATCAGCTCTTGCTATCACTCAAAATGGAGATGGCAGTTACACACTACCTGATGATGCTTATTATTTGGGGACAGATGATACATCTACCAATGATCATACCGTCGCAAGATTTGTATGGATTGAAGGTGATCATATTTATATTGCACTTGATATCAATATGGACAGTGGTGGGAAGGGAATTAAATATTCCTTAATTGAAGTAGCAGGTATCGAAGGCAAACTACGTTCTGATGCGATTATTGGAACAGACAATGGTTTTGATATTTTAAGATTTCCAAACGGCGATGTAGTTGCACCTATTTCAAGTGGTTTCAATTGGCAAATTGCAAGTTATCAACTACCTGACGGGTATAAAATCGCTACGAATCAAGTTATTTCTATTTCTACAGAACAGCAAGGGAACGAAAGCGAAGTAACTGCACAAGGACATGAAATTAAAAATGTTCGCTTTACGATTCAAGGACCAGTTTCAAGCGTTGTAAGTTACGCTTATGTTGGGACTGTTCCAGAGGGAGCTACAACTCCACCTGCAGATAAAATTTATGACGAAAAAATAAATGTAGCTGTAGAAGCTGAGCCTAGCGTCCCAGGTTGGGCGTTTAGTGGATGGTCTACAAGTGATGTGGAAGTTGTAGATGGTAATTTCACGATGCCAAAGAACAATGTACATTTTGTAGGATCGTGGACCTATATTTTGGGAGATGTTAGTGTATCAGCTACTGTTGATGACGCTACGTATCAAGAGATAACTCCTATAAACTTATTTACAATTCAAGATATAGATTACTATAATAAAGTCACAAACGTATATTATGAACGTAGCGTATCTGTAGACTTTATCCGAGACAAGACAGAAATTTACAATCGTACGGTTACTGAGTATTATCAAAAGTATGCGCAACGATTCCTTGTCCCTACATTTGAAAGGGCAATAGAGGAATGGTATGGAACTTTAGTTACTCGATTAAACTATTCCGATAATACAACCAAATCAACGCCAACAAATGGTGGTACATTCAATAATGGACATACATATGTCGCAGTTAGCGTAGCTGAAGCAAGTAGTGAGGAAGGAATTTGGTTTACCATTGCTGATTCTAGCAAAACAAACGGTAAAAAGGCCCCTAGTGAATACAATCGACCAATTGAATATCAATACAATGTGAAGATTGTAGATGGTATCTTAACCATTACCTTCCCTAAAGATCTAGCTTATGCTAACGTTGGAGCATATATTTATAGTTCAATTCCGAAAAAATTTGGAAACGCACCAAAACATTATGCAAATACAGTATCGGTTGCATTACCAAGTGATGCGAAAGATACGGTGTATTTATACACACATATCGATGGACTTGCAAGATACATCTTTGATGAAAATGGGAAACCTGTTTATACATTCAAAGAATGGCGCTTTGACGCAACTAGACAAGAAGTAGATGAAGATTATACCCTTGTTGATACTTTGTATGGCCCAGAAATCCTAGGCGAAGCAGATTATGGACCATATATTGAGCAAAATCCTGTTTATGGTGAATATGTAAAAGTAAATGAAGAACCAGGTGACGACAATTTTGCTTACACAGAGACCGGAGCAAAAGTTGCCAACGGAACATCTTCTAAAACGGAAACAAAAACAGCAGCATTCACCGGTACATTAACATTAACCATTAATGGAGAAGTGATGCCACTTGACACAACCTTATCACTAGCACCTGGTTTCTATACGTTTAGAGTTACTGGTGAAGGTATTACTCCACAAGAAAAAGTTGTGGAAATAGTTGCTGGTAGCAATACCCCAATTACATTTAATAACTTAGTTTATAGTAAAGCTGATGTTACGCTCGATGCAATTGACGACATTACTCATTTAGATAATGCAAAAGACTATCTTGAAGAAGTCCTTGAAGTAGAGTTTAAGAAGGATCTTGAGACTGAGAAATTCTATAAAGATAATCTGATTGGTACTAAAACAATCGATTTAGATGCTACACGAGTTTATTTAGATGACTATAAATTCTATCCTGATATTTATTTGGGAACCGATGATGACCCTTGGGGAGTCTACGCCGTTCGAATAAATTAAAAAATTACTCTAAAAAACCTCATATCCATGATGATATGAGGTTTTCCATTTTTATAACGTATGGAATATTGCTTTCATTCCCTCGAAGCTGCAATAGGTTGTAAAACCTAACTTCTTTAACTCCGTCTTTCCATACGCAATATGGGCACCTAATTGTTCCGGTGAATGACTATCAGAACCAATCGTAATCACTCTACCCCCTAACTCACGGTACAAAGATAAGATTGCTCTAGAGGGCATAAGATCATCCAAACCATAACGAATCGATGAGGTGTTGAGTTCAATTCCTTTTCCATCTGCAATGACTTGTTTTAAAATCTTTTCAATCCACGGTTTTACTTGTTCAAAAGGATAGCTACCTGCCTCGTCATATCGACGGATCAAATCCAGATGACCTAGCACGCTATAGTTTTTATAGTTAGAAACTAATTCATATAATTCTTCATAATAGCGCTCGTTGTACTCTTGTTGACTTCTCCCCTTTTGAAAATCTTGGGTCCAAAACTCTTTGTCTTCTACTTGATGACAAGAAAGTAGAATAAAATCAAATTCATATGTTTGAAAACATGCTTCAAACTGATCTATCGTATGTGTTTGCATCCCAAATTCCATCCCCATCCGAAGGGTAATGTTATCTTGATACATGGCTTTTAAGCGCTGAAATTCTTCCACAAATCGTGGCATATCAACATTGTAAACCACACCTTCTCGTTGTGGTTCGTAAGGTATTGGGTCTTGTTTGATTCCATAGTCAATATGGTCACAAAAACATAGTTCCTTTAATCCTTTTTCAATTGCATCCTTAACAACATCTTCCATGAGATAATTACTATCGTCACTATATGCTGTATGTACATGATAATCCATCAACATCTACTTCCCTCACATTTTCTGTATCATACCTTAATGATAAACAAAGTATGCAATGGTTTCAAGTAGAAATTAAGGTTGCATGAATGCATAACGAACATTTTCGGGACTATTTGTACCTAGGTATTCTTTATCAAAGACAAGCTGTAATCCTGTTGCATCAAATTCAACATAGAAATCGATGGTTTTTGAAACACTTGAGATTAGTGGTTGCCATGCAGAAACACTCGTTTGTCCCTGACTCGTATACACACCATCCATAACTTTTGTTAGCGTCCCTACATATAAATATTCATTTCCATAGGGATCTTTTCCCAAAGAATCTGTGTTATCTTCTGGTTGTAAGGAGACTCCATACTCATAAACAAACCCAATCCTACCTTCAACATCCCCAGCGAAGAGCGTAATACTACTTGGTCTGGGAATACTGACACCATCTACAATGACCATTGTTTGATCAAGCGAATCCTCTACTTGATAATTCCCCAGGTTATAATCAAATACAAGCGGTAAATCGGAAGCATTTTGACTATTCTCGTTACATCCAACACATGAAATGAAAATAAAACATAAGACTAACCATCGTTTCATACCAAACCTCTTTCTAACAACGATATATAACTTTGTTTGTTGGTTTTCTTGTTATAGCATATCATAGATGTTAGCGGTTGTCATAATCGTGAGTTTTTTTGTACCGCGCTACATTTTTTATCAGATCCTAAGTTTTTCTGATTTATCAGTACGCACAAACAAAAAATAGATTCACACTGTTTAGCACGACGCTTGCAAAACATCTTTGTTTTTTTTATGTAGTCTTAGTTTACACTTTTAAGGTAACAGTTATCAACAAATTAAATACTAACTTATATTCTTTATCAATACCTTAATCCATACCAATATCAGTACCTCGAATTTTATTAGTATCAAAATAGTATCAAAATACAAAAAAAACATCGAAATAGCCTTTAAATAAAGGCCTTCGATGTTGATTTTATTATTCCCACTCGATTGTTGAAGGTGGTTTTGAGGTAATGTCATACACTACGCGGTTGATTCCTTTGATTTCATTACAAATACGACGAGATACTTTTTCAAGTACATCGTAAGGAATACGAGCCCAGTCAGCAGTCATTCCATCAATCGATGTTACAGCACGAATCCCAACCGTATATTCATACGTACGTTGGTCTCCCATAACACCTACAGATAACATGTTTGGTAATGCTGTAAAGTATTGCCATACATCACGTTCCAAACCAGCTTTTTTGATTTCTTCTCTTAGGATAGCATCACTTTCACGAACTAAGTGTAGTTTCTCTTCTGTAATTTCTCCCAATACACGAATCGCAAGACCTGGACCTGGGAATGGTTGACGTTGTACAATTTCTTCTGGCAATCCCAATACTTTACCCAATTCACGAACTTCATCTTTGAACAATGTATTCAAAGGTTCAATCAAAGCAAATTGCATATCGTCTGGTAAACCACCAACGTTATGGTGAGATTTGATTGTTTGCGCTGTTTCCGTACCTGATTCAATTACGTCAGTATATAGCGTACCTTGTGCTAACCATTTGATGTTAGTAAGTTTATTTGTTTCCGCTTCGAACACACGAATAAACTCATTCCCAATGATTTTACGTTTCTCTTCTGGATTGCTTACGCCTTCCAAACGAGAAAGGAAATGTTCTTGTGCATCGATTTTAATCAAGTTCATACCAAAACGACCCTTGAATGTATCAACTACACTTTCGGCTTCGCCTTTACGTAATAAACCGTGATCTACGAACATACAAGTTAATCTTTCACCGATTGCTTTGTGTAGAATTGCCGCAACAACCGCACTATCCACACCACCTGAAAGAGCACAAAGAACTTCTTGATCTCCAACAGTTTCTTGAATTTTACGTACTTCCACATCAACGAATGCTTCCATACTCCAGTTATTGTTTGCACGGCATACATCAAAGATAAATTTTTCAATCATATCTTGTCCATATACACTATGTTGAACTTCTGGATGGAATTGAATTCCATAAATTTGACGTTCTGTATTTGCCATCATAGCAATTGGGCAAGTATCAGACTTAGCAGTAGCAACAAAACCTTCAGGTAGTGCTGTAACTTGGTCACCATGACTCATCCAAACCGTTTGTTTTCCCGGTAAATTATGTGTAAATGGAGAATCAGTTAAAATATCAATATCCGCTTTTCCATATTCCGCATGTTCACAGCTTTCTACTTTTCCACCCAATTCATGAGCGATCATTTGCATTCCATAACAAACACCTAGGATTGGTAATCCTAAGTTAAAAATTTCCAAATCAATTTTTAATGCTGTTTCATCATAAACAGAGTTTGGTCCACCAGAGAATACAATTCCCTTGATGCTTGGATCTGCTTTGATTTCCGCTGCAGTAATACGATGAGATTTTAATTCAGAGAATACGCCTACTTCACGAATTCTTCTTGCAATCAATTGATTGTATTGACTTCCAAAGTCTAAAACGATTATTTTATCTACCACTGTAATTCGGAGCCTCCTTAACGTTGTCTACGTCATGCGGATGTGATTCTTTTAAACCGGAACCGGTAATCTTCACAAACAACGCTTTGTCTTTCATTTCTTGTACGGTTGAACATCCGCAGTATCCCATACCTGAGCGTAATCCACCCATCATTTGATAGATAACACCAGAAATTGGACCTTTGAATGGTACTGTTGCTTCAATTCCTTCTGGAACTAATTTTTTCAAATCTTTTTGTCCACCTTGGAAATAACGATCGCTACTTCCTCTTTGCATTGCGGATAGTGAACCCATACCAACGTATGATTTTACTTGTTTTCCATATACTTCGACGATTTCACCTGGTGTTTCGCTACATCCTGCTAATAAACCACCAAGCATAACACAGTCAGCACCAGCTGCCAAAGCTTTTGGAATATCACCAGAAAGTTTGATACCACCATCAGCAATGATTCCAACACCATATTGTTTCGCAACTTGCGCTACATCATTTACTGCTGTTAATTGAGGAACCCCAACTCCACTGACAACACGTGTTGTACAAATAGAACCAGGACCAACACCAACTTTAAGGCAAGTAGCACCAGCATAGATTAAATCAATTGCCGCTTGTGCTGTTACGATATTTCCACCAACAATATCCACTTCCGGATGTGCTTCACGGATTTTTTTGATCGTATCAATTACACCTTTTGAATGACCATGTGCCGAGTCAACAGCGATAATATCCACACCAGCTTTTACAAGCATGCCTACGCGCTCTAATGTAGTATCACTAACACCAACAGCTGCACCACACAACAAGCGTCCACTAGCATCTACTGCAGCATCTGCGAACTCTTCTGTATCAAAGCTCATCGCTTTTACGTCTGCAACCATTTGTGCTTGGGCTTCCATACTCATATTTTTATGAATAAAGCTTAACCCACCTAGTTTAGCTAAAGCAATTGCCATTTCCTTTTCACTTACGGTGTCCATTGCCGCCGAAGTTACAGGAATATTCAATTTGATTTTCTTTGTTAATTGCGTTTCCAAAGAAACCAAACTTGGAACTACTTGTGAGAACGATGGTACTAAAAGTACATCGTCATACGTATAGCCTTCTTTTACTACTTTACCATTCATCGTATCCATACATGTCTCCTCCTCAGTGTATAAAAAGAAACGGAAATGAGACGCCCCATATTCCGTTTGATTTTTGTTATTATAATACAAATTTAGCTAACTTGCAATCTATATAACGAAAACTTTATGATTTATCCTAGTGGTACAAAGTGCAACATGAAGATTGCAATGATAACCCACATTGGAACTTTAACTTCTTTTGCACGTCCGCTAGCAACCATAACCAAACCATAAGTTAAGAACCCCATAGCGATACCATCAGCAATTGAGAAACTCAATACCATGAAGATAATTGTCATGAAACTTGGTGCAGCATTAGCTAAATCATCCCAGTCAATGTGTTTTACTTGTTCAATCATTAAGATACCCACAACAATCAAAGCAGGTGATGTGATTGGAGATAAGAATACTCCATCAGCAACCATAATACTACCAACAATTGATAATGCAGGCGCAACAAATACCGATAACAAGAATAAGATCCCAACAACAACTGCAGTTAAACCAGTACGTCCACCAGCTTCAACACCAGCTGTTGATTCAACATAAGAAGTTACCGTAGAAGTACCCATACAAGCACCTACGATAGAACCAACAGAATCGGCAGCAAATGCTTTTTCCGCATCGATCAATTCACCTTTTTCGTCCATTAAGTTTGCACGGTTTCCGATAGCTACTAGAGTTCCAGCAGTATCGAAGAAGTCAACGAATAACAACGAGAATAATACAACTAATAGATCAGGTTTTGTGAAGATCGTTTGTAACCCTTCTACAAAGGCACCAAGTGTTGGCATTGAGAAGTCTGTTGTAAATATCGCAGTAGGTAATGCTGGCATAAAGTCAACACCCATGAATCCCAAAGCAACACCCAAGATAGCAGTTCCCAACATACCGAAGAAAACAGCAGCTTTTACTTTACGAGCCAATAGTACGATGGTCAAAGCAACACCGAATACACAAAGCAATACCGTTGGATGTGATAATTCACCCAAACCTACAAACGTTGAAGGATTCGCAACGATAATCCCAGCATTTTTCAACCCTAAAAAAGCAATGAAGAACCCAATACCAGCACCAATTGCATTTTTCAATACAGGTGGAATCGCATTGATTACATTCTTACGAACACCTGTAAATGAGATAATCAAGAAGATAATACCAGATAAGAATACAGCTGCTAACGCTTCTTGCCATGTATAACCATATGTTAATACGATCGTATATGTAAAGAAGGCATTCACACCCATACCAGGAGCAAGCGCTACAGGATAGTTTGCGACAAGACCCATAATGATACAAGCAACACCAGATGCGATTGCCGTTGCTAAGAATACTGATTGGAAATCCATACCAGCATCAGCTAGCATACCAGGGTTTACCCCTAAGATGTAAGCCATCGTTAAGAACGTTGTGAAACCAGCAATGATTTCCGTACGAACCGTCGTATTATGCTTACGAAGTTTAAACACTTTTTCTAACATAAAGAAAAATCCTCCTTTTAGATAAATCGTCGCTTTTAATCGATAAAAGCGGCCATCACTAAAAAAAGGATAGTTTCGTCTTTTATCGTAGTCCGGCAATTTACGGTAGCCTGGTAGAAACGTCCTCGCCATATTCGAAGACATATACGATTTATATACGTATTATAACGATTACTATACACGAAATCAAGCATTTTTATGTGAAAAATGAAAAAAAATGTCACGTTTGTGATTTTATTAACAACTAAAGCGATTACATGCAAGATATCTTGTTCAACCTGCACAAATTATGGGATAAAGACCAAAAGAAAATAGTGCACAAGTGTGCACTATCCATTGAAATTAACCAAGCGGAATTTCCCTTTATCTTTTTTGTCTTTTCCGACAATTTTCGCAAAGGTTCTAGCTTTCTCTTTTTGTTTCGCTGCTTTTGCGCGTTCCAAAATTGCTTTGGTATCTACTTTTTTTTGTTCCATTTTATCGTCTCACTAACTTCGTTACTGATTCAATTTGTGGTGTTTGGGAGAACATATCAAACGGGATGACCGTTTCCACATCGTAACGACTCTTTAATACTGCTAAGTTTTTTCCCAAAGTTGCTGGGTTACAAGAAACGTAAATGATCTCTTTCATTTTACTTTTCAAAATAACACTCAACATATTTTCATCCAACCCACTACGAGGTGGATCGACAATCAAGACATCAATCTTGTTGTTTCTAGAAATATAATCTAGTTTCTCTGCTGCATCTGCACAAACAAACTCGACATTACTAGCACCATTTTCACGGGCATTCATATTTGCATTGACAACTGCATCTTTGATGCTTTCAATCCCAATGATACGTTCTGCTTTGTCTTTCATGTAAAGGCTCATGGCACCAACACCACAGTACGCTTCAACAATCAAACCTTTTTTATCGCTTACCATTGCATTAACCGTACGGTATAAGTTTACAGCTTGTGTTGTATTCAATTGGAAGAAACTGCGTGGTGATAGATTTAATTTTAATCCATCCAAATCCATTGGTAAGTAACGCTCTCCAGCAACAAGAATCATTTTAGGTCCAAAGATTTCCGGTGTTTTTTTCAACACGTTAATACTTTGCCATAAACTCATAATCCCTTTGATTTTCATCAAATCATCGATCATAGGTTGTGGGAATGGATGTTCCCCACTCACGATTGTTACCTGGTATTGGCCTTCGAATCCACGAATAACCAAGCTACGTAACCCTTTCTTTTGGTGGTAATCATATGCTTTTTGACGATAGTTGTTTAGTACCTTTAAGATTTGTACTCGAACTTTTTCTAATCCATCTTCATGAATGATACAACGTTCTACTTCAATAAAGTAATTACTTCCCGGACGATACATCCCTGTCATTAAGGTTCCTTGATCATAGTGGAAAGGCAATTTACATTGATTACGGTAACCATAAGATACGGGATTGTTAACCACATCTTTGATCAGTCTTGGATTTACTTGTGCATACTTGATTAAACTTTGACGAAGAATATCATACTTCGCTTGTAACTGTGTTGGATATTTCGCAATCATCAATGGACATGCCCCACAACGTGACTGAATGTAACATTTTGGACGCACACGATCACTCGATTGTTTGATTACCTTATTCAACTTGGCAATGGCATAGGTTTTTTGATTATCTACTACATCGATATCCACTTCTTCCTGGTTCAATGCTCCCGGCACAAACACCGGTTTTCGGTTGATGTAACCAATCCCCTCACCGTTGATTCCGGTTTTTTCTATTTTAACTCGCATACGTTCCTCTTTCTCACACACACATCGTGTTGCGTACATTCTACATAGTCCTTTGTTTGATCGCAATCCCACAAAAGATACAAGCTTAGCGTCTTCTCAACTGATTGTTCGAAATGCTTGCAACTCATTATACTCTATTTATACCGACATTTCAAACATTCTAAGGAAGAAAAAAAAATAGACACAATCTATGTCTATTTTATGTTTTTCACATGGGTTATTATGGATTTATTCAAATGCTGCTAAGAGCAAAGCTTCGATTGCTTCCACATCTTTGGCTACAACTACAAATACATAATTTCCTTTTTCCACAACTACAGCTTGTTTTACCAAAGCATGTTGATCTGGTAAGTACTGCGCCCATTGTTGATCCATTGCTTCTAAACGCGCTTCTACTTGCGTCAATACGGTTTCCAATTGTCCTTCTTTCACTTGAAACAAGGCTACTTCTGTTGCATTGACACGTGGAACCGGTACAAACACTTCAAACGCTTCTAAATGCGTTTCTGCATTCAATCCATACAAGCTTTGTACTTGTGCTTCATCCAACAACATCATAGCTGGAGCCGCAAAGGTTTGGTTATCAAAACCTTCTTGTACTTCAAGCCCCAACGCTTGAATATCCACTTCTTTTACTGTATTGTTTTTGCTACCACATCCACTTAAAAACAGGACACAAGCAGCAAATAAAATTGCGATACGTTTCATTTTCTAAACCTCCAGGAATACTTCCATTTTGAACGAAATTAAGTAGAAAATCAATAGTTTTATGAAATCCCTTTTTTTCACAAAAGCACTAGTTTAGTTTTGGTAGGTATCGATCATCTACAAACCCAGTAACAGAATATAATAATAAAATTTCATCGACGTTATGATCCTGTAAAAACTTATCGACTTTTCCTAGATTATAGCGTAAGTCATATAAATAAATCGTATCATAATCCTCTACAAAAAACGGACTCATAATATTACCAAAGCTATCACGAATTACCAAAAGATCTGGTTTTTCCGGCTGGTTGGTTTCAATTGTAACGAGAGCATGGTTTCCATTTAAATAATACTTGTACTGATCTTTTACGGTTAAGTTTTCTTCAAAGTATAAAGAATCATATACTTTGTCATCATCAGCAAACGTGACTTGAATTGGACGTTTGAGTTGCGCTGAGACAATCTCATCTGCCACGTTCCAATACATTCCACTTTTTGAATACAAGGTTCCATGGAAGCTGTCTGATAGCGTTTCGAATTGATACGCTTCGGTAGAATTTGAAAATACTTGATAGGCAGTTTGTGCCCCATAAATATTAAAATGATGATCGGTCTTAAAATATTTTGAAGTAGCATCGATTGATAACGCAGGTAACACATCAATAAAGCGCTCACCTAACAGTGCTTCAAAACTTGCTAATAGCTCTGCTTGATCCAAATCATAAGCGATGAATGGTTTTTCATCAACAACTTGAACACTACTTGGAATCAACATGAATTTCGTAGGAATTTCCATTCGATTCATAAACGTTACAATCGCATCTTGATTTTTCTCGATGTTAGCAACATCCAAATCATGATACCGTTGTAGTAAAAAATCACTTGTTGAAAAATAGACATCATTGTTTTCTAGTTTTCCACTCAAACGCTCCAAACCAGCTTTTAGGCCTACAAAAAAGTCACGACCAACAAACTGATCCGTAATATAGGTTTCAAATTCCGAGGTGAACTTTCCACCAAAGAAGCGTTCTAGACTCCATTTCGGTTGTTCTTGTAAGAAACGATTTTCATTATCCGAAAACGATTGATCGGGCGTGATTGCATTTAAGAGAACAACCACCGCCAAAAAAACACTAAAGACGATGACATTCCACTTTGCGATATTTTTTTTCATCCGATAACCTCCTAGAACCTAAAGTATAAGAATGGGTTATAACTTGCATCTACAATATAGGCTGTACACACAAGTAATAAAATCAAAATTAATATTGGTTTTAAAATTTCCCATTTTTGATCGGTAACATAACGATGCCACAACCGATTTGGTAGTGGTGTTGCTGCGAATATTGCAACTAGCAACAATACCCCATAGTTTGCTAATAAGTAGATTGTGTTCGCATCAACAAAACCTGCACCTTCTAATCCAAACAAGACTTGGACATAGGATAACAACCGTACAAGACTCTCATTCGCAAACAAAGTCCACCCAAGGGCAATGAAAAAGAGGGCGTATGTGTGTTGAATCCAACGCGGCATCCCTTTTAACCAACGTAAAACAAATAACTTCTCGATGATTAAAATGATACCAAAATAGAGTCCCCATAAAATAAAATTCCAACTCGCACCATGCCAAAGACCAGTTAGTCCCCAAACAACGAGTAGGTTGATAATTTGGCGTTTCGCCCCTAAGCGATTCCCCCCTAAAGGGATGTAGACATATTCTTTAAACCAAGTACCCAAAGAAATATGCCAACGTCTCCAAAAATCGGTAATGCTTCTGGATATATAAGGATAGTTAAAGTTTTCCAAGAAGGTAAACCCGAACATTTTTCCTAAACCAATGGCCATATCACTATAACCAGAGAAGTCAAAATACAATTGTAAACCAAATGCCAAAATGCCAAGCCATGCGCCCAGCGTTGTTAACTCAGTAATTGCCGTAAGATTGATGGTATCCCATAACATCCCAATCCCATTGGCAAAGATTACTTTTTTCCCCAACCCAATCATAAACCGTTCGATGCCTAATGAGAACATATCAACGGATTCTTTGCGATGTTCTAATTGCTCAGCTACATCTTTATAACGTACAATAGGACCTGCAATCAACTGTGGAAACAGCGTCACATAGGTACCAAAATTGATGATTTTATTTTGTGCCATGGCATCCCCACGATAAATATCGATGGTATAGCTCATGGTTTGGAAGGTATAGAATGAAATACCGATTGGCAGTGCCAATCCCAAAGGCTGTAAACCAGTAATGCCCAAATAGGCTAGATTTGTGATAAAGAAATCATAATACTTAAAGAATCCTAAGATTCCTAAATTTAGTACGACGGAAAGAATGACAAAGCGCTTGGCTTTATTTTTATCTGTATTCAAATACTGTGCCACTTTTCTACCATTGTAGTAATCGATGAAAATCGATAACACCATGATCAAAATATAGATGGGTTCTCCCCAACCATAGAAGACCAAATTAACGACAAGTAAGAAAAAATTTCTAAATTTAAGCGGTGTACAAAAATACACCGCTAAAGTAATTGGCAAGTAGATGAACAAGAAGAGTACACTACTAAATACCATAAGAGTTCTAGTTGAACGCTGTTTTTAAGAAATCCATTGTTTCTGTTGCAGTTCCACCAACAGCAAAGAAATAATAGTTTCCATTTTCATAAACTTCACGGTTTTTTACCATTTCTTGGTCTTCAGGATAGAAAGCATTTCCTTCCAATACCGCGATTTGAGCTTCTACCGCTGCTTTGATTGTATCCATTTTTCCGTCTTTTACTTCAAACATAGCTACTTCGTAAATACCAAAGCTCATTGGATTTTTCAATACTGCATATTGTTCAACATCAGCAGCATCAATACCATACCACTCCATCAAACGTTCTTCAGTAGTAAGACCATCCATTTGTTCCCACATTTCATCAGATACATCAACTAATCCTGGCATATCGATTTCCATGTTAGCCCCTTTTTCTAGAAGTTCTGCACTCAATTCTGCTAGGTCAACGTTTGCACCTGCATCACTGTTCCCGTTTGAACAACCTACAACAGTGAACATCAATGCTGCAGCAACAAATAATTTTGCGATTTTTTTCATTCTAAAAATCCTCCTAATTCCTTTTCATTTTGCCTCTTTGCGAAAAAAAAAGCAAGTTTTTCCACATAACTTACCTTTTTTTTAGGATAAACTGCTTAATCTTTCGAACTCCACTCAGGAACTTCATTCCCTCTACGAATAACGACACATTTTTGATATTCCGTTTGATTTAAGAACTCAAGAATGGATAATTCCTCTTCTGGAGTACAACCAATCAATAGTTTTACCTCAACATCTTTTTTCAAAATATCCGCTGTAATTGCTACAACTTTTACTAAATTTTCTTTTTTACTTCCTTTGAACACATCAATCGGAGCTTGATCCGCATTGATGGTATCCGTTAAATATCCATAATCCACAGGGTAAATTAAATTGGAATATTTATAATGGCACGACTTCTTCGGACGATCAATTACCAATTTGCTTGATAAATAGAGCGTGTCCAGTTTTTGCCAAAAATAGGCATTATTTTCAAATTTATTCATCGTACGACCTCCTTTGATGCGTAAACCACATGGGTTTTATTGATGTCACTGATCTGCTTACATCCACATAACAGCATTGTTTCTTCTAATTCTTGTTGCATTTGGCGCAACATGAGATTCACACCTTGCACTCCACCACCAATGGCAGCAATACCAGCGCGTCTTCCCACTAATACACCATCTGCACCGAGTGCCAATGCCTTAAAGACATCACTTCCTCGTTGAAATCCCCCATCGATAAAGATTTTCATCTCATCGTTAATTACAGCCTTGATCTCAGCAAGCACTTCAATCGGCGCTTGGCAATCATCCAAAACACGACCTCCATGATTACTAACAACAATGGCATCTGCTCCAGCTGCTAATGCTTTTTTTGCTCCTGCTACACTCATAATACCTTTGATGATGAACGGTTTATCACCGCACATTTGTTTCATCGCTGCAAGGTCACTAACGCTCTTACTTTTAACCGGTGTGGTAGAGTTTCGTAGGATGGTTAATCCACTCGCATCCACATCCGTAGCAATCGCAAGTACCTTAGGTTCTTTTTGTGCAGCTTCTAGGCGCCATGCTGTATCCGTATCGTTCCATGGTTTAATGGTAGGTACTCCACCATAACAAGCAACAACACCAAGTGGGTCTAAAAACATCTCAGCATGCATTCCATCACCACTAAAAGCCATGGTCCCTGCTTGCACACTTCCCTGCACTACCGCTTCGGTATACTCCAAATCACTTATGTCTGCACCATAGTTATTTTTAACACCCGCAATTGGTGCTACAAAGATAGGCATTGATACCGGTTGGCCAAAAAAAACGCTAGAGGTATCTACGTTTGTATCTTCTTGAATGCTGTCAAGAACCAACAACACCTCTTTTAATTGCTCCACATTTCGCATAAAACTGCGACCCGTGCCTTTTCCACCAACACCTGGAGTTTCCCCTGCACAAGCTACACCGTTACATACACGGCAACAACGGCAGTTTAACTTCATCGTCTTGGCATTTTGATAAACATCTTGAAACGTTTGCATATGATCACCTATTCTATCTATAGTATACGCTCTTTTAAGCTTAATGACAACCTTTTTCATTTGATTGTTAACTTTTTTTCATTTTATAATGTAAACTCTTTCATGAACTGTTTTTGCACTTGTGTTGCCTTAGGTCCAAGCTGCTCTATCGCATGTAAATATACTTGCATACAGCCATGTGCATCACTACAAGCATCATGGTGCAATAATGGCACATTTAAGTAGGAACATACGGTATTCAGATGATGATTTTCCAATTGTGGAAAAGCCACACGTGCGAGTCGCACAGTATCCAAGGTATAAAACCTTGGTAATGCTATTTGATACAATTGACATAGTGAACGCAACACCTTTAAATCAAACGGTGCATTGTGTGCAATCACCAAAGCATCGGAAAACAAGTGTGAAATTTGATGCATCACCCAAGCAAAATCGGGAGCATTGCTGACCATACTTTCACTGATGTGATGAATTTTTACGTTATAATAGTTAAAATATGCAAACCTAGGATGTGGTTTGATCAAATAGGCATCCTGTTGTACCATCCGCCCATCTTCAAATAACACATACCCAATCGCACATGCACTTTCACTGTATTGGTTTGCTGTTTCAAAGTCAATTGCTAAAACTTTCATTCTATCACCATTTATAACTTTACCACTTTTCACCCTATAAATGCTATTGTTTTGCGAAAAAAATGCAAAGTTTTGACAACCCTCGCTTGTGTTTTTCATTCTTTGTCACTTTTTTCACATGTTCTTATGTAACAGTGTGAAAAAAGTATGCGATTCGCATACTTTTGTTCTTTATCTGCGGTCTCGTAACAGACGCATTGCATTGAGAATTACCAGGATACTAACCCCTACATCAGCAAACAAAGCCATCCACATCGTAGCATAACCTAGGGTTCCTAAGATCAGTACAATTACTTTGACTGCTAGTACGAAAACGATGTTTTGCACAACAATTCGTCTTGTGTGTTTGGACAATGCAATACTAGAAGCAATCGCTTTTAGATCATCGTTTAACAAGATGATATCGGCGCTCTCCAGTGCCATATCACTTCCCATTGCCCCCATAGCAATTCCCACATCCGCTAAGGCAAGACTTGGGGCATCGTTGATTCCATCACCAATAAAGGCAAAGCGTTTTCCCCCATCCTTTAACGTTTGTAAATAGGCAAGTTTATCCTCTGGTTTACATGCACCATGCGCGTTTTGAATATTCAACGCCTGTGCTACACTTGTAACTACATCTTCACTATCACCACTTAATAGGACTAAATCAAGTCCCAAACTAGATAATGCAGCAATGGCTTCGTTGGCATCAACTTTGAGCTCATCTTCAATTCGCATAAAACCATGGTAACCATGTATTGAAGCAAGATGTAGGCCATTACCTTCGATCGTTAATCCAAAACGTTGCATCATAACTGCATTTCCAAAGCCATAGCGGATACCATCAATTTCACCTTCAATACCAGCACCCGCAACTTCTTGCATTGCCCGCACACTAAGAATACTACCATCACTCAATCTTGCTATTGCTTGTGCAATTGGGTGAGTAGAGTGAACTTCTAATGATTTTACAATACTAATCATACGATTTGTTTCCATCGCCTCCGCTTTGACTTCTACCACGCGGAAACTACCTTTGGTTAAGGTACCCGTTTTGTCAAATGCGATCGTATCGACTTGTTGAAGCGCTTCTAAGTATTGTCCCCCTTTAACAAGGACGCCCATTTTACTAGCTTTTCCAATTGCAGCAAAGAAGCTCAAAGGAATACTTATCACAAGAGCACATGGACAAGAAATGACCAAGAAGATCATTGCGCGATATACGGCATCATGAAGTGGGTATTGTAATAACACCATACCGATGAGCAAACACAGGGAAAATACAACAACAGCTGGTGTATAAACTCTTGAAAATTTCGTAATAAACTGTTCACTTTTTGCTTTTTTTGCCGAGGCATCTTCCATCATTTCTAACATATTGGCAATGGTAGAGTGATGATAATCCCTTGTTGCTTTGATTGTAATACTTTCTCCTTTGTTGATACTTCCAGCAAAAATGGGATCCCCAACACTTACCGCTTGTAGTTTGGATTCTCCATTGATTGCGGAACAATCAAACCCAGAAGTACCGTGTTCTACAATACCATCCAGTGGTGCTTTTTCCCCTTTACGAACCAAGATTAAATCACCAACCAAAACCGCTTCTGCCTTGCGTTCAACAACATGCTCACCATCGAGCACATGTACCGTATCCACTTTAAGTTCAACCAAATCGTGGATTGACTTTCTTGAATAGTCAATGGCCATATCTTGCAACAATTCTCCAACTTTATAAAACAACATTACGGCTAGCGCTTCTGGAATTTCATTGATTGCAATGGCTCCCAGTGTTGCTATACTCATTAAAAAGTTTTCATCAAAGAAGTCTTTACGTAAGACATTACGAAAAGCTAACCATAAGATATCGTAACCGACTATACCATAGGCAATAAGAATCAAAAGATCACCGTAAGCTCCCACTACCGTACTCAACAAAAACAAAATAACGGCAATACTGAGCTTCGCAAGCGCAAATGGTTCTACACGTGCTTTACGACTTTGTTTCACTAACGATAATGTAACTCCTGGCTCCGTCGTATCCACAATATCTTTGACTTCATGGTACAACAACTCCTCATCCAAGTGTTCAAAGGTTACTTTTATCTTTTCTTGAATCACATCAACACTAGCGACATTGACACCATCCAATTGATTGATTTTTTGTTCTATTTTTTGTCCACAACTCGCACAGGATAACCCTTGGGTTGTAATTTCAAGTTTTTTCATCGACTTTCCTCCAAATGTTCCATACTTAAGGTCAATACTTTTTCCACATGTTCATCCGCAAGTTGATATTGAATATGCTTACCCAACCTTGTTGTTATTACAACGCGTTGTGCACGCAACACTTTCATTTGGTGTGATATGGAAGAATGACTCATATCCAACGTCGTTGCGATATCACAAACACACATGGGTTGTTCCATTAACAAGGTTACAATTTTTAAGCGAGTCGGATCATGTAACACCTTGAAAAAATCAGCTAGGTCTTGATAATAGCTTTGTTGCTTCAATACCGCTTTCCAAGCAGTAATCTGTTCACTTCCATCTTGATTACAATGACATTCGTGTTCCATGTAGTTCCTCCTCACATGAACAATTGTTCATATGTTCATTATACGACTAGACCAACACTTTGTAAAGCGCTAGCTTTACTAAATAAAAAAAAACATACTCAACGGTATGTTTAAAGATAGGTTTCAACTTCTGCTTTTGTCGGTATGGCTTCCATCGCTCCATGCCGCGTACAAGTTAGTGCACCAACAATATTTGCATAATGAACCATGCTAACCCAATGGTCAAATGATAATGTTGTTGGTTGATTGTGCTCCAACAATTGACTACATAGCGCTCCAATAAAAGCATCTCCAGCACCTGTTGTATCAATTTGTTTGATGGAAATACTAGAAACTTGTTGCGTTTGCCCCAAACCACTTAAGTAAGTACCTGATTTCCCCTGTGTCACACAAACCATACGCGCTCCCCACGTGTGTAATATTGCTACAGCTTGTGTAACATCTGTTTCTTTTGTCAACAAGTTTAACTCTTCTTCACTAACTTTAACCAAATCAGCTTGCGCAATATACGATTTACACCAACTACGATAATCATCTTCCATCTCTTCTAGAATAAGAGCATCACGATAATTGGGATCAAAAGAAATCCAAGCACCTTGTTGTTTTGCAAGCTCCATGACATGGGAATAGGATGTTTTCAATGCACCATCTAAATAGGCTGTCGCACTTCCAAAATGTACTACATCTTGTTGATCAAATTTAGGTAATATGATTTGCTTGCTATCATACATAGCATCACTACCACGCAAGAAAGCAAAACTGCGTTCTCCATGCGCATCGATACCTACTAGTGCTACGGTAGTCACTCCCCCTACACTACAAAGTGATGTATCAATGGCGTAGGAATCCAACATCGAATGTAAATAATCCCCAAACGCATCACTTCCCAAATGACCTAAAAAACAAGCAGCTTGTCCTAAGCGTGTAGCACTTGCAGCCACATTGGCTGGTGCTCCTCCCGCTTTCTTCTCAAATGCAACTCCTAATTTCAAACCCATATGGTCAACATTGACCATGTCAATCAATACTTCACCGATGCAATATAGTTTCCCCATGTTGTTCCTCTTTCGTTTACTTTTTACACTGTTTCATCAATACGGTAAGCGAATAACACAAATTTTCTATCTTCTGTGGTGCAGTCTTCAACGCTTGTTCAAAACTCATCACACGATCACTAATGGAAAAGATTCCAGCAAAACCTAGTTCATATAGCTTCATATACTCATAACCTAAGGCACCCGATACAATGATCGTAGGTACCTCATACTGCTTTGCAATTTGAATAATTCCAGCAGGAACTTTACCATACATCGTTTGATGATCGCTTTGTCCTTCACCTGTGATAACCAAATCAGCACTTTGGCATTGTGATTCAAAATCTGTATACGATAATACAAGTGCTAATCCACTTTGCATTTTCGCACCGAAGAATCCTTGTAGGCAAGCCCCAATACCTCCAGCAGCTCCACCACCAATATAACTATTGAGATCAATTTGTTCTTGCGTTGCAACGAGTTGTGCAAAGTGTTGCATTCCTTTTTCTAGGGCTTTCATCTGGTTAGGAAACAATCCTTTTTGTTTTCCAAAGGTATGCGTTGCCCCCTTTTCACCTAAGAGTACATTTTTAACGTCACAAGCAGCAATGAGCTCAGTGCCTGAAAAATCAACCATATTCGAGAAATCCATCTTTGCGATATGAATGAGTTCTTTGGCTTTGATCTGAATCGGTTGCCCTTTTTGATCATAAAACAAGGCTCCAAGTGCAGCTAAGATGCCCAAACCTCCATCATTGGTAGACGAACCACCTAAGCCGATGATAATCTTTTTTGCACCTAATGTTTTGGCTTGTAACATCGCCTGACCTACACCATAACTTGAGTAGTACATCGGAGCACGATTTCCTTCACTTTGTTTTTTTAATCCAATGATTTGTGCTACTTCGATAAAAGCAGTTGCTTGCTCATCGATATATTCAAAACTCATCTCCATCGTTTTTCCAGAGGCACTACGCCCATGGAAGCGATGCGTTCGCGTCTTGGCATTGAATTTAAAGGCATCCAGCGTTCCTTCTCCACCGTCTCCAACAGCATACTTGATAATTTCAATCTTTGGGTCGGCTCGAAGGATACCACGTTCCATTGCACTTGCTGCTTCCCATGAAGAAAGACAGTTTTTAAAGGAATCGCTAGCGATTAGTATTTTCATCCATATGCACCACCTTTTTGTACTCTTATTTTACATCATTCCGCCTCGCATTACCATGCTTAATCCTTGCAATCCCGTACATTCTTTTATTTTCTACTTCTTACAAGCAAGAAAAAGTAGGTGACTGAATTTCTTCAACCACCCCTTATCAAACCGTACGTACGCTACTAACGTATACGGCTTTCCAACACGTTTCAACGTTAAATGTTTTAATGACACAATTTATTTCGCTAATGCATATTTCATAAAAGCTGTTTTATCAGCCTTCTTGCTACTTCTAACTTTGATTTTTTCTAT
>JBOFMT010000119.1:0-85423 GCA_051658525.1 Erysipelotrichaceae bacterium | reverse complement strand
CATGGGATTGCGTGTTAGCATTACAGCACAAGTACATGGTCCTGACTTAACGAAAACGATTGCCTTGCTAGGGAAAACGACTGTTGCAAGTCGTCTAAAATAAGAGATTAGATAGAAGCTGTTTGCTTCTATCTTTTTTTATTGTTTGGTTGGAAAATATGGTATGCTAGAGTAGATAGAAGATGAGACAGATGGTTTCATCGTAAAAGGAGGTTGACTGGATGTACTTAGAAGAAACCAAAGTCATGCGAGATCCCGTTCATGGCTATATTCATATTGATTTGCAAGTAATTTGGGATGTAATTGCAACCAAAGAATTTCAAAGACTTCGTCGAATTCATCAATTGGGAGGTATCTTTCAAGTTTATCATACTGCAGAACACTCAAGGTTTGCTCATAGTTTAGGGGTGTATGAAATCGTCCGTAGAATGGTGACTGAAGTACGCAACCTTAGAGACGAATTAAGCTCATATGAAAAGATGTGTGTGCTGTTAGCTGGTTTATTACACGATATTGGACATGGTCCTTTCTCACATGCATTTGAAGCAATCTCGAAAGTAAAACATGAAGAATATACCAAGCGTATCTTGTTAGGTGATAGTGAAATCAAAGCAGTCTTAGATCAGCACGGTGAGTTGTTGGCCTTTGATGTTGCTCGAATCATCGATTACACTCACCCCAATACGGTACTCAATCAATGTATTTCTGGGCAATTGGATGCCGATCGCATGGATTATTTGTTGCGAGATGCTTATTTCACTGGTACTAGTTATGGAAACTTTGATCTAGAACGCATCATTCGTACGATGCGAGTTCGTGACAATCGTTTGGTTTTAAAGGAGAGTGGAATTCACTCGGTAGAAGACTATATCATGGCTCGATATCACATGTATTGGCAAGTATACTATCATCCGATTGCGAGGAATTATGAAATGCTATTACACGGTATTTTTAAACGGATGAAAGAACGCTATCGCAACAAGGAAGATGATTTTTCTTATTTGCCGATGTTTTTACCATTTTTAAAAGAACAAGAAGTAGATATCCATGCACATTTCCGTTTGGATGAACACGCGGCCATGTATGGTTTCTCTTTGTTAGAGCAAGGGGAAGATCCGATTTTGAGTGATTTGTGTCATCGTATGATTCATCGTAAATTATTGCGTTACGAAGATATTAGCGATGAAGCATTGTTCGAACAAAAGAAGCAAGAAGCCACACAAGCTGGTTACGATCCTGTTTATTATGTAAAACAGGATAAAATGATTCAAAGACCTTACCGACCTTATGCGAGTCACGATAATCACAATATTTGGATTTTACAAGCAGATGGCCAGATCAAAGAATTGAGTACGGTATCGCAAATTGTTAAGGCCATAGCAACCGGACATATCAAAGAAGATCGTAAAGTTTTTTATCCATAAAACAGAGGAAACTCTGTTTTTTTACACCTCATTGTAACCGGTACCACTACAGTATTTAAGCGATGATGAATGTCGAAAGCATCAAAAAAATGAAGTGGAAAAGCAACAAATTGATGTGTTAGAGTGAAATATATTTAAAAATATCGAAAAGTGTTAAAATATGCTTGCACGAAAATCATCTTGTGCTATAATGCAAAATGATAATAGGTGAATATATGAAAAAATTTATTACTGTAAAACAAAAAAATCTCGATACCAACGAGACAAATGTATTGTATGAAGGGATTGCCAACATCGAAAAAACAGGCGATACAACATCCTTTGCGTATGTAGAACAGGAACAAGAAGTTCGTGTTGTGATTGAAGCGAAAATTGATCAATTGCGTCTACAACGACAAGGGGAGTTATCATCAAATTTGTTGTTTGTAGCACATAAGACCACGAGCAATGAACTCGCTAGTGTGTATGGCGTGTTGCATGTGGACATCTATACGCATGAATATATCCACACACAAGAACAAATAGTAGTAGATTATGATGTATTAAGTAATGGCGAAACGACAGATTCATTTCAAATTTTGATTACCATCGAGGAGGTTCGAGCATGAATAAAATTGAATTAGCATTAAAACAAGCACTCATTGCAAGTGCAAAGATAAATTGGGATATTACACTTGTAGAAAGTGATGTTGTCATTGAAATTCCAAAAGATGCATCACATGGAGACTATGCAACAAACTTAGCAATGCGTCTAACCAAAGAAGTGAAACAAAATCCAAGATTGGTAGCAGAAAGCTTGATTGCTAAGCTGGACCGTGATGCAAGTAATGTGGAAGAAGCTACGATTGCTGGACCTGGATTTATCAACTTTAGAATCAACAAAACAAGTCTTGCTAATGTGATTGGTACCATCTTGAATGCCGATACAACGTATGGCCAAAATAATGTTGGTAACAACGAACGAGTAAACGTTGAATATGTTTCTGCTAATCCAACGGGAGATCTACACTTAGGGCATGCACGTGGTGCTGCTTGGGGTGATAGTGTAACACGTTTGATGCGTGCATCGGGATTCGATACGACACGTGAATTTTATGTAAATGATGCAGGGAATCAAGTCAATAACTTAGCAATCTCTTTATATGCTCGTTATCTTCAATCATTTGGCCGTGAAGCGACTTTGCCTGAAGATGGATATTGGGGTAAAGATGTAGTAAACATTGCGGAACAAATCAAAGCAGAACATGGCGATGCTTGGTTGGATGTGGAAGAAGCTGCTTGGTTTGCTTTCTTTAAAAAAGAAGGGATTCGCTTGGAGTTGCAAAAGCTTCAACGTGACTTGGATTTCTTCCGTGTACATTTTGATGTTTGGACAAGTGAACAAACACTTCACGATGATGGTAAAGTTGCAGCCGCAATCGAAGCCTTACGTGAAAAAGGAGAACTATTTGAAGAAGGTGGTGCTCTTTGGTTCCAATCAACGAAATATGGAGATGACAAAGATCGTGTGCTTCGTAAGAGCGATGGTTCTTATACCTACTTAGTACCGGATATTGCCTACCACATCAATAAATTTGAACGAGGATTTACTAAATTAGTAAACTTCTGGGGAGCTGATCACCATGGTTACATCCCTCGTATGAAAGCAAGCTTGCAGGCACTAGGTTATCCAAAAGATGCACTTGCGGTTGATATCATTCAAATGGTACGTTTGGTAGAAGATGGAAACGAAGTAAAAATGTCAAAACGTACAGGTAACGCTGTTACTGTACGTGAACTTTGTGAAGAAGTTGGTGTAGACGCAGTACGATATTTCTTTGTATCGCGTGCAGTGGATACACACTTCGATTTTGATTTAGGAGTTGCAAGAAAACAAAGCAATGACAACCCTGTGTATTATGCTCAATATGCACATGCGCGTATTTGCTCAATCTTGCGTCAATGTGATGTTCCAACAGCAACGTCTTATGAGTTGTTAACACATGAAAAAGAAGTTGCCTTGTTGAAATATATGAATGAGTTACCATCGGTTGTTGGGGATGCGGCGATGACGCGTGCACCTCACAAAGTTTGTAACTATATTCAAAAGTTAGCGGCGCACTTCCATAGTTTCTATGCAAGTTGTAAAGTAAACGACCCTGACAATGTAGCATTGTCAGCACAACGTGTTGCCTTATTACAAGCAACGCGTATTACCTTGAGAAATGCGCTTGATTTAATCGGCGTAGAAGCAATCGAAAAAATGTAGGAGGGATTCTAAGGTGAAAAAAAGACCAATCATTGATGTGGCATACGATCTACTTAAGGGAAAAGGGGAATCAATGGCATTTCCACTATTGTGGGACTTGGTTTGTTCAGAGGAAGGATTGAATGCAATGCAACGTGAAGAGTTGATTGCAGATTTCTATACGGATTTATCCGTTGATGCTCGATTTGTAAACCTTGGTAAAAACAATTGGGACTTACGCGAACATCACTTGTTCAAAGAAGTTTTCATTGATACAGATAGTATCTTAGTAGACGATTCAAGTGAAGAAGTAGAATTTGAATTTGAAGAAGAGAAAAAAGAAACAAAAGAAGAAGAATTCTAAACAAGAAAAGGACAGCAGCCAATGCTGTCCTTTCTATTCTGTACAACGCTCATTGTGAAAAATCACACAATAACGATGAAAGCACAGTAAGAAGTGAGAGTTTCAATATTTTTCTTTGCATTTAACTATAAAATAAAGTAAAATAGCTATGTAAATAAAAGGAGGATTTTTATTATGGCATTAGTATCAGCAAAAGAAATGCTTGTAAAAGCTAGAGAAGGTAAATACGCTGTTGGACAATTCAACATCAACAACTTGGAATGGACAAAAGCTATCCTATTAGCTGCACAAGAAACAAACTCACCTGTAATCCTTGGAGTATCTGAAGGAGCAGGAAAATACATGACTGGTTACAAAACAGTAACAGCTATGGTATCTGCAATGGTAGAAGCATTGAACATTACTGTTCCAGTTGCTTTACACTTAGACCACGGTTCATACGAAGGTGCAAAAGCTGCTATCGAAGCAGGATTCTCTTCAATCATGTTCGACGGTTCTCACTATGCTTTCGAAGAAAACGTTGCTAAAACAACTGAAATCATCGCTATCTGTAACGCTAAAGGAATCTCTGTAGAAGCAGAAGTTGGTTCTATCGGTGGAGAAGAAGATGGTGTTGTTGGTACTGGTGAATTGGCAGATCCAAAAGAATGTGCTGCTATCGCTGCATTAGGTGTATCTATGTTAGCTGCTGGTATCGGTAATATCCACGGTAAATACCCTGCAAACTGGGCTGGATTGAACATGGCTCGTTTAGGAGAAATCCAAGATGCTACAAACGGTATGCCTTTGGTATTACACGGTGGTACAGGAATTCCTGAAGCTATGATCACAGAAGCTATCTCTTTGGGTGTTTCTAAAATCAACGTTAACACTGAGTGCCAATTGGTATTTGCTGAAGCAACTCGTAAGTATGTTGAAGCTGGAAAAGACCTTGAAGGAAAAGGATTCGATCCACGTAAATTGTTAGCTCCAGGTACTGAAGCTATCAAACAATCAGTAATCGAAAAAATTAACCTATTCGGTTCTGCTAACAAAGCATAATTCAATAAAAAACATCTCGTTTATGAGATGTTTTTTTTCGTTATTCAAAGGCGAAGGTTGTAAAATCCATGTTATTGGCAACCAAATGGGCCATGATATCGGATTGATTGATAGGAATATCAATGCCCATCAGTGGGGTATATAACCATGCGTTTTTAGGGTTGTTTACACGGCCAATGACGCGTGGCACCGCATATTCCATTTTTGCGATGGTACTAGCAACAAGATTTACTTCGTCTAGACCAGTTACGGCAGCTAGAATATCGGTGTGAGCAATGTCAGCTTGTTCTAATAAGCTTGCGTCAGTTCCACTTCCTTGTAGTATGGTTAGGTTGTTATGCGTGTGTATTAATTTTTCATACGTTGTATGCCTTTGCTCAATGATGGTGACTTGGTGTTCTTTTGCCAACAGGGAAGCGAGGTAGGAACCAACTTGGCCTCCACCGATAATTAATATTTTCATAACGAACCTCCTAGTCCAGCCCAAAGATGGACTTCAATTTTTCTAATGCACTATCCGCAACGACAAGATAGAGTAAATCATGTGCCTCTAAGATGGTTCCAAGTGTCGGAATAAAGGCTTTGTTTTTTCTTAGGATACTAACAATTTGAACTTCACCAATCGCACTAACATCTTGAACACGGTTACCAATCAACATCGGTGGTAAAGAGAGCGATATCATATTAACACTGCCATTGCCGATTTCATAAACGCTGTGTAAATGGGAATAGGTCAGCATTTCAATGGTACGATCAATTCCCCAAATGGTTGTTGAGATGGTTTGAATGCCTAACTTTTGGTAAATGGTTGCTTTATTTGGATCATATAGACGAGCAATGGCATGAGGTACATGGTAAATATTCTTAGCAATTCTTGCAATAAGTGCATTTGCTTCATCACACTGTGTACAAGCAACCACGGCAGATGCCCGTTCCACACCAGCTTTTAACAAGGTAGCTTGATCGAACCCAAGACCGTGAATCAAAGGTGTTTTCGTATCTTTTGACAAACGAGACACCAAATCGGCATTCGCATCAATCATAACAACATCATGTCCCTTTTTTTCTAATTTTTGATATAAGCCTAGTCCCATGCGACCAGCTCCAACGATAATGATTTTCATCCTTATACCATCCTTTCCATAGATTTGTTTTGTTTTCTACGTCGTACAACATATTTTCGGAGTTCTTCGACTCCGACTATAAAGAACGGCCAGATGCATAAGAACAACCATTCTTGAAGATTAAGTGGTGCAGTTTGGAACACAGATTGTAGGATTGGAAGATAAGAAATTAGTAATATTAAAACCAATTCAAACCCAATGCCAAAGAGTATTCGCTTGTTGGAGAAAACTCCAACACTAAAGATGGATGCATTTTCAGTTCGACAATTAAGTACCATCCCTATTTGACAGAAGACGATCGAAGCAAGTGCCATTGTGGTTGCTTTGAAATAAACAGGGTCACTACCACCCGCAAGTGGTACGGCAGGCCATCCATTGAGATAGTTTACAAAGAAGTAAGAAACAGCTAAAGCAAATGATTCCAACATTCCATACCATAAGAACCCTTTGATCATTACCGTTTTATTTAATAACGGTTCTTTTGGGTCTCTTGGTTTTTTATCCATGATGTCGGGTTCTGGTGCTTCAACACCTAAACCAAGTGCTGGTAACATATCAGTTCCTAGGTCAATACATAATATTTGCATGATGGTCAGTGGGAGTGGTATGCCTCCGCGTGAGAAGAGGAACATCGCACTTGGTGCTGCTTCTGGCATATTTGAATTTAAAATGTATAAAATAAATTTTCGAATATTGGCATACACACCACGACCTTCTTCTATCGCATGAATGATACTAGCGAAGTTATCATCCGTTAATATCATATCAGCACTTTCTTTCGCTACATCGGTTCCGGCGATTCCCATTGCTACCCCGATATCAGCTTTTTTTAGTGCAGGGGAATCGTTCACACCATCACCGGTAACAGCAACAATTTCACCCATTTCTTGTAAAGCACTTACTACTTGTAGTTTTTGTTCAGGTGCAACACGGGCAAAGATGACTTCCCCACGTAATACTTGTTTTAACGTAGTATCATCCATTTTTTCTAATTCCATACCAGAAATGACACGTGCTTGATCCGTTGTAATGATACCAATACGTCGTGCAATACTTTCAGCTGTTAATCCATAATCACCAGTAATCATAATGACACGAATCCCTGCACGATGGCATTGTGCAACGGCATCACTAACTTCAGGTCGTGGTGGATCACTCATCACCACTAATCCGAGAAAGATCATATCATGCTCGATCGTTTCAGGTGTATAAGCGCTTAAGGCGGTAGGTAATGTTGCATTGTTACTTAAATTTCGCATAGCAACAGCAAGTACACGCAACCCATTTCTAGCATAGGTGTCGTTTATTTCCATAAGGCTGTTACGTGTAGCCGCATCGAGTGGTTGAATTTTTCCATCAATTTGCATTTGTGAACATAAGTCAATGGTTTCTTTTGGTGCGCCTTTGACAAAGGCAACACGCTCATTGTTAATCAAGTGAATACTTGCCATCCGCTTTCTTCTAGATTCGAAAGGAAGTTCACGAACCCGAGGGAATCGTGTATTCCAATCATCAATTTCCAATCCAGCTTTTCTAGCTGCAACACTAAGACAAGCTTCTGTTGGATCGCCTAAAACAGTATAGCGGGGATTTTCTTCATTGGGAGGTAATAGTCGGGCGTTGCTACAAAGGGTAGCTGCACGCAATGTAAGCTCCAAATCCGGTTGGTTTAGAATATCAACCGGTTGTTCTTCTGCGGTGATACTACCTTCAGGAGCGTAACCAACGCCACTAATCTGAAACTCATGGCTAACGGTATGAACGTAGGATACCGTCATTTCATTTTGTGTTAATGTTCCAGTTTTGTCAGTACAAATCACGGAAGTACTACCAAGCGTTTCAACCGAAGAAAGTTTTTTTACCAAAGCATGGCGTTTTGACATTCGTTGCACAGCCATTGCTAAGGCAAGTGTCACTGTTGGTAAAAGACCTTCAGGAATAAATGCCACAATCATTCCCAAAGCAAAGATAAAGGAAAAGGCAACACTTTCTTTCACGAAGAAAACAGATGCTACAAAAAAAAGTATTCCAAGACTCACCGATATTAGTGAAATTTGTTTGGTTAAGTGGTCTAGTTCTTTTTGTAGCGGACTCTTAACTTCTTTCATTGTTTGTGTCAATTGTGCAATTTTACCAAATGCAGTATCCATACCAATACGAAGTACAACGGCATTCGCATTTCCTTCGGACACGCTCGTCCCAGCAAAAATTAGGTTTGGCATTTCGGCCTGTGTGATATCTTCACGTACAATTGCATCACTCGTTTTTCGTACCGGATTGGATTCTCCGGTAAGTGTAGATTGATTGACTTGTAAATCTTGGCAAGCTACTACGCGTGCATCAGCTGATATTTTATCCCCTTCTTCGAGAATCATAACATCACCAGGAACCAAATCTTCGCTCAGTATTTTTTGTTCCGTACCATCGCGAATTACACGAACATAACTTGGCAGCATTTTCTTAAGAGCTTCGGTTGCGTTATTCGCTCGATTTTCTTGCCAAAAACTAAAGGTACCATTGATTACATTGACTAAAAAGATGGCGATTCCTAGCTCAGGCATCCCGGCAACAAAAGCAACAACACCACCAATCCAGAGCAAAAGCGCCATCAAGTGGGTAAAGTTTAATAAAAAGATGATGATTTTTGATTTGCCTTTGGCTTCCTCAATGAGATTTTTTCCATATAGCTCTTGTAGGCTATCAGCTTGCTGTTGCGTTAAACCAGTAGCTGTTGTTCCTACTGCTTGGTAAACTTCACTAACATCCAAATGAGAAACCACTTCGGGTTTAAATTCTTTTTTTTCCATCTTATAAATCCCCTTCTTTAATACTGTTATATGCGCATTATAGCACTCCCTCAAAAAAAGTGTGTTTTTACGATGTGAGGCTTATTTATGAGGATTGGTAATAAAAAAAAGCCCATCGAAATGGGCTTGAACAGTCATCGATAGATGACACTTATTTATGATATAGTTTTTTTGTTTGATGCTTGGCTTCTGAAGTTAAGTTGATTTTTAACTTGCGGAATACGTTAGTATCCACTTCGCTAAGAATAACACTACTGTGAGCTTCTGCATAAGCAATGCGATCCAATTGTTCCATCGCTTTATGAGAAAGCGGATTGGTCGTAGCAGAAATCGCTAATGCGATTAAGACTTCATCACAGTGCAAGCGAGGATTGTTGTTACCTAGGTTTTGAATTTTCAATTTTTGAATTGGTTCAATAACTTTAGGTGAAATGATTGGCATATCCTCAGGGATATTAGCTAAATGTTTTAAAGCATTCAACAGAGCAGCACTACTAGCGCCTAATAAGGAAGAAGTTTTTCCAGTAATAATTGTTCCATCGCATAATTCTAAGGCAACTGCAGGTGAGGCAGTGCAATCTGCTTTCTCAATCGCAGTTTGAATGCAAGGACGATCCTCGATGCATGTATTTGCTTGGCTCATCAACAATTCCATTTGCTCAATCGAAGACTCATCTAATTTACCTTTACGTACTTCGACAAGTGATTGGTAATAACGACGGATGATTTCATTTCTAGAGGCTTGCATTGCTGCTTCGTCATCGATGATACAGTTTCCGGCCATATTAACACCCATATCAGTAGGTGATTTGTATGGAGATTCACCCATGATTGTTTCTAACATCGCATTTAAAACCGGGAAGATTTCCACATCGCGATTATAGTTGATTGTGATTTCATTGTAAGCTTCCAAATGGAACGGGTCAATCATGTTAACGTCGTTTAGATCTACCGTTGCAGCTTCATACGCAAGGTTTACTGGGTGTTTCAGTGGTAAATTCCAAATTGGGAAAGTTTCAAACTTAGCATACCCTGCTTTGATTCCACGTTTGTATTCGTGATACAACTGACTCAAACAAGTTCCCATTTTTCCAGAACCAGGTCCTGGTGCAGTAACGACAACCAAAGGTTTTGTTGTTTCGATATACTCGTTTTTCCCATAACCTTCATCACTTACGATGGCTGAAATATTATGTGGGTATCCTTTGATTGGGTAATGCATTACTACATTGATGCCTAATTTTTGTAATTGGTTCTTGAACGCATCAGCAGCACTCTGTCCTGCATATTGTGCAATGACAACACTCCCTACAAATAATTCTACGTTGCGGAAGGCATCAATTAAACGAAGGACCTCAACATCATAGGTAATCCCCAAATCGGAACGCACCTTATTTTTCTCAATGTCGCTAGCGTTGATAACAATAACAACCTCGACTTGTTCTTTTAATTGCAACAACATTTTTAATTTAGAATCTGGTGCAAAACCAGGTAAAACGCGAGAGGCATGGTTATCGTCAAATAATTTCCCCCCGAATTCCAAATATAATTTGTTATCGAATGTTGCAATACGCTCTTTGATGTGCGCGGATTGCATTTCTACATATTTTTGATTATCAAATGCGATTGTTCTCATAACTGTCCTCCTTCTAAAAACTCTTTTGTTATTATAACAAGATTTCGAAGCTTTTTCCATGAATTTTCTTGTCCTTTTTCTTATATCTGTGGTTTAATGAAAAAAAGTGAGGGAAAAGGGATGAAGAATCGTGAATGGTTTTTAAGTTATCAAAAAGAGTTAGCAGCACTGCGTTATGCAATTTCTAACTTGTCGTATGAATGTTCGACGGATTTACCGAAAAAGGCGATGGCGTATCAACAAGAAATGATGGATGTTTTGTCGAAGCAACATCTGAAACTTGAACGAGATCCAGTGGCAATTGAGCGAATTGAGACGATGGATGTAAACGAGTTTGATGAAGTGGAACAACAAACAATTTTAAAATTAAGAAAACAGCTCCGGGAGGAGAAAGATTGTGATGAAGCAGCCTTACATCGCTTTATTAGCTTACGTCCCAAGTCGGAAGCTGCCTGGATTGCAGCGCGACAGGCTGCTGACTTCAGTTTGTTTGCCGACGAATTGGAGGCGATGATCGAGGTGAAAAAAGCTTTGGTGGCGCATTTGCCAGGAGCGAGTGTCTACGATAAGATTCTCAATCAGCAAGAAGAAGGAACATCCATGGCAATGTATGATGCTTTATTTGATGAAATCAAAGCAACGGTCGTTCCCCTTTTACAACAAATAGCGAAACAACCAAAACGCGATACGAGTATCTTGCAGGTAACCTTTCCAAAGCAACAACAAAAAGCGTATTTGGAACACTTGCAACGTGTTTATGGATTTGACCAAGAAGCCGGGGCGATGGGAGAAAGCCAACATCCATTTTGTAATGGTTTATCCACATCCAATGTTCGCTTCACGGTAGCTTATCATGAACATAATCCGATGTTGGCTGTTTCCTCTTCTATGCATGAGATGGGGCATGCTCTTTATGAACAGCAAAGTAATCCGATGTTTTGTGGTACGGTGTTAAATGAAAAGAGTGCCGCGATGCATGAAGGGCAATCACGGTTTTATGAGAATATGGTCGGAAATACCGAGGCGTTCTGGAAGGGGGAGTATCCAGTACTGCAACGTTATTTTCCACAATATAAAGACTTAGACGTTACTGCATTTTATCGTGCTTTGAATGTTGTAAGTCCATCGTTCATCCGAATTGAAGCAGATGAGTTAACCTATCCATTGCATATTATGATTCGCTATGAAATTGAGAAACAAATGTTCAATGGTGAGGTTTCTATCCAGGAATTACCAAAACTTTGGAATGAACTTTATAAAAGTTACTTAGGTATTGATGTTTCAAATGATGCACAAGGGATTTTACAGGATATCCATTTTAGTTGGGGATACTTTGGGTATTTCCCAACCTATGTATTAGGTAGTGCTTTTGCATGCCAATTTGCACACTATATGAAGCAAACACTAGATGTCGATGCTTTATTAGAACAAGGGGATCTCAAGCCAATCAATGCTTGGTTAAAAGAGGAAATCCATCAATATGCAGGGAGCAAGACAAACGAATTGCTCTTTGAGGGAATGGGGGAAGCGTTCAATCCAAAGTATTATACGCGTTATTTGGTAGCTAAATTCACACAAATATATGATTTATAGGTGCATTATGCACCTATTTTTTTTCGTTGGGATGGAGAAAGAAAAAAAACTATAGTATTCTACTGCTTCAAACAAGTAACTTAATAGCTTTTTATAGCCTTATCGAAAGAAATGCTATATAATTATAAAGCAAGTTTACAAAGGAGTACTTTGATGAAAGAAATAATAAAAATTGAAGGCGGGCACCGTTTAACTGGTTCCGTAAAAATAAGCGGTTCTAAAAATGCAACGGTAGCTTTGATTCCAGCAGCAATCTTATCGGGAGGACCGGTTACGATTGTTGGTGTTCCCAATATCTCAGATGTGCAATCTTTGTCCACATTATTAAAAGAGTTGGGTGTAGAGGTTACATTCAAAGAAGAGGATCATATTATCATCGATCCTACGAACATGAAAAATATCCCGATGGTAAGTGAGACGGTTACTAAATTACGTGCTTCTTACTACTTCATGGGAGCATTGTTAGGTAAATATGGTCATGTGGAAATGAAGATGCCTGGTGGTTGTTACTTAGGACCTCGTCCAATCGATTTGCATTTAAAAGGGTTTGAGGCCTTGGGTGCAAGTGTTGAGTATAAAGCAGGAAGTTACCATATTTCCGCAACAGAATTAAAAGGTGCAAAAATCTTCTTGGATGTTAGCAGCGTTGGTGCAACCATCAATATTTTGATGGCAGCAGTGTATGCTAAAGGAAGAACCTTGATTGAAAATGCTGCAAAGGAACCAGAAATTATCGATGTGGCAACTTTGTTAAATAAAATGGGAGCAAAAATTCGTGGGGCTGGTACTAATGTCATTACCATTGATGGTGTAGACGAGCTCAAAGGATGTTTCCATGAAATCATTCCTGACCGTATTGAAGGTGGAACATACATTACATTAGCAGCAGCTGCCGCTGATGATGTAACAATTGAAAATGTTATTCCAATGCACTTGGAGTCACTATTATCAAAGTTACAAGAGATGGGTGTAAATCTTGAAATTGGTGTGGATTTCGTGCGTGTATTACGTAGTGAAAAGCCATTGCAAAGTATCGATTTACAAACACTTCCTTATCCAGGGTTTGCGACAGACTTACAACAACCACTTACGGCTTTGTTGACACAGTGCCAAGGGCAAAGTGTGGTAAAGGAAACGATTTATACAGAACGTTTCAAACACTGTCACGAACTGAATAAAATGGGTGCCAACATCAATTTAATGTCAGCAATGGCACTAGTAAATGGTGGAACTCCGTTATCTGGGAGTGTGGTAGAAGCAACGGATTTACGTTGTGGAGCGGCACTAGTAATCGCTGGGTTAATCGCCGAAGGGATTACAGAAATTCATGAAATTTATCATATCGATCGAGGATATGACTCTATTGAAGATAAACTACGTAAATTAGGTGCCAATATTTGGCGCGAAGAAATCTAAATTTTCCCATAAAAAGCAATGGTTTCCACTATTGCAATCTAGCAACATTATGATATAATATATTGGCACTTACTTTAAACTCGAATAGTTTAAGGCGGAAGGAGAAATTAATATGAAACAAGGAATTCATCCTGAATACAACAAAATCACAATCACATGTGCTACTTGTGGGAATGCTTTTGAAGGTGGATCAACAAGCAAAGAATTGAAAATCGATACTTGCTCAAACTGTCACCCATTCTACACAGGACGTCAACGTTTTGCTGCAGCACAAGGACGTATTGAGAAATTCAACAAAAAATATTCTGCAAAGTAACAACTTAAAATTAAGGACTCTTCAAAGTCCTTATTTTTTTGTATAATTAGGGTAATAATGGAGGGATTTATATGTATCGTCAATACCGTGAAGGTTGGATTGAAGTGATCGCGGGATGCATGTTTGCTGGTAAAACAGAGGAACTGATCCGAAGAATCAAAGTATTGGAATATGCAAAAAAGAAAATTGCGGTATTTAAGCCTGCAATCGACAATCGTTATAGTGATGATAAAGTCGTATCGCATGCGGGTAGTTCCGTGCATTCTTTTTCAATTAAGACGGCACATGAAATCTATGATCATCTAACCGATGATATGGAAGTCGTTGCCATTGATGAAGTACAATTTTTTGATGAAGAAGTTACTACGATTTGCAACGACCTAGCAAACCGTGGATTGCGTGTTATGGTAGCTGGGTTGGATATGGATTTTCGTGGGGAACCATTTGGGATCATTCCCAAACTTATTACCATTGCGGAATTCGTAACAAAACTAACTGCAGTTTGTACGGAATGTGGTGCACCAGCAACGAGAACACAGCGTTTGGTTAATGGAGAACCTGCGAAATATGATGACCCCATCATTTTGGTAGGAGCAAGCGAAGCTTATGAAGCACGCTGTCGTCATTGCCACGATGTTCGAAAGTAAGGCGAAATAGTTGAAATATCGCATATTTCGTGTTTAATTAAGAGAGTAAAAACGTATAAAAATCTTGGAAATGGGGAAGTCTAGGTTTTCCCTTTTCTTATGTTATAGGAGGTATTATGGAAGCAATCATTGAAAGACTAGAAGGATTCCTACAACGCTATAATGAGTTGACGGAATTATTAATGTCACAAGAAGTATTATCAGATAATCGCTTGATGGCAAAACTTGGAAAAGAACAAGCTGGAATGACACAACTGGTAGAAACGTATTTAGAATTGAAAAAAGTGTTAACAAACTTAGAAGAAGCGAATGCTCTATTAAAAGAAAACGACAAAGAAATGCGTGAAATGGCTGAGATGGAAATCGAAGAAAACGAACCGCGTAAAGTTGCATTGCTAGAAAAATTAGAAGTCTTGTTGATTCCAAAAGATCCGAACGATGCGAACAATGCTATTGTTGAGGTCCGTGGAGCAGCTGGTGGAGATGAAGGAAATATCTTCGCTGGAGACTTATACCGTATGTATTCTCGTTATGCTGAGATTATTGGTTGGAAAATTGAAATTATCGATATGCAAGAAGCAGAAGCTGGTGGTTTCTCTTTGATTAGTTTTATGGTTAAGGGAGATCAAGCTTATGGTCGCTTGAAATTTGAGTCAGGATCTCACCGTGTACAACGTGTACCAAAAACAGAATCTCAAGGACGTATTCATACTTCAACTGCTACCGTACTTGTTTCACCTGATGTAGAAGCAGAAGAAGTGGAAATCAATCCAAACGATTTGGAAATCGATACGCTTCGTGCATCTGGAGCAGGGGGACAACACGTTAATAAAACCGATTCCGCTGTCCGTATTACGCATATTCCAACAGGGATTTCAGTAAAATGTCAAGATGGACGTAGTCAACATGACAACCGTGATAAAGCGATGCGTTTGATTCGTTCTCGTATTTACGAAGCTCACCAAGCACAATTGGATGCAGAACGTGGAGAAGAACGTAAATCGAAAATTGGTTCTGGAGATCGTGCGGAAAAAATTAGAACGTATAACTACCCACAAAACCGTGTAACCGATCACCGTATTGGATTAACATTACAACAATTAGACCGTATCATGGAAGGTAAATTGGGTGATGTATTGGATGCACTTCAAGCGGAAGACCAACGTCAAAAGCTAGCTGGTGAATAAGGTGGAAAGCTATCGTAATGTGCTGAAAACAGCGCAAAAAACCTTAGCACAACAAGGGCGTAGCGAACAGCTAGCCTTGTTGTATCTACTAGAACTTTCCAATGCCAATGCACATGATCTTTATATGCAATACGAAGAATTGATGCCAGAAAACTTGCAAGCACAATACCTTGATGGAATTGCACGCATTGCTACGGGAGAACCGCTACAACATGTACTTGGTTTCGAATGGTTTTTTGGACGTCGCTTCCGTGTGAGTGAACACGTATTGATTCCACGACCAGAAACCGAAGAGTTGGTTGCCAATGTCCTTGGTGCGATCGATGAAGTGTTTGGTGATATGAATCGCACACTAATCGATGTAGGGACTGGTTCTGGAGCCATTGCCATTTCACTTAAGGGTGAAGAGCGTGATCTCGAAGTTCACGCTAGTGATATCTCAGCGGACGCCATTGCAGTAGCGAAAGCTAACGCGATGGATAATGAAGTAGAAATTGATTTTATGTTTGGGGATATGTTGCAACCGTTTATTGATGCCAATATAAAAGTGGATATTTTAGTGAGTAATCCGCCATATATTCCGCAAGATGAAGTATTAGAGGATACCGTTGTGGACTTTGAACCTCATGTTGCTTTATTTGGTGGGAATGATGGACTATTCTTCTATCGCATTATCTTACAAAATGCACATAAAGTACTGAAAGAAAAAGCTATCCTTGCGTTTGAAATGGGATATGACCAAGGGGAAAGTTTGTCAAACTTAGCCAAAGAATATTATCCGAATGCCCGTATTGAAGTCTTACAGGACATCAATGGGAAAGATCGCATGCTGTTTGTCTACGTTATGTAGCCATACGGCTTTTTTTTTATACATAAATTATGATAGAATGGTGGAGAAAAGAGTGAATAACTCTTGCTTTGCAAAGGAGAAGAAGCATGGAAACCAAACGTTACCAACCGCATCAAACAAAAGAAATCCTCGAGATTTTAAAGCGAGGCGGTGTTGTTGCATTTCCAACAGACACCGTATATGGTTTGGGAGTGGTTTATGATCAACCCCAAGCGTTGGATGCACTCAAACAAGCCAAGGGAAGGCCGGATGAAAAACCAATCCCGATGATGGTGGCAAGCATTGAACAATTGCAACAAGTTGCGCTTTTACAACCGCAATATGTTCCATTGGCAAAGACGTATATGCCTGGAGCCTTGACCCTAATTTTAAGTAAAAAAGATTCGGTACCGGGCTATGTCACCAATCACTTTCCAACGATTGGAATCCGCATTCCTAACCATCCGATGATTTTGTCCTGGATGGAGCTACTGGATAAGCCGCTCCTCGTGAGTTCGGCAAATCTAAGTGATCATCCGACAGGAGCAACGATGGAAGCGGTGTTGGAACAACTCGATGGCCGAATCGATGCCATTGTCGAGGGAATTCCTGGAGGAGATCAACCGTCGACGATTGTGGATGGAACCAAGGAAAAAGCGCAAATTCTTCGGGTAGGAAAAATTAGCAAAGCACAAGTAGAGGAGGCAATGCGAATGAAAATAGCAGTAGGATGTGATCACGGTGGATTGGAATATAAAAACATCATCGTGAAACTATTAGAAACGATGGGACACGAGGTTCACGATTGTGGAACGTATACCCATGCAGCAGTGGATTATGTGGATCACGCAAAAGCAGTATGCCAATTGGTGGCGAGTAATGCTTGCGAGCGAGGAATCGTAATTTGTGGAACTGGTGTTGGGATGAGCATTGCTGCCAACAAACACGATAAGATTCGTTGTGCTTTGGTGAGTGATATCTTCACTGCGCACACTACAAGAGAACACAACGATACGAACGTCTTAGCACTTGGACAACGTGTCCTTGGGGAAGAAGTAATGAAAGAAATCGTAACGACGTGGTTAGCAACACCGTTCTCAAATGAAGCGCGTCATTGCAATCGAATCGAGAAGATTCACGCATTGGAGGACTAATATGTTAGATCCTCAATTGCTAGCTGCTCTAGAAGAAGAAGAGCAAAGACAAGCCTACAATATTGAATTGATTGCTTCTGAGAATTTTGCGAGTCAAGAAGTTTTAGATTTGGCTGGATCCCTACTTACGAATAAATATGCAGAAGGGTATCCAGGGCGCCGTTATTATGGCGGATGTGAATATGTAGATAAAGTTGAAACGTTAGCGATTGATTACCTCAAACAATTGTTTGGGTGTGAACATGCCAATGTACAACCACATTCAGGAAGCCAAGCGAATATGGCGGCTTACTTCAGTGTGTTGGACGTTGGTGATACGATTTTAGGTATGGATTTAAATGCAGGTGGCCACTTAACGCATGGACATCGATTGAATTTTTCCGGTAAGTTGTTCCATATTGTTTCTTATGGTGTAGATGCAACAACACAGCGTTTGGATTATGATGCCATTGAAGCAATGGCGATGGAACATCGACCGAAAATGATTGTTGCGGGAGCGAGCGCCTATTCACAAATCATCGACTTTGCAAAATTCCGTGAAATAGCGGATGCTTGTGGAGCATATTTAATGGTGGATATGGCGCATATAGCTGGTTTGGTAGCAGCAGGGTTACACCCTTCTCCCTTTCCTCATGCCGACTTTGTAACAAGTACTACACATAAAACCTTACGAGGTCCACGTGGCGGTATTGTCATGTGCAAAGCCGAGTTTGCTAAGGCGCTCGATGCGAGTGTATTTCCTGGAATGCAAGGTGGTCCACTGATGCACATCATTGCTGCCAAAGCACAATGTTTCTTTGAAGCGTTACAACCAGAATTCATTACGTACCAACAAGCAGTCATTGAGAATATGCAGGCGATGTGCCAAGTGTTTGCCAACTATGAACTAGAGATGGTGAGTGGTGGAAGTGCCAACCATTTGGTCGTTGTTGATGTGTATCGCGCCTTTGGATTAACTGGACAAGAAGCTGAGTCGCTCTTGGAACGTGTTGGGATTACCTTGAATAAGAATGCAATTCCAAATGATAGCTTGCCACCAATGAAAGCAAGTGGTATTCGGTTGGGTACTGCTGCGATGACAAGTCGCGGTTTTGAGCGCTATCATTTTGAACAAATTGCGCATTGGATTGTTCAACTTTGTTCCAATCCAAAGGATGAGGTACTACACGTGCAAATCAAAAATGAAATTGTATTATTAGTAAATGAAGTGAATGGAAAATAGTTGTTAAAAAATGGACAAATTAGTGGTATAATGGTTGAGAATTTTCGAAAGGAGTATTGTTCATGTTAAAAGTATTAGAACATCCCTTAATTACGCATAAGCTTGCGCAAATGCGTCGTAAGGAGACGGGAACAAAAGATTTCCGACAAAATTTGGATGAAATTGCAGGACTAATGGCTTATGAAATTACACGAGATTTACCAGTTAAAGAGGTTGAAATTGCTACGCCAGTAACAACTTGTACGACATTTGAATTGGAAAAAGAAATCGTATTGGTACCAATTTTACGTGCTGGTCTAGGTATGGTTAACGGTATTTGTAACTTGGTTCCAACGGTTAAAGTTGCCCATGTTGGTTTATATCGTGACGAAGAAACACTTGAACCACATGTATATTTCGCGAAATACCCAAAAAACTTGGAAGATGCAGTTGTGATGATTGTAGATCCAATGTTAGCAACAGGTGGTAGTGCAGCTGCAGCCATTGAAATGGTGAAAAAGCAAGGTGCAACACAAATTCGTTTGGTTTGCTTGGTTGGAGCACCAGAGGGTGTGAAAGCAGTAGAAGAAGCGCATCCAGATGTTGATATTTACTTGGCTGCATTGGATGAAAAACTAAATGAAAAAGGATATATTGTACCAGGATTGGGTGATGCAGGAGACCGTATTTTCGGTACGAAGTAATGCACGATTCGGATTTTAAAAAGGTGCAAAAGTTTATGGGAATGATTGCTGCAGGTAGTATCCTTGCTGTGTTTCTAGGCAATTTTCTCGATGAATTTTTACATACATCTCCATTGTTCTTAATCGGGTTGTTGTTGTATGTGATCGTTGGTTCGCTATTGTGGTTAATCAAGGAAGTAGGAGGTTTTCGAAAATGAGTGAAAAAGCAATGTATGCGAAAATACGCAAAATTACATTTGGTTTGATGGGTGTTACATCCTTGCTCATGGTCATCGTGTTTCATAACGATCCCATCCCTTATGTACTAGGTATCATCCTAGGAGGACTCATGGGAATTATCTCTTTCAACATGATCATTAAGATGACAAGTCAGATCAATGAATACAATGCAGTGAAACTTGCTGTTGGCAATTATTTCATGCGTTTTCTTGGAGTTGGTTTGGTATTTTTTGTAGCAGTGAGCGAAGGAATCAATGTCTTTACCCTACTTGTTGGGTTCTTATGTTCAAAGATTGCGATTCAAGTATATGCTCAACTGGAAAGGAGGGGAATGCATGGCTAATCCTATTATGGGATCCATCTTCTATACGATGATAGATCCAATCAATGGCATTGTTTTTAATATCAATGGAACTGAGTTGGTATTACAAATGGGCGCATTGGTATGGGTAGCATTGTGTGTGGTCCTAGGTATTTTCTTTGTAATTGCAGGGAAAAAAATCAAGGCAGCAGATGCTTCCAAAGCACCAAAAGGGATTGTCTTATTCGCCGAAATCATTCACGATTTAGCAGGGTCGATCATCAAAGGAAATCTAAACAAGCGAACCAATCGCTTCATGCCGTTGTTTGGTACTTTGATTTTCATGATGGCGATGTCCAATCTTGTGGGATTGTTGGGGTTCCAACCGCCAACATCCAACCTTGGAGTCAACGTAACCATCGCAGTTTGCTTTTGGTTGTTGATTCAAATTTCTGCGATCCGCGATAAAGGTGGAATGGGCCGAATCAAGGAATTAATGGAACCACATTGGCTGTTAACGCCATTGAATGTGATTGGTGAGATGGTTTTACCACTTTCGCTTTCCATGCGTTTGTTTGGGAATATTTTAAGTGGAACAATCATCATGACACTGGTTTATAGTATTTTTACCGTGTTAGCGAACATGTTCGCACCATTGGGTGCTGTCATTTTTGTGGCAACCCCAGTCTTACATATGTACTTTGATATCTTCTCAGGATTGATTCAAACATATGTATTCTATATGATTGCAAGCTTCTTCTTAGGCGCTGCATTCAGTGAAGAGTAAGTTACTTACAGGAGGAAAATAAAATGGAATTCAATGAATTTTTCGTACAAGGTATGGCATTATTAGGTGCTGGTATTGCAATGGTTGCTGGTTTAGGTCCAGGGATCGGGCAAGGGATTGCTGCTTCTAAAGGGGCAGAGGCTGTTGGTAGAAACCCAGAAGCTGATGGAAAAGTACGTTCTATGATGGTACTTGGGATCGCATTGGCAGAAACAACAGGGATCTACGCATTGGTAGTTGCATTAATTTTAATTTTCTTAAAAGGATAAGAATCTATAAGGAGGCGTAAGCCATGGAAATTCAAATTTCAAATTATCTGGCCTTAAACCCTCTCGATATGATTTTGGTTTTGATTTCAACAACCTTAATTGTCCTCATTGGGAAAAAATATTTCTGGTCGGTGATTCTTGATTACTTCAAGCGCCGCGAGGACTTCATCAATTCTGAGTTGCACGCTGCGCGTAGCAATAGAGAATCGAGTGAGCGCGTATTAGCGGATTATCGTGATCAAATCAAATCGGCAAAAAGCGAAGCGAGTACGATTGTAGAACAAGCAAAGCACCAAGCTGAACTAGAACGTCGTGAAATCATGGCGCGTGCGAAGCACGAAGCTGAACTTGTAAAAGCAAGTGCACAAGCGCAAATCAAACGAGATCGTATCGAAGTACAAAAGGCCATCAAAAACGAAATTAGCGAAGTTGCCTTTTTGGCAGCGAAGAAAATTGTGGAAAAAGAGTTGGATGAAGCAAGTTATCAAAAATATGTAGATGAATTCATTACCATTGCTGGGGAAGAACCATGGCAAGCGTAGTTGAAAGTACCTACGGTACTGCTTTATTTGAATTGAGTCAAGAACTCAATCTGTGTGAGGAAATTACACAGGATTATCAAGCAATCATTGATATCTTGCATACCCAACCTGACTTTGTGAAACTCATGAACAGTCCACAGTTGGATAAGCAAGTAAAAAAACAGTTGTTTGATGAAGTATTTCAAGGAAACGTACAAGCGGTTCTGCTAAACTTCATCAAGCTTTTGATTGATAAAAACCGCGTCTATTACGTATTCGATATTCAACGAGCGTTTATGGCGTTATATTATGAACACCGCGACATTGAAGTGGTACAACTTACAAGTGCACATGCACTGGATGAAGCTGCAAACCAACGCATCGTTGCGATGTTAGAAACAAAACTAAACAAAAAGGTAAAACTTGTATGCAGTATCGACGAAAGTCTAATTGCAGGAATTCGCATTAAAGTAAAAGACCAAGTCATTGACAATACGGTCTTAACGCGCCTGACAAATATGAAAAAACAAGTTGTAAATCCTAATTAAAGGGGTGAATAAAGTGAACTTGAGACCTGAAGAAATCAGCAAAATCATCAAGGAACAGATCAAACGTTATGATGATGTTCTTGACGTTGGTGAAGTCGGTAGCGTTATTACGATTGGTGACGGTATTGCTTTGATCCACGGCTTAGAACAAGCAATGGCGGGAGAACTATTATTGTTCCCTGGTGATGTTTATGGAATGGTATTAAACTTAGAAGAAGAACACGTTGGTGCTGTACTTATGGGTTCTGACAAATTGATCAAAGAAGGTGACGAAGTTCGCCGTACGGGAAGAATCGTTGAGGTTCCGGTAGGAGATCAAATGTTAGGACGCGTAGTCAATGCATTGGGACAAGCAATCGATGGGGGAAACCCAATCGCTAGTGATACGTTCCGCCCTGTTGAACGTGTTGCTCCTGGGGTTATGACACGTAAAAGTGTTCATCAACCAATGCAAACAGGATTAAAAATCATTGACTCGATGATTCCGGTAGGACGTGGACAACGTGAGTTGATCATCGGGGATCGTCAAACGGGAAAAACTGCGATTGCAGTGGATACCATCATCAATCAAAAAGGTACTGGTATCAAATGTATTTATGTTGCGATTGGACAAAAAGCATCAACCGTAGCGCAAATCGTAGAAAAACTGAGAAGTCATGGTGCAATGGACTATACGACCATTGTAGCAGCGACTGCAAGTGAACTAGCTCCTTTACAATTCATTGCTCCATACGCAGGTTGTGCCATTGGGGAAGAATGGATGGAAAAAGGCGAAGATGTTTTAATTATCTATGATGACTTATCAAAACATGCGGTAGCTTACCGTACGATGAGTTTATTGTTGCGTCGTCCACCAGGACGTGAAGCGTATCCAGGGGATGTATTCTACTTACATTCACGTTTGTTGGAACGTGCAGCAAAATTAAATGAAGATTATGGTGGAGGTTCTTTGACGGCGTTGCCGATCATCGAAACGTTGGCTGGAGATATCTCCGCTTATATTCCAACCAATGTTATTTCTATCACGGATGGACAAATCTTCTTGCAAACCGAGTTGTTCAATAGTGGGGTTCGTCCTGCGGTTGACAGTGGGTTAAGCGTTTCTCGTGTTGGTAGTGCAGCACAAATCAAAGCGATGAAACAAGTTGCTGGTTCATTGAAACTAGAACTTGCACAATATCGTGAACTTCAAGCCTTTGCGAAATTCGGTAGTGACTTGGATGCAACGACCAAATCAATTTTGGATCATGGGGAAAAGTTAACGGAAATCCTAAAACAAGGACAATATGTGCCAATGCGCGTTGCATTGCAAGTAGTTACCTTGTTTGCGGCAAAACACGGATACTTGAAACCATTGCATGCAAGCCAAATGCAAGCTTACGAACAATTGTTACACCGTACCTTTGTTCATGATCATGCAGACCTTTTGGATGCAATCGAAGGAAAAGATGGAATTACGAGTGATTTGGAAGCACAATTAAAAGCTGTTTTAGATCAATTGCACCTCGTAGCGGAGTAAGCTATGGGACAAGGGACCTTAGCGCTTAAGGCTCGCATTCGCTCCGTTGATTCTACACGAAAAATCACGAAAGCGATGCAGCTAGTAGCTGCGAGTAAATTAAAAAAACAACGTGATTTGATGGATGCCAACAAAGAGTACGCAACGTATTTAAAAGATAGTGTGGAACAAATTTTGGCTAGCTTGGATCAAGTATCACATCCCTACCTAAACAAACCAACAAGCAACAAGCCGCTGACGTTAGTCTTCACATCCAATATGGGATTATGCGGTGGTTACAATGCCAACGTCTATCGTGAGCTAACGCAAAATGTCGCGGACGAAGAGCAAGTGGTTGTCTTTGGGGTTCGTGGTGTGAGCTGGATTAAGTCTCACTTTTCTAATGTTGTAGGAGAAGTCCTCAACATGGAAGAGACACAAGCCTATCAAGTCATTGCACGTGCTTGTGATGATATCTTAGCTGCTTATGTACGTAATGAAGTATCACAAATTAATATCGTGTATACGAAATTTGTAAACTCCGTTACCTTCGAAGCAACGAAAGTATCTTTACTACCAATTGAAATGCCAAAGCAAAAATCAACGCAAGTAGAAACATTGTTTGAGCCAAGTGGGGAAGTTATCCTGAACGACTTGATCCCGATGTATTTGAAATCGATGATTTATGCTTATTATTTAGAAACCCGTACGAGTGAGGAAGCAAGCCGTCGCATGGCGATGGAAACGGCTACTGACAATGCGGATGAATTAAAAGAAACCTTAGAATTACAGTTTAACCAAGCCCGTCAAGCTTCAATTACGCAAGAGATTTCGGAAATTGTTGCCGGTGCGGATGCATTATAAGCGGAGGAAAAAACATGCAAAACAAAGGAAAAATTGTTCAAATCATTGGTCCTGTTGTCGATATTTTATTTGAAAACGGCGAACTACCATCCTTGTTGAACGCAATTAAAATTCCTTTCCATGATGATGTATTGGTTGTTGAAGTAGCACAGCACTTGGGAGACCAACGTGTTCGTACCATCTCCATGGGATCTACCGATGGATTGGTTCGTGGTATGGAAGCGATTGATACAGGAGCCCCAATCAGTGTACCGGTTGGAAAAGCCGTATTGGGAAGAATGTTTAACGTGTTAGGGAATGAAATCGATGGAAAAGCGAAGTTGGACGCAAGCGTTCAACGTATGCCAATTCACCGTGCAGCCCCAACATTTGATCAACAACAAACAACTGCAGAAATCTTAGAAACCGGAATCAAGGTAATTGACCTATTGTGTCCTTATGCAAAAGGTGGGAAGATTGGTTTGTTCGGTGGTGCTGGAGTTGGTAAAACCGTATTGATGCAAGAGTTGATTCACAACATTGCAAAAGAACATGGTGGTTTGAGTGTTGTTGCTGGTGTTGGAGAACGTACCCGTGAAGGAAACGATCTTTACCATGAGATGACAGATTCAGGCGTTATCGATAAAACAGTTCTAGTTTATGGACAAATGAATGAATCACCAGGAGCGAGAATGCGTGTTGCTTTGAGTGGATTAACAATGGCGGAATACTACCGTGACGTAGATCACCAAGACGTATTGTTGTTCGTAGATAATATTTTCCGTTTCACACAAGCAGGTTCTGAAGTATCAGCCCTTTTAGGTCGTATGCCTTCAGCGGTAGGTTACCAACCAACCCTTGCTACAGAAATGGGTGCTTTACAAGAACGTATCACATCAACGAGTGATGGATCTATCACTTCTGTTCAAGCGATTTACGTTCCTGCCGATGACTTGACTGACCCGGCACCGGCAACTGCCTTCAATCACTTGGATGCAAAAACGGTATTGGATCGTGGTATTGCTGCACTTGGTATCTACCCTGCAGTTGATCCACTAGAGTCAGCATCACGTATCTTGGATCCACTTGTTGTTGGGGATGAGCATTATCATGTAGCACGTGGTGTGCAACAAATCTTACAACGTTATAAAGAATTACAAGATATTATCGCAATCTTGGGGATGGATGAGTTGTCAGAAGATGATAAAGCCATCGTAAACCGTGCGCGCCGTATCCGTAACTTCTTGTCACAACCGTTCAACGTTGCAGAGCAATTCTCTGGAATGGACGGACGTTATGTACCGAAAGAAGATACTGTGGCATCATTCAAAGCAATTCTTGAGGGAAAATACGATCACTTACCAGAGCAAGCATTTATGTTTGTAGGTACGGTTGAGGAAGCAGTAGCGAAAGCCAAATCGTTAGAGGCTTAAGATGTTGCAAATACGCATCATCACCCCAGCGGGGCTGTATTTAACGATGGAAGCATCGATGATCCAAGCGGTTTCGACCGAAGGACAATTTTGTTTACTGCCAAATCACATGCCAATCGTATCGATGTTAACCACATCGAAATTGGCACTTGTTGAACAAGGGTTCTCTCATGAATACGCAATTAGTGGTGGATTGTTACATTTGTTGAACAATCAAGTCAACATTCTTGTAGATACCATTGAAAGCAAAAATGAAATTAATTTGGAACGTGCATTGGAAGCCAAAGCTCGTGCAGAAGCAATTCTAACCGATCATATGGAAGACAACGAACGCAAAACTGCTGAAGTCGCATTGATGAAAGCGATCAACCGAATTAAAATCAAAGGTGAATAACATAAAAGTGAGCTAGTCTCACTTTTTTTGTTTTTAGGCAGTATTTTACTCATTTTAGGTGTTAGTATGCTATTCTATTAGGGAAAAGAATGAGGTAGTTATGAAATCACAGTTAAATAAATTAATTTTCGCTTATGCAATCCTAATGTTGGGGGCGAATATGATTCACCCAATTACACCAACCATCATGAGTAATCTATCCGTTCCTGATTACTTGTTTGGGTATTCGTTTGCAGCGATGTCCCTTGCTAGTTTTTTACTTTCTCCACTTTGGGGAAAACTGAGCGACTTATATGGGCGAAAGCGCATCTTAACCATCGGTGTGTTGGGTTATATTGTTGGTCAATGGCTGTTTGCCTTTGCTGATGGAGCATTTGCTGTAGTCTTTGCACGTATTTTCGCAGGTCTTTTTGTTGGAGGTTTTGTTGTGAGTGCCCTTTCGATGGTTAGTAGTGAAAATCGAGGAAATACCGCACGGAATATGACGATGTTTACCACTATTACAGCACTTACCGGAACATTTGGCTATTTCTTAGGTGGTATGGTTGGAGTTGTTTCGATTCCGCTAACCTTTGCACTACAAACCGTATTTTTAGTATTAGCCCTACTTGTCATGTTGACATTGAAGGAACAAAAACGACCAAAAACAACCATCTCAAAACAAGAGTTACGTCGTGCGTTGAATCCCTTTTCTACATTTAAAACCAATCGCCATCTGTTAACCCGTGGTTTGATTGTGATGTTGGTATGTGCATTTCTATTGAATACGGGAATTGTGTTGTATGACAATAGTTTCAACTATTATTTAAAAGATGTATTACAACTTTCAAGTGCCTATAATGGTATGATTAAAGGGATTGTAGGGGTTGGATCCTTAATCCTAAATGCTACCCTTGTCCTTTGGTTGATTCGCAAGTTTGATTTGCGTAAGGTATTGATGGGGATTGTGCTTGTTTCCGCCATGGTTTTAGCAACGTCATTGTTACCAAATGGTGTTGTCTACTTCTTAGGAATGAATGTATTATTTCTATTAGCTTATTCGGCAAGTGTACCGTTGCAACAGGCAGCAATTGCAGAGCATGCACCGGAAGAGGATAGTGGAGTTATTTTTGGAATGTTGAACTCTTTACGCTCGATGGGTGGCGTGATCGGTGCCCTGTTTGCAGGTAGTTTATATGCAATGGATGCCCTATTTCCTTTTATTGGAGCGGTCATCTTGTATATTATAGCAGTCGGTATGCTGTGGAAAGGAAAGTAAGATGCAGTATCGTTGGGTGGTAATTTTAACACATTTGTTTTCATTTGCCTTATCATTTTATGCATTGAGTGGGATTCATTTCGATAAATTTGTGAATGTAAGAAAACCACAAAAAGCACAACTTTTGTTGTTATTATTGAGTATGGGTCTTGGCTTTTTGGTTGCGCAATTTCTACTCATTCTCATGGTCAACTAATGGATAAAGTATTGGTGACATTAAGAATTTTGTGCTATAATCAAAAAGTGTAAAAAATGGAGGTATAGGCTATGTTATTTAGTAAAGAAGTCGGAATTGACTTAGGAACAGCCAATTTATTAATTTATGTTAAAGGTGAAGGTGTAGTTATCAATGAGCCTTCCGTAGTAGCGATAGATGCAGAAACAAAAAAATGTTTAGCTGCAGGACAGGAAGCGAAAGACATGCTTGGAAAAACACCAGGCCGTATCTTAGCCATCCGTCCATTGAAAGATGGAGTAATTGCTGATTTCGAAGTTACCGAAATTATGTTGAACTACTTCCTTAAAAAATTAAACTTAAAAGGAATGTTGAAACGTCCTACAATTTTAATTTGCTGTCCAAGCAACATTACAAGTGTAGAGCGTAATGCGATTCGTGACTGTGCATACCGTGCAGGTGCGAAAAAAGTATATATCGAAGAAGAACCAAAAGTAGCAGCAGTAGGTGCTGGTTTGGACATCGCAAAACCAAGTGGATGTATGGTTCTTGACATCGGTGGTGGAACAACAGACGTTGCAGTACTTTCTTTGGGAGAAATTGTAGCCTCTACTTCATTAAAAATCGCTGGGGATACATTAGACCGCGATATTATCAAATTTGTAAAAGAAGAGAAAAAACTATTAATTGGTGACCGTACTGGTGAAGAAATCAAAAAGGCAATCGGTACAGCTTGGAAAGGTTCTGCTAGTGATACGATGGAAGTTAGTGGTCGTGACCTAGTAACTGGACTTCCACATACGATTACATTGAGTGCAGATCAAATTGAAACAGCAATGAAAGAAAGTTTACAAGATGTAGTACGCGCTTGTCGTACCGTGTTGGAACAAACGCCACCTGAATTGTCTAGTGATATCGTAACACGTGGTATGGTAATCACTGGTGGGGGAGCATTGTTACCAGGTTTGGATGAATTACTACGGAATGAACTGCATATTCCTGTGTACGTGGCTGACAATGCATTGCGTTGTGTTGCTGAAGGTACAGGAATTATGCTAGAAAACCTTCATTTAGTGAGATAAAATTCTAGATGGAAAACCTGTTATACTTCGCTGTCCCTTTCCTTATTTCAACCGCTGTAACACCTTTGGTGAAGTGGATTGGAAGTAAGCTTGATATTGTTGCAGAAATCAATGATCGTACGGTGCATACTAAGAGGATTACACGAATTGGAGGCGTCGCTATCTATTTGGCATTTATTCTTTCAATGGCGTTGTTTATGAAAATCGATACAACCTTAAGTGGTGTTATTTTAGGTGCATCCATCATGTTTTTTTGCGGTTTGATTGATGATATGATAAATTTGAAACCTGCGGTGAAATTTGGTTTCCAAGTGGTCGCGGCCATGGTGCTTATCATAGTCGGTCAAGTGTCACTGGATACGATTCGTTTACCGTTCGGAATTCAAATTGATATGGGGATTATTAGCTTCCTTGTTACCTTTTTCTGGGTTACTGGGATCACCAATGCGATTAATTTAATTGACGGCTTGGACGGCTTAGCTGGTGGAATTTCGGCAATTATTCTCATTGTTATCTTACCAGTATCCATGATTGAACGACGTGCTGATATCTTTGTTTTATGTTTGATTTTAATCGGGGCGATAACGGGATTCCTCTTATTTAATCGCTTTCCAGCCTCGGTTTTTATGGGGGATTCGGGAGCGCTCTTTCTAGGGTTTATGATTTCGTCCATCTCACTCATGGGATTTAAGAGTTCAACCTTTATTACGTTAGGGTTACCATTGCTATTGCTAATGGTTCCGATTGTTGATACCCTAGCAGCAATCTTGCGTCGCCTGCTCGCACGGCAAAGTATGTCACGCGCTGACAAAAATCATGTACATCATGTCTTAATGCGTCGCTTTGGGCATCGCTCAACGGTATGGATTTTGTATATCGTAACGGCAATGTTTGGTGCCATCGCCTATTTATACATTTACAATAAGGCATTAGGTCTTGTTAGTTTGGTTGCAATGGCGATTTGTGTTGAAGTTTTTATCGAAAAAACGGAGATGATCTCCATCAAGTATCGACCATTGCTATCAATGATTGATCGCTTGAAACGAAAAATACAATAAACTTCCTGTTGCGACAGGAAGTTTTTAGGATATCGACACTACTTGACATACTGTAGTATCGAGGTGATACGATGGAAGTCAAAGAACTGGTTGCGTTACAACGTCGCTACGCAGAAGGTACATTCAAAGAATGTAAGGAATATCAACAATTGCTAGCTTGGTTGTCAAGGTTGGATCAAAAACACTTGGAATCACAAACTTGTAAGGACGGCTTTGCACTATTGCTTTCGCGTGCTAACTTTGAGCAACGAAAACAAATGGAAAGCTGCGATGAAACTGGGGTATGGGTGAAAGAAGGCGATATTTGCTTTATCGATTTTGGTGAAGCCTATATCAATGAGGTAGGTTTTTTACATTTTGGATTGGTGATGAAAATTCGACACCGCAAAGCTTTGGTATTACCCTTAACATCAAAAGGGGGAAAGCGAAAGCCTCATTTGATGTCAATTGGAACTCTGCCAAATTTGTACAAGGAAAGTTTTGTGTTATTGAACGATGCTAAATTTATTAATAGTGCGCGCATTATTGATGTGAAAAGTAATATTTCACCCAATTCAACCTTGTTTCAAGCCATACAAGAAAAATTTATGCACTATATTACAACATAATACTTTTTTTGGTTATACTTAAGTCATAGGAAATGGATATAGAATGAAACAACAATGGAAACAAAAACGATGGGTTGTAGCCGTTTCAGGGGGCTGCGATTCCATGTATCTTTTGGATACGTTACGCAAATCAGGATATGACCTGGTTTGTGCTCATGTAAATTACGGTATTCGCGAACGTGCACAATGGGAAACAAACTTAGTACAAACATACTGTGTTAAATTTGCAATTCCTTTAGAAATCACCTATGCTCCTAGTATGGAGCAAGGCAATTTCCAAGCCAAAGCACGGGAGTTTCGATACCGCTTTTTTCGTGATGTAGTACATGACTATGCATGTGCTGGCGTTATGGTTGCGCATCATGAGGATGATGTGTTAGAAACCTACTTGATGCAGAAGCAGAAAGAACTAATACCATTAACTTATGGTGTAGCAGAAACAAGTAACCAAGATGGATTATGTATTGTTCGTCCACTCCTAGGTATTGATAAAAAGATGATTCGCAAAACTTGCGAGGATGAAAAGATTCCTTACTTGGATGATGATAGTAATGAGAAGTTATCGTACGAACGCAATCGTTTGCGACATCAAATCGTAGCACATCTAACAAGGGATGAACGAATGGCGATGCTAGAGGAAATCAACCGAAAAAATAGCGAGAAGCAACAACGGGAAGCAAAAGCAAAGGCGTGGTTAGAGCAAACAGCTCCGTTCACGTTACAAGCCTTACGAGCGCTCACAATAACAGAGCAAAAAGAAGTTCTAATTTGTTGTTTGTTGGAACAGCATGTCTATAATATCAAACAACAAAAGCTAGATGATTTACTCAAACTTTGCAACAAGGATAAAAATTGGGTTTACCAATTGGATGCAACCAAGCAATTGTGTAACGATTACGGTGTTTTAAGCATCCAACCAATTGATGTTGAACCCTATGCTTATCGAATGGAAAGTATCACTTTGTTACAAACTCCATTCTTCGCAATTCAAACTGTAGGTGGAGCATGTGAACACGCAACACTACAACCAGAAGATTTTCCAATCATGATCCGAAGTCCACAACCAGATGATGAAATCGTATTACGGTATGGAACGAAAAAGCTGAATCGGTGGTTTATAGATCGTAAAATTTCACACAATGAACGTAAATTATGGCCTGTAGTTGTAAATTCTATGGGTAAAATAATCTTGGTTCCGGGGATAGGCTGTGATATTTCACATTACTCTTATCAACCCAATTTGTTTGTGGTAAAATGTACGTAGTGTTTTTAGGAGGAACGTTATGCATCAAAATGTAAAAGAAGTCTTATTCTCTGGTGAAGAAATAACAGCGCGTTGCAAAGAATTGGGTGCGCAAATTACTGCTGATTATCAAGCAACAGGAAGAATTCCATTGCTTGTAGCTTTGTTGAGAGGATCGGTTCCGTTTTTAGCTGAACTTATCAAACATATTGATTTGGATATCGAATATGACTTTATGGATGTTTCAAGTTATGAAGGAACAGAATCCATTGGTGATATTCGTATTTTAAAAGATTTGGACACATCGGTAAAAGGCGTGGACATCTTGTTAGTAGAAGATATTGTAGATACAGGAAGAACGTTACAAGAAGTTACAAAAATGTTGCGTAACAAAGGAGCAAACGATGTTAAAGTTGTTTCCCTTTTGGACAAACCTTCTCGTCGTGTTGTAGAAATCGAAGCGGATTACGTTGGTTTCACAATCGATAACTTGTTTGTAATTGGTTATGGTTTGGATTACAATCAAAAATATCGTAACTTAGGATACGTAGGAATTTTAAAAGACGAAGTTTATCAGTAATAGCATAAGATAGAAGTAGATTCCATAGGAGGAAAGAGGATGAAAAGAAACCGATTTATAAACATTATCCCGTATATCTTAGTATTGGCTGTAATGTTTAGTTTGTTTACCTATTCATCAGGTTCAAACACCAAACGATTTACCTATAACGAATTCAAATCACAAGCGGAAGACTTGACGTTTGAAACCGTAAACGTATCGGTAGGTCGCGTGGTATTGACGGTGGATGGTATTTATTTGGTAAACAAAGAGAAAGTTCGCTTTACAACAACATTACCAAATACTGATGATAACATCGAATGGGTTACAACCATTGTAGATGAAGGATCGAATAAAGTTAACGTTATCGACCCAGATGCATCAAACTTTTTTCTAGATTTATTGATTAATATGTTGCCACTCATCTTCTTTGGTGGATTGGCATTTATGTTATTTGCGCGTATGGGAAGCGGTGGTCAAAACAAAGCCTTCGAATTCTCAAAATCTCGTGCTAAAGTAGAAAGTGATATCAATGTTCGTTTCAAAGATGTTGCTGGATGCGATGAAGAAAAAGAAGAAGTAAAAGAGATTATCGATTACTTAAAAAATCCTCAACGTTTCTCTGATATGGGAGCTCGTATTCCAAAAGGAATGTTGATGGTAGGTCCTCCAGGGACTGGGAAAACGTTATTGGCAAAAGCGGTTGCTGGGGAAGCAAACGTACCATTCTTCTCAATTTCTGGTAGTGATTTCGTTGAGATGTTTGTCGGTACTGGTGCAAGCCGTGTCCGTGATATGTTTAAAAAAGCAAACCAAGTTGCTCCTTGTATTGTATTTATCGATGAGATTGATGCAGTAGGACGTCAACGTGGTGCAGGTCTAGGTGGAGGAAACGATGAACGTGAACAAACCCTAAACCAATTACTAGTAGAGATGGATGGAATGGGTGACAACAAAGGTATTGTTATCATTGCTGCAACCAATCGTCCGGATGTACTAGATCCAGCCTTGTTGCGTAGTGGACGTTTCGATCGTCAAATTACGGTAAACTTACCGGATAAAAAAGGTCGTGCGGAAATCTTAGCTGTACATGCTCGTAATAAGAAAATTTCTGACAATGTAAACTTAGAAAACTTAGCAAAACGTACACCAGGATTCTCTGGAGCCGATTTGGAAAATGTTTTAAATGAAGGTGCAATTCTAGCTGTTCGTGATCACCGTACTGTGATTACAATGGAAGATTTGGATGAAGCGATTGACCGCGTTATCGCAGGACCTGCGAAACGTTCAAAAACGTATACTCCTGAAGAAAAACGTTTGGTAGCATACCATGAAACTGGACATACAATCATTGGATTGAAATTGGAAAGTGCAAATATGGTGCAAAAAGTTACCATCATTCCACGCGGTACTGCAGGTGGATATAACCTAATGACACCACGTGAAGAAAAAATGTTTGCAAGCTCTGCAGATATGAAAGCGAAAATCACTGGTTACCTAGGTGGACGCGTTGCAGAGGAAATCGTATTTGGTGAAATCTCAACAGGAGCGAGCAACGATATCCAAGAAGCGACAAAAATCGCGAAATCAATGGTGCGCTCTTACGGTATGAGTAAACTTGGTCCGATTCAATATGATGATGGAAACTCTTCTGTCTTCCTAGGTCGTGACTATGGTTCTAATGCCAATAATTATTCTGGACAAATTGCTTTTGAAATCGATAAAGAAATTCGTGAGATTATTAGTGAATGCTACGAGCAAGCTCGTACCCTAATTCTAGAAAATCGTGAATTGCTTGATTTAATTGCAAATACGTTGATGGAAGAAGAAACGCTAACAAATGAACAAATTATGAATTTGGTTCACTTTGGAAGCATCGTCAACCCTGATGAACCAAAACATGTGGAAGAAGCAACAGCGGAAGTAGCAGAAACGACAGAGGCTGAAGCAGTGGACACTGAAGGTTTAGAGGTGCAAGAAGAAACTGAGCAAACGAAAGCAGTTGTGGAAACTGAGGTAGAAATCTCAGCGGATGACACAAGCAATCCAGTTGCATAAAACAATAAAGTATACGATAATAACAACGTAAATATGATACGCCCCTGCATGCAGGGGCGTTTTGAGGAGTATATCATGGAAAAAAACTTAGTAAAAGCACTTGCCTGTGAAGGACGTGTGCGCATTATTGGAATCAATTCTACTGTGATGGTAGATGAAGCTAGAAAACATCATGACCTATGGCCGACTGCAAGTGCTGCCTTGGGTAGAACTTTATCAATGGGTTCTATTATGGGAAGTATGGCAAAAGGCGAAGATGAGCGTTTAACGATTCAAATCAATGGAGGCGGTCCAATTGGTACAGTTTTTGTTGATGTTTATCCAAGTGGAAATGTTCGTGGATTTGTTGGGGAACCACATGTCCACTATCAATATAACGATACCAACAAGCTTGCAGTAGGTGTAGCTGTTGGGAAAGAGGGATACTTAAAAGTCAGCAAAGACTTGGGATTAAAAGATGATTTTAGCGGTCAAGTAGCATTGCAAACAGGAGAAATCGGTGATGATTTTGCCTACTACTTTGCAGCGAGCGAACAAACTCCATCTGTGGTATCACTTGGTGTTTTGGTAAACCCAGACAACAGTGTCCAGGCAGCGGGAGGTTTGTTGATTCAAATGATGCCAGATGCAACCGAAGAAGATATTGTAAAGACAGAAGCGGTATTAAAAACGTTGAAACCGATGTCTACGCTTATTTCGGAAGGCCAAAGCATTCAAGAAATCGTTACAGGATTGTACGATGATGCACATATCATTGAAGAGAGAATGACGGAGTTCAACTGTCCTTGTGCAAGAGAAACAATGAAACGCGCCTTATTAACGGTAGAAAAAAGTGAGATTCGCAATATGATTGAAGAAGATGGTGGGGCAGAGCTTGTTTGTCACTTCTGTAATACGGCATATCACTTTGATGCACAAGAATTAGAAGGGCTTTTGGAATTTGCCGACAAGTATGGATCTAACAATGAAGTGGAAAATTAGAGAGATTGAAATAGAAAATCAAATTGTCGTTGCTCCAATGGCAGGCATTAGCAATGTTGCGTTTCGTACGATTTGTAAAGAGTTTGGTGCGGGACTTATTTATGCCGAGATGGTTTCCGATAAGGCTTTACTTTATAAAAACGAGCGTACGATGGGGATGACTGCAGTAGAAGAGAGTGAACATCCTATTTCAATGCAACTATTTGGAAGTGAAGTGGAAAGTATGGTCGAAGCTGCTAAGTTGATTGATCAATATTCTGATTGTGATATCATCGATATCAATATGGGGTGCCCTGTGCATAAAATCATCAAGAACAATGCTGGTTCCGCCCTAATGAAAGATCAAGACTTGGCAGTAGCCATTGTTGAAGGCATTGTACAGGCTGTGAAAAAACCGGTTACAGTAAAAATTCGTGCTGGTTGGGATATGGATAATCGCAATGCCGTTAGTTTCGCGCTAGCTCTTGAAGCGGCTGGAGCAAGTGCAATTGCCGTGCATGGTCGTACCAGAAAGCAAATGTATGAAGGTAAAGCGGATTGGGATATCATTCGCCAGGTAAAAGCAGCAGTGAAGATCCCAGTTATTGGGAATGGTGATATCAAGACACCACAAGACGCCAAAGCGATGTTGGAACAAACGGGTTGCGATGCCATTATGATTGGTCGTGGTGTGTTGGGTGATCCTTATGTCTTGCGACAAATCGACCATTATTTGGATCACGATGAGATCCTTCCGCCACTAAGCATTGATGATCGCTTTGCCTTATCGAAGGCACATGCGAAAAAATTGATTGCATTAAAAGGTGAAGTTTTAGCAATGAAAGAGATGCGAGGACATGCTGCCTGGTATTTAAAAGGGTTAAAGAACTCACATCGTGTAAAAGATTTCATTTCACAAATGAAAAGTTATGAAGAATTTGTTATAATATTAGAGCAATATCACCAAGCACTTGATAACGATGCTTGGGGATGGTTAGAAAAGTAGGTAAACATATGGAAATGAATTTATCAGAACAAGAAATTGTACGCCGTGAAAAAATGCAAGAACTTGCAGAACGTGGCATCGCTCCTTTTGGAGAACGTTACGATCGTACCCACAAGTCAGGTCAAATTTTTGCTGCTTACGACCAATTCTCAAAAGAGGAATTGGTAGAAAAAAACGTAACTGTAAAAATTGCAGGACGTATTATGACCAAACGTGATCAAGGAAAAGCTGGATTTATGCACATTCAAGATGTGGATGGGAAAATCCAAATTTACGTACGTAAAGACACGGTTGGAGAAGAAACATTTGAAATCTTCAAAAAAGCGGATTTAGGTGACATCGTCGGGATTGAAGGTGTGGTATTTAAAACCAATCATGGAGAATTGAGTGTAAAAGCAACTGCTTATACACACTTATCCAAAGCACTTCGTCCTTTACCAGAAAAATTCCACGGATTACAAGACGTAGAAGAGCGTTACCGCCGTCGTTATGTTGATTTGATTATGAACGACAAAGCAAAAGAAATCGCTATGACACGTCCACGTATCATTCGTGCAATCCAAAACTTCCTAGATGACCAAGGATTAATCGAAGTAGAAACTCCGGTGTTACAACCAATTTTAGGTGGAGCAGCCGCTCGTCCGTTTGAAACACACCACAATACTTTGGATATGCCATTCTACATGCGTATCGCAACGGAATTACCATTGAAACGTTTGATCGTTGGTGGATTAGAAGGTGTTTACGAGATTGGACGTTTATTCCGTAATGAAGGAATGGATGCGACACACAATCCTGAATTTACAACCGTAGAAGCATACGTTGCATATTCAGATATGCAAGGGATGATGGATATGGTTGAAGGAATGTTAGAACACGTTGCCTTAAAAGTAAAAGGGACTACGGATATTGAATGGAAAGATAAAACGATTTCTTTGAAAGCTCCATTTGCTCGTTTGCATATGGTAGATGCAATCAAAGATGCTTGTGGTGTTGATTTCTGGAAAGAAATGACTCTAGAAGAAGCAAAAGCTTTGGCAAAAGAACACAATGTAGAAGTAGAAAAACACCATACCGGTGTTGGTCACATCATCAACTTGTTCTTCGAAGCATTCTGTGAAGATAAAATCATTCAGCCGACTTATGTATACGGTCACCCTGTAGAAATTTCACCTCTTGCGAAAAAGAATGCAGAGGATGGACGTTTTACAGACCGTTTTGAGTTGTTTATTGATGGAAAAGAGTATGCGAATGCTTTCTCTGAGTTAAATGACCCAATCGATCAAAGAGAACGTTTCATGGCGCAAGTTGCAGAACGTGAAAACGGAAACGATGAAGCGAATGAGATGGATGTTGACTATGTAGAAGCCTTGGAATATGGAATGGCACCAACAGGTGGAGTAGGACTTGGAATTGACCGTTTGGTTATGTTGTTGACAAACAGTGTTACCATTCGTGAAGTTATTCTATTCCCACATATGAAAAATCGTTAGTCATCGAAATATAAGAAGCGTGTTTTGATTTGAAATCAAGAAGTGATGGAACATTAAAACGCTCATGAATACGCCAGTTATAATTGGCGTATTTTTTTTATTCCCAATGGGGGTGTGCAGTAGCGTTGTGAGATAGGGAAAAGAAATAAGCCAGTAGTGCCAAGCTATTTTTTTAGTCATATAAATGTTAGTGAAAAAGTATTGCAGTTTTATATTTAAGTTGATATATGTTTTTTTTGTGTGATATTTGCGTTATAAACGGAGGAGATATACTTTATGAGACAACTTCAGTACGGTTTAAATAGTTTAGCATGTTTAGCTCCTATCTTACGTATTTCATCTAGCTGGATGCAGTTAGTGAAAACTAACGAAACATTAATTCCAATGAATACTATTCGAAAAGACTGTGCAATGAGGGATACCCTTCATACTGGCATTGAGGCAACTTCATGTAAACGAGAGCTATACGATCCTTGTGTGGTAGTCCTATGAAAAACAATAAAACACTTATATTTCCGGTTGTTTTTATCGTTATGTTACTGGGAACGAATGTTGTGAAAAAAGCGAATCAATTACCCAAAAAATATATCAGCTATAATACTGAGGTTTATCAATGCTTTTATAATGGACCGCTAACGAATGAAGATATAGGAACGTATTTGGGAACAATTGAAAAAAAACTCGAAGATCAATACAGTATCCCGAAAAATAGTCTTGAGAGCAACTTTTTAGAAACCGGTACAAAAATTTATGAATGGACTGCTGAGTCCTTTCAATATGAAAGAGATTATCCATCTGCTATCATTTATGCTACAGGTGAAACTGAAGATGGATTGGAAGTTTGCCGATTAGAATTCAATAACATGGATAATGAATAAGGTCGGCAAGTGATGGCCTCGAAAATAAAAAATAACACCCTTGGTGTTATTTTTTGCCTTTACAGCGATCATCCATGCGTTGTAATAATTCTGCTAGGACGCTTATTTCATCATTTGTTAATATATCAAACATATCATCTGCGTTTGCTTGCGTAAAGCCAGGATAGTCAACTTCACGAATTACATGATGAAGATATTTCATTACTTTTCCTTTTTCTTGGTTTTCAAATTGGAATCTTCCTTTTTGTTTTACTGGAATCACTCCTGTACGTTTGTATTCTTCTCCACGCATACAGCGAAGCGCGTTGATATCACATGCTCTAGGGCATACTGGGCATTTTTGTTCCATTCAATCTCCTTTTTCTCTAGTTTTGAATCTTGTTTCAAGTATATCGGATAGTGAAATGAAATGCAAACTCAGGTGCTTCTTTTTCTTACAATTTAAAGAGTATTCAAATTGTATTTCTAGATAGACTGCCTAAAATGATGTTAGGAGGAAATCCATATGAAAAAGAAAGCAAATAAAATAACGATTGTCGGTTCAGGTTTTGTTGGAAGTGCAACGGCATTTGCGCTAGTAGAAGAAGCGCTTGCTAGCACTTTAGTACTGATCGATCAAAATGAGGACAAAGCACTTGCTGAGGCATTAGATATAGCCCATGGGGCTGCTTTTGTGAAACGTGTTGAAGTAATTAGTGGTGACTATGCAGCAAGTAAGGATAGTGATATTGTCATTATTGCTGCTGGAATTGGCCCAAAACCGAATGAAACTCGTTTGGATATCTTACGCAATAACATCCCCGTATTTGAGGCGATTGTTCCACAAATTGTATCCTATTCGCCAGATGCGATCCTTTTGGTCGTATCAAATCCAGTGGATATCCTAACACATTTGACTTGGAAACTATCCGGGTTACCAAAGGAACGTGTGATCGGTTCAGGTACCGTACTCGATACTTCACGATTACAAAAGGCTCTCGGTGATTATTTCCACATTGATGCTAGAGATATCGCTAGTTACATCGTTGGGGAACACGGTGACAGTGAAGTGGTAATATGGTCACAAACAAGAATTGCAGGGATGTCACTTGAGGACTATTGTGCCCTCAACGCCACCCATTGTGATATCCGGATGAGAGAAACCATCGCACAAGATGTGAAACGTGCTGGGTTTGAAGTAATCGATCGGAAAGGATATACCAATTATGCAATTGCCCTTGCCGTGCGACGTATTGTAGAAGCAATCTTACGTGATGAGCGCAGTGTACTAACAGTTTCCACGCTGATGGATGGCGCTTATGGTATAAGCGATGTCGTCTTAGCAAATCCTTGCGTTTTGACACGTAATGGGGTGGAACGTTGTATTCTACTGCCACTGAGCGAGAGTGAAGAGGAACAAGTAAATCAAAGTGCTATGATTCTTAAAACAACGATGCAATCCGTGATGCAAGAAGAAAAATAGGGAATCGAAAATGGGCAAGGTCCCATTTTTTTATATATTATTGTTCATTCTAAGAATTAAAATGAGGATAAAAAAAGAAAAAGCATCCAAATTGGAATTTACATACTAAGTACGATACAATGAAATACTAAGAGGAAAGGAAGTACGGGGATGTATTCAAACACAACAATCAAAACAATCAATCAAACCATACAAACAAAATTTTCACACTTAAGTGAAATTCAAGCAGGAGATCATCTAACACATAGCGGTGTAAGTCGCTTGGTTATGTTGGATCGATATGCACAAAAGGATCGACAACTAGAAAGCTTGCAGGTTGGTGATTTGGTCATTACCATTGTGAAGGAAGATCCAGTCTTTCCAAGTCGTGGAATTGGGTATGTAGTAGCAATCGATCAACAACGAGGTGAAGTTATTGTTGAATTAGAGGAAGAATGGCGAGCTTCTTTGCAGGATGAAGAAGAATTGCAAACAGGAAGAATTGTTCGAAAGATCAGTGCAGTGGATAAACCATTGGAATTATATTTCGAGCAAATTGCACGTCGTGTAGGCCATGCCTTGGCACAAAGTGAAAAAAGTGCTGCCCTGCGTACGACATACGGAGATAAATTTGCAGAGCAAATAGCAAAGATGAATACAATACCAGCAGGACGCGTGCTTTATGGTGCAGGTAGTGGAACACAAGTTACCTACTTCAACTGTTTTGTTATGCCATTTGTGAAAGATAGCCGCGGTGGTATTGCTGAACATCGAAAAGAAGTTATGGAAATCATGTCACGTGGTGGAGGTGTTGGAACCAACGGTTCTACCTTGCGCCCAAAAGCCTGTATTGCCAAAGGTGTTGGAGGCAAATCCAGTGGTGCGGTAAGTTGGTTGAATGACTTGGCAAACTTAACAAACTTAGTGGAACAAGGTGGTAGTCGTAGAGGTGCTCAAATGATTATGATGGCCGATTGGCATCCAGATGTATTTGAGTTTATTATTTCGAAAATGCAAAATCCAAAGGTATTAAAATGGTTGCATGATCATTCGAAAAACGAACAAATTCGTACCCTTGCTGGTAATAAGTTAGAATTCAAACCATTAACTAGACAAGAAATTGAAATTTATGAAACCGTATTATCCAATCCCAAAGCGAGTGAAATGATTGTGGATTACGCAAATGAACAACTACTAGATGGTGGTGTTTATGAAGTTGTGAATCCAACCTTCCTAACGGGGGCGAATATCTCTGTTACCATCAGTGAAGAATTGATGAAGGCAGTAGAAAGTGATAGTACATTCCAGTTGCGCTTCCCTGATTTAGACCATATGAGTGAAGAAGAGAAAGCTTATTATGATGCACATTGGCATACGATGGGTGATGTGCGTGAATGGGAAGCTTTGGGCTATCCAGTGAAAGTATATCAAACGATTCAAGCTCGTGACTTATGGGACTTAATTAACTTCTGTGCAACCTATTCGGCAGAACCTGGTATTTTCTTCCTTGATAATGCCAATAAAATGACGAATGCCAAAGGGTATGGTCAAAAGGTGGTAGCAACCAATCCATGTGGAGAACAACCATTAGCTCCTTATTCGGTATGTAATCTTTCCGCAATTAATCTAGCGAATTTTGTTAATAAGACGACAAGAGAAATTCAGTATGATGCCCTAAAAGAGTGTGTAAGCTTAACGGTTCGCATGCAGGATAATGTCATTGATAATACACCATATTTCTTGGAGGCCAATAAAGAGCAAGCTCTAGGAGAACGACGTGTTGGTCTTGGGGTAATGGGTTTACATGATTTGATGATTTGGGCTGGCGTTCGCTATGGCTCCCCTGAAAGTCTTGTTTTAATTGATCAAGTATTTGGATGTATCGCAACGACTGCATATGAAACTAGCGTTGCTTTGGCAAAAGAAAAAGGGAGCTTCCCACTGTTAACAGATCGCGATGCCTTTGTACAAAGTGGTTATATTCAAACTTTACCAACGTCGATTCAGGAAGATATTAAAACCTACGGGATACGAAATTCGCATCTCTTAACCATTGCGCCAACCGGTTCTACGGGTACGATGGTCGGTGTCTCAACAGGTCTTGAACCGTATTTCTCATTTAGCTACTACCGTAGTGGACGTTTGGGAAAACACATTGAAGTCAATGCGAAAATTGTCGAAGATTATTTAGCGCAATACCCACAGCTTACCAAAGAAACCTTACCGGAGTTCTTTGTTTCCGCAATGGAACTATCTCCACAAGAGCATGTGGATGTACAATGTGCGATCCAACGTTGGATTGATTCCTCAATTTCGAAAACGGTGAATGCACCAAGAGGATATAGTGTCCGTCAAGTACAAACAATCTATGAAAACTTGTACCGTGGTGGTGCAAAAGGTGGTACGGTATATGTGGATGGTAGTCGTGATACCCAAGTATTATCGCTTACCAATGATGATGAGGGTGATTGGAACCAATTGGATTTAGTAAAAGATTTTGGTGTATCGGTAAAACAGGAAACCAACGAAAAGGAAAAAACACCCTTGCGTTCCGATCGACAAGACCGTAATATAGGAAGTGAAATAGGAGATATATGTCCAATTTGCTTGGAAGGTGTTGTGGAAGAAATTGGTGGCTGTAATACATGTACCAATTGCAATGCCCAACTCAAATGTGGACTCTAGATAGGAGAAACGATGAACTATAGTGTGGTGGTTTTGGCTGCAGGAAGCGGTACGCGAGCCAATTTAGGTTATAATAAACTGTTGTATGTGATGGAGGATAAAACAATCCTCGAACATACATTAGCAATCTTTTTAGCTGACAAGCGATGTGTTCAAATCATTGTGACACACGCAGCAAGTGATGCAGATTTGGTTGCACTGATGCAAGGCTATCCTGTGCAGCTTGTACAAGGTGGGAAAACCCGCCAAGAGAGTGTCTATTTAGCTTTGCAACATGTAACAAGTGAACACGTACTCATTCATGATGGAGCTCGACCATATCTTGCGCAGGCGGATTTGGATCGTTTATTGGTAGCTGTTGAAGCGCACCAAGCAGCCATATTAGGGGTACCGGTAAAGGATACGATTAAGGTTGTTACCGATGGCATCATCGATCATACGCCACATCGTGCTTCTTTATGGCAAGCCCAAACGCCACAAGGTTTTGAAACAGAGTTGATTCAAGCTGCTTATGCAGATGCGATTGCCCATCACAAAGCGTGTACGGATGATGCGAGTGTACTAGAAACAACGCGTTATGTACATATGGTAGAAGGTAGTTACGAAAATATTAAAATTACAACGCCAGACGATTTAAAATAAAGTGTGGGAATTGATGGTTTTTTCATCATTTAGCGCTCGTTAGCTTTACAACCTGAGGGAATGTTGTTATAATCATTTATACGGGTAGATATGTCTATATTTATTCCTTGCTGCATCAAAGATGTAGCCACATGACCACAAGGAGGTGTACAAAATGAAAAAATACGAAATCATGTACATCGTGAATGCTTCTCTTGAAGAAGCTGCGCGCCAAGAAGTTATGAGTGGATTGGAAGCAATCATTACAACTCACAACGGTTCAATCGACAAAGTTGATGATATGGGTGTTAGAGAATTCGCGTATGAAATTGAGAAAATGACAAAAGGTCACTATGTTGTTATGAACGTATCTGCGACGAACGAAGGCGTAGCTGAATTCGATCGTTTGACTCGTATCAACAACAATGTAGTACGTTTCATGATTATCAAAACTGAAGACGAAAAATAAGTAGAAGGAGATATCTATGATCAATCGCGTAGTATTAGTAGGTAGAATTACCAAAGATCCAGTTATGAGAAAAACAAACTCTGGAATGTCAGTAGTTTCGTTTACCGTTGCTTGTAACCGCCGTTTCTCAGGAAACAACAATGAGCAACAAGCTGACTTTATTTCTTGCACTGCTTGGAATAAAACTGCAGATTTTATGAATCAATATGTTCGTAAAGGAGCTCTAATTGGTGTTGAAGGTCGTATTCAAACCGGTAGCTACGATGATCAAAGCGGACGCAAAGTATATACAACTGATGTCGTATGCGAAAGTGTACAATTGTTAGAATCGAAAGGCGCAAGCCAAGAACGTCGTGAGCCTGCTGGGCAACCACAACAGTTTGCAGGTTATAACAATACATATCAAAACCAAAATACTTACGACCAAAATAACTCGTTCAATTCTGATTTTTCAGATTCAGACACTTTGGACATCGCGAGCGATGACCTACCATTTTAATCGAAAGGAGATCTACCATGGCTTTTATTAAAAAACGTATGGGAGGACGCAAAAAAGTTTGCTTCTTCTGTAAAAATAAAGTTGAAACAATTGATTACAAAGATACTGAATTGTTGAAACGTTTTATTTCTGCGAACGGAAAAATCATTCCAAGACGTGTTACTGGTACTTGCGCTAAACACCAACGTGAATTAGCGACAGCAATCAAACGTGCTCGTCAAATGGCTTTAATTCCTTACGTAAGTGAATAACTAGGAAAAAACCTCCATCGCTTAGATGGAGGTTTTTCATTATATTAGAGATAGGAGGCTGTATGGGAACAAATGTTAAAAAGATAACGGAAGCAAGTATGATGGTAGCTCTCGTTGGAGTAGCGCTCATCATCAATCGTCAAACAGGGATGGTATTTGAATTCATTCTATATTGGTTTATGGCATTTCCGATTTTAATCTATAGCGCAAAATATGGACTAAAAAGAGCGCTGTTACCACTATTTGGGATGTTGGTCGCTGGCTTTTTATTTGCTGCACCACAAACAATCTTCTATTTGGGCATTTCATTACTCATTGGAATTGTCTATGGTGAAGGGGTAAGAAAGCATTGGTCCAATCAAAAACTGATGTTTTACACCATGGGGGTAAGTTTAGTTTCTTATTTCTTCACGACAGTGCTATTCGCGGGTTTCTTTGGTTATGATCTTACGAGTGATTTGGCAATGATTCATGAGTTCTTCTCATCACTGGATATTGCTTTACCAATTGCTACTGGGGATTTCATTCTAATGCTAGCCTTGCTTACTACAATTCTTACCGCATTGATGGAAGGTCTTGTCATTCATTTGTTTGCAATGGTCTTGTTGAAGCGGTTGAAAATCGAAACGCAACCAATGCAAAATCTCTTTGACCTACGACTCTCAAAATGGTTTGGTTATGGATCAATCGCAGTCGTCATCTTGCAAATGACGATGAACCTTTTTACTATGAGTAATGCGCTGAAAAATGGTATAATGTTTTTATATATGATTGTATTCTTGGTGAATATTCTCTATGGTGTGACGGTGGCGATGTGTTTCCTTGTCGTCCTAGGAAAGCGAAAACATCTGATTTGGCTTGTCTTAGCAATTTTTCTACCATTTGTGAATAGTCTCCTCATGTTTTTGGGGATCTTTGATAGCATTAAGGATATAAAATCTGACCTTAAAAGGGGGATATTGAATGGATCAATTGGAAAAAATTGAAGTACAACTCGGCATCGTCGTCTTTCTTGAAATGATTGCAGTTGCCTTACTCGTCTTGTTGGAATTCACGACGTTTGCCTTTGCAGTCGGTGTCATGGTTGTGATTAATACCTTGATTTGTGCCTGGATTATCAATCAGAGCAAGAAAAACAAATCAAGTTCAGAAATGAATATTTCACGTGCTTTAGGAAGTGATGTGAAAGATGCTTTGCTCGTTGGTAAAATTGGGATCATTACCTATGATGAGACGATGAACATTACTTGGATTTCCGAGTTCTTATCCAATCGCAATTTAAATTTGATTGGAAAAAAAATAACGAGCTGGATTCCAGAACTCAATCGTTTGTTTCAAGATGATATTGACAGTATGACCGCAAGTGATGGGGCTCACCTGTACGAAATCACACGGAAAGACGATGCACAAGTTTTGTTTGTTCGCGACGTGGAAACCTTTGTCAATGTAAAGAACCGTTTGGAAAACGAACAGCTAGTATTAGGTTTGTTGCATTTGGATAATTACAATGAATATTCTCAACATAGTGATGAACATAAAATTACGATGATATCGAATAACTTACGCCCGATGATCAATCAATGGGCGAAGGCGAACAATATCATTTTACGCCGCTTGAAAAGCGATCGCTATTTTATGGTTCTGAATGAAGAGAGTTATCAAAATTTAGTAGCTGAAGGCTTTGGAATCTTAAATCAAGTGCGGCTAGAAAGCCAACGTATCGATGTTTCGATTACCGTGTCTATGGCCTTTGCTAGAGGGAATACCAACTTAACCGAACAAGATGGTGTGATCAACGATTTGATTGAACTTGCGCAAGTGCGCGGAGGCGATCAAGTGGTAAGTAAACACCATGGTGAAGATACCGAGTTTTTTGGTGGTGGTAGCCAAGCGCAAGAGAAACGTTCTCGGGTGCGGGTACGTGTTATGGCACAAGCGATCAAAGAAGCGATTGATGATGTGCAACGTGTCTTTATTGTCGGTCATAAAAATATGGACTTCGACTGTATGGGTAGCGCGATTGCAATGAGTCGCATTGCAGCTAGTTATAACAAAGAAGTTTACATTGTTTCACAATCCGGTGGAATTGAAACACAGTTGAGCGAAGTCTTAACTAAGATGGAAAAAGAACTACAAGGCCGTCACCGATTTATTAGTGATGCCGAAGCATTAAAACTAGCGAATGCGCAGGATTTGATTATTGCAGTCGATCATCATAATCCATCGCATAGTAATGCCCCACTCGTTATGGAAAAAGTGGAGCGAAAAGTAGTCATCGATCACCATCGTCGCTCGGAACAGTTTATCGAAAATCCACTCATTGTCTATGTAGAAACGAGTGCATCGAGTGTGAGTGAGTTGGTTGTGGAAATGATGGAATATCAAAGTAATAAAGTAGATATTAGCGAAGAGGAAGCGATGATTATGTACTTAGGTCTGTTAATCGATACCAACCATTTCAAAAATCGAACTGGTGTTCGTACCTTTGAGGCGGCGGCAAAATTAAAAGGCTATGGAGTCGAACCGCAAGAAGCTGAAAACTTATTACAAGAAGGCTTTGCTGATTTTGAAGCAAAGGCGACGATTATGAAGAACATGAAACGATACAATGAGGAAATCATCGTGGCTGCTGTCACAGATTTGACACATTTAAATCGTACGATAATGTCACAAGTTGCAGATCAACTCTTAAGTATTAAAAATATAGAGGCAACTTTTGTAATTGCGTATATCGATGAGAACCTTGTTGCAGTTAGTTCACGTTCAAGAGAAAAAATCAATGTCCAATTCATCATGGAGAAAATGCATGGTGGAGGCCATTTCAATGCTGCAGCCTTACAACGTAAGGATACTAGTGTAGAAGCGGTGGAAGCGGAATTGTACCAAATATTGGATGGAATGATTGTGAAGGAGGAAAAAAAATGAAAGTGATTTTATTAAGTGATGTTAAAAAAGTAGGAAAAAAAGGTGAAGTTGTAGAGGTCGCTGATGGATATGGACGTAATTTCTTGGTTGCTAAGAAATTAGCTGTGGAAGCAACAAAGAAAAGTATGGAAATTCTAGATGATCAAAACGTAGCTAGTGCAGAGGCAGAAAAGCAAAAAGAATTGGATGCTATTGCATTAAAAGAACGTTTGGCTACCTTATGCTTGGAATTCCGTGTAAAAGCTGGAAAAGACGGGCGTGTGTTTGGAAGTGTATCTACCAAACAAATCATCGAACAACTCAATAAAAAACACCAAATTTATCTAGATAAACGTAAGATGTTGGATAGCAGTGCAATCTCTAGTTTGGGTTACAGTCATGTGAAAATTGATCTGTATAAAAACAAAGTGATTGGAGAAATCAAGATTCACATCACTGGAGAATAACTATGAGTTTGTATCGCGAACTACCACATAGTTTAGAGGCAGAGCAATCGATTTTAGGTTCGATGTTAATCTATCCACAAGTTGCTAGCATTACTCGCGATATGGATTTGGCCGTTGATGATTTCTTCTTGGAATCGCACCAAATCATATTTCAAGCGATGGATGACTTGATGGAAAGCAACAACCCAATCGATGGAACCAGTGTAATCTCTCGCCTAAATGATCTTGGAAAACTTCAGGAAATGGGAGGTATTGAATACCTCGTACGATTGAGCGATGGTGCGGTTTCGAGTGCCAACGCTGCATACTATATCGATATCGTTAAAAACAAAGCACATTTGCGTCGCTTGATTGAAACCGCAGAATTGATTGCGAAAGAAGGTTTTGATGGAAGTAACGAATTGGATTTCGTTATGGACAAAGCAGAAAAAGACATTTTACATGTTACTCGCTCTCGTAGAACAACCGATTTTAAATCTTCAAGAACCGTAGTTACCGATGTCATTGAAGAAGTGATGCGCTTACGTGAAAGCAAAGAGGCGGTAACGGGTGTTGCAACTGGCTATCGCGATTTGGACCGTACAACGAATGGATTCCAGCGTGGAGACTTAATTATTCTTGCAGCACGTCCTTCCATGGGGAAGACTGCATTTGCATTGAATTTAGCACTCAATGCTTCCATGTTGAATTCAGGTGCAATTGCCGTATTCTCACTGGAGATGCCTGCTGAAGCATTAATGAAACGTATTCTTTCCGCAAAATCTCAAATCGAGTCAAGTAAGTTAAGAACCGGATTTTTAAAGGATGACGAATTCAATCAATTGAATGAAGCTGCCAATGAAATGATGGGTGCGAAATTGTTCATTGATGATAGCGCTAGTGTGAAAATGGCGGAAATCTTTTCTAAATGTCGAAAGTTAAAATCGGAACATGGTTTGGATATGGTACTTATCGACTACCTACAATTGATCAGTGGGAGCGGAAAAGGTGGAGGGGATAACCGACAACAAGAAGTTTCGGAAATTTCCCGTAGCTTAAAGGCTTTGGCCAGAGAGCTAGAATGTCCTGTTATTGCCTTATCACAGTTATCTCGTTCCGTAGAACAACGTCAAGACAAACGTCCGATGCTTTCAGATTTACGTGAGTCTGGAGCAATCGAACAGGATGCAGATATTGTAATGTTCCTGTACCGCGACGAGTACTACAACCGTGATGAAACCAAAGAATCCAGTGAAGACCGTACCGAAGTCAATATCGCAAAACACCGAAATGGTGCGACTAGAAATATTGAATTAGCATTTAATAAATCCATCAATGCCTTCTTCAATTATGAGGACAGTGATCATGCGTAAATCTCAGCAAATTCTTTTATCCATACTAGTGTTAACGCTATCGCTAGGACTTGCCTTTATGGGTACGAAGCCGCAATCTTCGTATACTTTGCAAGGGGAAAGTGAAGAAGTGACGCAGTTGATTGAGCAAGCTCGACTTTCTTTAAGTACAACACAAAATGAAGTATTTGAAGTATATTTGAAGGATACTATGCTTGGAGTGGTACAAGATAAAGCAAAACTGGATGCTTTACTACAACGCGTGTACGAAGAGCGTTATGAAGAAATTTTCCCTGATACGAATCTTTGGTTTGGGGAAGATGTAATTGTAAAAAGTGTCTTGTCGTATCAAGTCTATGAAGATAAGGATGATGAAATCCTAGCTTATCTCGACGAAAATGATATGTTCTCGGTCGAAGTGGATAAGGTTGAATTCTCCAATGGAGAAGTAGCCTATGTGAAAAACATCGATGAATTCCGTGAAGCACGGGATTTGTATGTATTAAACTATATTGATAAAGCCTCTTGGGAGCTCTTTACAAGTAATAAAAAAACACCAGAGTTGACCAAGTATGGGACGCGCGATGTTAGCTTTGCGATTTTAGAATCAGCAACCGTTACCAAAGGGTTGGCATCGGCTAGCAGAATATTAAAAACCAAAGAAGAAGCATTGTCCTATTTAAGTTATGGATATGATGCAGTGCCAACCTACTACGAAGTGCAAGAGTTCGATACCGTAGAGGGGATTGCCTGGTTAAATTCCTTAACAGTTGAGCATTTGATTTCGATCAATGCTGATAAGATTCGTTCCGAAAATCAAGTGCTTGAAGTTGGTATGGAACTTGATGTATCAGAACCGGATTCCCCAATTACTGTTCAGGTAGAACGTGAAAAACTGGTATCGGAAAAAGTATATCCACCAGCAACACAATATGTTTATGATGCAACGGTAACTGAAGGGGTACGTAACGTGATTCAAACCGAAAAAATGGGGAAGAAAAACGTGAAGTACAAAGAAACCTATATCAATGGAGAATTGGTGAGTGGGGAAGTTATTTCATCGCTTGTCATTGAAGCCGCACAACCGGAAATTATTTCGATTGGTACCAAAGTAATACCAAATGTCGGAAGTGGAAGTTTCCGATGGCCGGTTGATAATCCGCGTGTCACTTGTGGTTGGGGATGTTACTACAATCACCAAGCGATTGATATTCAAAATGCGTACAACCGCTATGGAAATATCTATGCGAGTGATCGTGGTGTTGTAACAGTAAACTCATATCATCCAATCAATGGATATTGGGTTGAAATCAACCATAATAACGGTTATACAACATATTATGGTCATATGAACCGTCCTGGATTCCCTCCTGTTGGTACTACGGTAGCAAAAGGGGAACTCATAGGGCAAATTGGTATGACGGGGCTGGCAACAGGTCCACATGTCCATTTTGAAATCCGGCGCAATGGGGTGAAATTGAACCCGATTACGTTTATGGGGAATTAGCTTATGAAGTTTGCGATGTTAGCGAGTGGTTCCAAAGGAAATGCTTGTTTGATCAAGTACCAAGATACCGTATTGCTGATCGATTGTGGAACCACACAAAAATATATGAAGCAATGCTTTGAAACCTTACAACTTGATTTGCAAGCTATTGATGCTATACTGCTTACACATACACATGGAGACCATGTAGCAGGTGTAAAGCTGTTTAAAAATCATGAAATATATGGACATGAAAATTTAAAATTTGATACCCATAAACCACTTCAAAGTTTTGAAGAAGTTCAAATCAAAGATTTGCGCGTCAAAATTTTACCCGTATCCCATGATAGCCCTGGTGCAAGTGGATTTGTGATTGAAGGGTTAGAACATCGCCTTGTATATATTACAGATACCGGTTATATCAAAGAAGAATTATTACCGTATATTAAAAATGCAGATTATTATATTTTTGAAAGTAATCATGATGTAGAGTTATTGATGCAGACGCAACGGCCTATGGTTGTAAAGCAACGAATACTTTCAGACTATGGTCACTTATGTAATGAAGATAGTGCTTATCTCATGAGTCAAATCATGGGGGAACAAACAAAGGAAATTCTTTTAGCTCATTTGAGTGAAGAAGGAAATACTGCACAAGCTGCTTTACAAGCATACCACAGCGTGTTTCAACATCGAGGAATCGATGTTAATAAAGTAAAGATTCGAGCTGCAGAGCAGTTTAAAATCATTATTGGAGGAAATACAAAATGAAGAAGGTAGTTACAGCAATTTTAGGAATTCTACTCGTTTGGAATATGGTCTTAACCTTTCAATTGAGTTCTTTAAAAAGTAATGAACCAAACACAAACTTGGGTCAAAACACAACAACAAATGTAGTTGCCAATATCACAAGCGACTTAACTGCACTTGTAGAAGATACAGAGGAGAAAGTGGTTGGTGTTACCTCGATTAGTGGGGGTGCTGCCATTGGTACCGGAAGTGGTGTCATCTATTCTGTAGATGATAATAAAGTATATGTTGTTACCAATCACCATGTAATCGATGGAGCTACAGAAATTGTGGTTCGCTTTGCAAATACGAGTGAAGTCAAAGCAACGTTAGTAGGAAGTGATCAATTAACCGACTTAGCGTTGTTGGAAATGGAAGTTGATTTTGAAGCAAAAGCATTTAAATTAGGTGACTCTTCGTTAACAAAAAAAGGCGAGTATGTCATTGCAATGGGATCACCCTTGGGACTTGAATTTCAAGGAAGTGTGACCGGTGGGTTGATCTCTGGTGTCAATCGTAGTGTTGGTGTCGATTTGGATAACAACGGTACGGATGACTGGGATAGTGTTGTATTACAAACGGATGCTGCCATTAATCCAGGTAACTCTGGAGGGGCGTTGATTAATATGGCAGGAGAGTTGATCGGGATTAACTCGATGAAAATTGCTGATACTTCAGTAGAGGGAATTGGTTTTGCCATTCCAATCAATGAAGTAATTCCTGTGATCGAACAACTAGCACAAAATGGTAAAGTAGAACGTCCTATCTTAGGGATTTCTGCACGTTCGATTGATGAGTTTACAGCGTATGAACGCGCATATTTCAAAATTGATGATGCAATTAAATCTGGTTTGATTATTGCTGATGTAAGTACTGATTCTCCTGCAGCTCTAGCAGGTGTTGAAGTTGGGGATATATTGACTGCCTTTGATGGTGTAGAGATTACTTCATTCAAACAATTTAGACAAGAGTTGTATCAGAAAAAAGTAGGCGAACGTGTTACGATTACCGTATATCGCGACGGTTCTTTACTTGAATTGAATGTTACATTAAAATAAACTGGCGCTAAGCCAGTTTTTTAAGGAGAAAAAGATGATTCGTATTTATTGTGTAGGACGTATCAAAGAAGTTTGGATGCAACAACAAATTGATAGCTATCTAAAAGAAATTAGAAAACACCATGAGATTGAAATCATTGAAATCAAGGATTTGGAATGTCCTTCCCACTACTCCTTGGCACAACAAGAACAAGTGAAACAGGCAGAATGTGCATTGTTAGAAGCAAAAATGCGTGATCAAGAAGTCTTGATTGCCTTGGACTTGCATGGTAAAATGTGGAAAACACCAGAGTTGCTAGCGAAGGTGAAATCGGTAGAACATGTCGGTTTCATCATTGGAGGCTCTTTGGGAATTAGTGATGCGCTCTTAAAAAAGGCAAAATGGAACGTAAAGATGAGTGAAATGACCTTTACCCATTTGTTTGCGCGAATGATGTTGTTAGAACAATTGACACATCTCTAGAAAGGACGATTATGATTACAATTATTGGTTTGGGTGCTGGTGATGAAAAACAAATTCCAGTTGGTGTTTTGGAGGTGTTGCGTAGTGGGAAACCCCTATATTTACGTACTGCAGAACATCCGATGGTAGCCTTGTTAAAGGCGGAAGGAATTGCATTTGAGAGTTTTGATGCAGTTTATATGGAACATGATGATTTTAAAACTGTTTATGAAACAATCATCGCACAAATTATCAGCTTGGGACAAACAACGGATATCGTCTATGCGGTTCCGGGTCACCCTTGTGTTGCGGAGTATACCGTTAAGATGTTGGCCAAAGAAGCGAATGTCACGATTTTTGGCGGTCAAAGCTTTTTGGATCCGATGTTTGCAGCTTTGAAAATTGATCCTATCGAAGGATTACAAGTATTGGATGCGCTTGATTTTGATGCACAAAAGGTAGTGCCAAGTTTACATCTTTTAATTCCGCAGTTGTTTGATCAACTCATTGCAAGTGATTTAAAGTTAGATTTGATGGATGTTTATGAAGATGAACATCCGGTATGTATTGTATCTGCAGCGGGAAGCTCTCAACAAAAATTAACTTGGAAAAAGTTGTATGAGCTTGACCATGACTTTGTACTGGATAACTTATTAACGTTGTATGTACCACCAAAAAAATAGTCGCTTTGCGACTATTTTTTTATTTGGTATCGTAATACTGTTTTTAGTTTTTCAGGTTTTGTTTTACGCATATCGGAAATATAAATTTCACGGTGTGTCATCGATAAGCGAGTATAGCCTTCTTCGGTTTGGATTTCCTTCATCCAAGCAAAGCTTGCTGGTTCATCATCAAACGGGCCCTTATGCATCATTTGTAGACACAATCCATCATGAATGGTTTCCAATTTCAATTGGTCTAATCGAGGTACATCCTTTTTAATTTTTGTTTGTTCAATCATTTCATAGATGTATTCATCCGGTACAAAATCAGGTTGACGAATCATTAGGGTGAAAACAAAATCATTTTTATCTAGTTCTGTTTTGTTTCTTCCTTCTTCTGTTAAATCCCAAATGCCTTCCAAAGGAAAGACAGTATAGTCTTGATTGCCTTTGATACGTTTCCAGCTCATTTTGATCGCATAACTAGCACTATAGAGCGCTGTGACTGCTTCACTAAATTCAGGGTTATCGTTTGGATTTCCCTTTCCTGTGATGGTAAGAAAGCGCATCGCTGGAACATCGATTACGCTGGGACGATGTTTTGGAAGATACAAATCTTTATCTTTTAATTTCCATTCATATTTCATGAAAGACCTCCTGTTGTTTCCATACAAAACAACTCATGGACATACTAGCATGTTGAAAGCTAGTATGCAAGCATTCATATTGATCTTCTTGCTCACTCAGTGCACTAATATAGAGTGCTGGAATATAATGTTCCAAGGTTTGAAAGGCACGGCTGGCATTCGGATGTAATGTTTGATAGTCAATTAAATCTTGATGCCGATGTTCCCTTATTGCATTTAGCAGTAACTGGTGCGTTTCAATCGCCCAATCATACGCTGGTGCATCACGCAACGGATTGGCATATTGAAAGCTATGAATGATATTACCACTACCAATAATGAGGACGCCCTCCGATCTTAAAAAGCTTAACTGCTTAGCAAATGCAATGTGTTCTGCTAAGGTTTTATTTTGGTCAATCGAAAGTTGAATCACAGGGATATTTGCTTTGGGGTAGAGTCGAAATAATACAGACCAGGCACCATGATCTAGTCCCCAGGAAGCATCCCATTCAATCGTAGGAATTCGTTCTTTGATATGAGTGGCTAAACTTGGAGCGCCTAAAGGATGGTAAGTGACTTGATATAGTTCTGGTGGAAAACCATAGAAGTCGTAGATTTGTTTGGGTTGCTCGACACGGGATAGCTTAGAGCCTTGTGTCACCCAATGGGCTGAAATCATTATGATAGCCTTGGGTTGTGGCATCGTATGAGCTAACGTATCTAATGTGTTACTAAAGCTTGTTTGTTCGATGATATTCATCGGACTACCATGAGAAAAAAAGTAAATGGGCATTTTATCGTTCATTGTGTTCACCTCCCATTTATCATAGCTTTTTGTGAAGGGATGTCAAAAAAAAGTATCGCAAGCGATACTTAAACTGTTTGTTTACAATACTCATCAATGCTTTGTGCTACTATCTTAGCTTGTGCAACCGCTTCAACAACGGTTTTTGCTCCAGTTACCACATCTCCACTAGCAAAGATTGCTTCTCGAGATGTATGACCAGTTTCATCAACTTCTAATAGACCCCAGCGATTGGTATTCAAGTTTTTTGTTGAGGAAGTGATATGGGTTCTAGTTGTTTGGCTAATTGCAACTAAAATTGCACTCGCAGCAAACTGTTCTTCGCTCGCTTCAATTAACGTAAAATCACTCATACCATCTTCTTTGATGCTTTTTCTTGATTCAACCAAGACAAGACCTTCATCGTTAATTTCTTTTGGCGCACGATAGAATAAGAAGTTAACCCCGTCCTCTTCTGTTTCCATAATTTCTTTTTTTGTTGCTTTCATAAAGTCAGCATCTTTACGGTAGATGATCGTTACGTTTTTAGCTCCATTGCGCTTTGCTGTACGTGCAGCATCCATAGCAACATTACCAGCACCAATAACGACAACATCATCACCTAAGTGGAAATCGTTCGGTGTTTTCAAATAGTTTACCGCATAGTGAACATGACCTAAGGTTTCTCCTTTGATATGCAATGGTTTTGGATTCCAAACACCAGTTCCAATAAAGATAGCTTTATAACTATCCTCCAATAAGGTATCTACGGTTAATCCAGCACCAACAAGGGTATTATAACGGATCTTTACGTTTAACTTAACAAGTACTTGTTCTAAACGATCCAACAAGGTTTTATCTAGTCGGAAGTCAGGAATCCCATAGCGTAACATTCCACCAATTTGATTGTTTTTTTCAAATATCGTAATACGGTATCCTTGCATTGCAAGTGTTAGGGCAACCGTAAGTCCTGCAGGCCCACTTCCAATAATTGCGATATGCTCATCGCGAAGGGGAGCTTGTTGGAATTCATTTTGGTATAGATATGCTTTTGATATTGCTGCTTCCATTTCATGAAACGCAATCGGTTCTCCCTTAAATCCACGTACACAATGTCCGGCACACTGATCTTCGTGAGCACAGACGACGCCACAAAATGCGCTAAGTGGATTATTTTCAAATAGTTGTTTCGCAACTTCATCGATATTTCCTTCTCGATATAAGGCGATTAGTTCTGGAATTGGTGTTGCAATGGGACAGAACGTTTTACAACGTGCATTGGCACAAAGTAAGCAACGATCGGCCTCCGATTTAAATTGTTCAAATGCTGATACTTTCATATTCATACTCCCATCCATCCGTACGATATGTACACATATGTTTCATATTTTACACGAAACACAAGATGCATGCAACCTTTTCACTAGGCTTGTGTTTCCTTGCTTTAGATAAAAAAAAAGATAGCAAGCTACCTTTTCTCGAATTCATCTAGTTTTTCTTAACAAACTCTGACTTTAATTTCATTGCTCCAAAGCCATCAATTTTACAATCGATGTTATGATCTCCTTCATAAAGCAAGCGAATGCTCTTTACTTTGGTTCCTTGTTTTAATACACTAGAACTACCTTTGACTTTCAAGTCTTTCACAACAGTTACACTATCACCATCGGCAAGTAGATTCCCGTTGGCATCTTTGATTGTGATAACATCATCAGTAGTGGAAACTGCTGATGCGCTCCATTCGTGTCCACATTCAGGACAAACGAACAATGCACCATCTTCATAGGTATATTCAGAATTACATTTTGGACAGTTTGGTAATTGATCCATGTGCATACCTCCTACATAATTGCTCATTTAGTTTACCATAGCTCATTAAAAAGGGCAAATTGATTCTCTTGTCCATTATGCTACAGTATAATAAAAAAGCGAGGTTAACCATGAACAAATTTAGTGCAGAAATTAAAAAAATACCGGATAAAGAAGCTTCTTATATTGAAGTTCCATTTGATGTGGAAGCCATATATGGAAAAAAACGCGTGAAGGTTCACGCTTTATTAGATCAAGTGTCTTACCGAGGATCCATTGTAAAGATGGGACTTCCTTGTTATATGTTAGGTATCCCTAAAATCATCAGGGAGCAATTACAAAAAACATATGGGGATAGGATCGAGGTAGTAATTGAAGAGGATTTAGAGGTACGCAGTGTTGAAGTACCAGAAGAAATTAAGGTTTGTCTCAATAAAGATGAACTTGCGTATGTAAATGATCTTAGCTTTACAAGTCAAAAAAAGCTTTTTCAGCCTTGGTTGAGTGCAAAAACTACCACCACCAAACAAAAACATCAAGAACTCATCGTACAAGCGATTCAAATGCGGGAAGTAAAAAAATAATCCAAGAGGATTATTTTTTTTGATGATAGTGGTCAGGTACTACTAGATGCGCTGGCAATCGAGTAGCTTCATTCCCAATCGTAGTATTGACTTGTTGTTGGGTAAGGAAAATGGCTTGCGAACAGTCACAGTTGGAAAAGTTGGCATCTCGTAAATCTGCTCCTAGAAAAATTGCATTATCTAAGGTTAGGTTGGAAAAATCAGCTGCCATCAAAAGTGCAGCTTTAAAATCATAGCTTGCCAGTCTTCTCTTTGAGAAGTCTACGCCAATATAGTTAATTGCTGATTGGGGAGGAGCAACCCGTTCCTTGTTTAACACAAGAGCCATAGCACGCAGTAAGTGTGGGTTAACTCGATTTCGTATTTGATCCATATCAAAAGCTAAGAAGTCTTGAATGTCTAGCGCTCCTATCGCATCGCATTGCGCATAGAGTTGTTTGGTTTGTTCTAGGATGGAGGCTGTCTTGTGATGAAGGCTACAATCTTGAAGATACCATAACATTTCATGCAACATCCGCATTTTTTGATAGGCAGCATACTGTTCTTGTGTTGTAGCAGAAGCGTATTGTTGAGCAACACGTTGTCCTGCTCCGATACAGTCGTAGCTCGTACATCCACGCAACCCTTGTGCTTTGAGTTGGGTATGGATACGACAACGATCATCTGTTTCTAGAAAGCTGCATGGGACATTTGCTGGTTTGTCACTAGGAAATCCATCTAATTTGGAGAAGAATAAGGCTTTACAACAGTAAGCTCTACAGGTTGAACAATCAATGGTTAAGGTACGCATAAAGATCCTCCTTTAGGGAACCTATATTATAACATGAAAAAAGCCTGGAACTTCCTAGAAATTAGCGTATACTATGCGTATAAACATCAAGGAGAAACGAAATGATACAAGAACTGAAAATTGAAACACTAGAAGCGATTACAGTAGCTTCTTTTTGTGGGCAAAGTCAAACACCAGAAAATGATACCTTACAAGTAATGATCGGCTATATCTTAAAACATCAATTACAAACCGATCCAGCATTTCAGCTATTTGGCTTTCAAAGCTCGACCCCAAGTGATACTTCACTAGAATATGGTTATGAATGGTGGGTTACGATTCCGAAAGACCATGAAGTAAACTTCCCACTATTAGAAAAACAGTATAGTGGTGCTAACTATCTAACAACCGTTTGTAGTTATACAGAGATGGAAGCGATGTGGGATGCCTTGTTTCAATACGTAGAAGCAAATGAGCAAATCGCGTTTGATGAAACATCACAATGGTTGGAGGAAGTAGTAGACTTTTCTCACTTTATTTCCCAAGCGGCAACAATGGAATCGAGAATGATGCGATTGTGGATGCCAATCGTTAACATTACAAAGTAACACTTCTCTTGACTCTTTTTTTTCCTACAGTAGAATGAAGGAAAAGGAGGTGTTGTTATGATTGAAGTAAAACAACTCAATACCGTAGACTGCAAAACCTATATGGTGAGGCTAGAAGGAAAGGATGCCGTAGTATTGATTGATCCTTTATTGGATGAGGTAGCGCGCTATACCTCGATGCTAGAGGAACAATCGCTCAACCTAGTTGCTGTCATTGATACCCATACACATGCGGATCATCTATCTGGAAGTGCATTGCTAAGTACACAGTGTGGATGCGCTTATTACATGCATCAATTGGCGCCAGCACCATGTGTCACGCATCGAATGGAAGACGCAACAAGCTATTATATTGCTGGGATCGAGTTCTACGTACACCATGCAAAAGGTCATACGCAAGATAGTATGGCACTGGAAGTAACAGGGTATTTGTTTACCGGAGATGCTTTATTTTTAGATGATGGTGGAGCAGGTCGAGATGATTTGCCAGGAGGAAGTGCAAGTGATCACTATGCAACACTTTCGAACCTGAAACAGCTAAATGAAACTTTGATGGTGCTACCAGCACACGATTATCGCAATCGTAAATCCAGTACATTAGCACAACAAAAGCAGACCAATCCGTTTTTACAATTCACGAATCAACAGGAATTTGAAACATTTATCGAAGATTTAAAGCTTGGGCCAGCAGAGTGGATGAAACCAGTTCTAGTTGCAAATGCGAAGTGCGCTATGCGCTCTGATGGAATCTTTATTCCCAAGGATACACCAGCTTGTGAAGTGAAGGGGACGCTAACATCCAAATATAATATCCCGACAATTGAACCAGCGCAACTACACCTATATCCAAATGCAACTTGGTTGGATGTACGAGAAGCGGAAGAATTGTTTTCAAGTTTGGGTCATCTAGAAGGTATTATCCATATTCCTGTAGGCCAACTCATTGAAAAACAAAATAAGCTTCCTGTAGACAAGAGTGAAACCATCGTTGTTATTTGTAAGAGTGGTGGACGAGCTACAACAGGTGCACAACTCATTCGTGATATGGGCTATGAACATGTCTATGTCATGCGTGGTGGCATGTTAGCTTATCGAGAACAATATGAAAAAAAAGATCAGTAAGCTGATCTTTTTATTTTTCAAATGTTGCAACATCCCATTGGATGGTCTTCATTACGTTTTGAATGAATTCTTCACTTAGGAAAGGGTGAATCGTCTCCTCATGTGTAATGGTAGCAATACTCATTCCAATCGCAAATTTAATACAGTCCAAAGTTGATGATTGGTGTAAGTAACCATAACCAAGTCCAGCTACAAAGGCATCACCAGCTCCAGTGACATTCAAGACATCAATTGGGTTATGGGATACAATTCCTTCTTCTTCGTTATTGATATAGTAAACACCATCAACATCTAAGGAAATGAATACTTGTTCAATACCTAAAGAAAGGAAGTAAGCACCTGCTTTTCTTACATCTTCCATTGTTTCCACCGGGAATCCACAAAATGCACTCGCTTCGTGGCGGTTTGGTTTGATCGTATGGAAGTAAGGAAGTAAGTGTTTAACTGCACGTGCCTTAGCACCTGATACCGGATCGAGAATCATCTTCGTATCCTTATGGTAGGTTGTTACGATATACTCTGTTATTTCAACAGAATCACAGTCCAAAATCATAAAATCGGCTGCTTGAATGAGTTCTTTTTTGCTATCGATGAATTCTGGTGTCATGTGGTGCACAATTTTCATGTCCACGACAGCGGAAACCATTTCACGAGCTTCATTTAGAATGGCCATGTAGGTCGGTGTTGTTGCATTGGCAACAACCAACGAATGCTCCATATCTAGTCCAATGTTACGAGCATGTTGCAACATACTTTTTCCTGTATTATCATCACCAAGAATGGAAATGAATTTGGTATTGATACCTACTTTTGTTAGGTTTTCCGCAATGTTACGACAAACTCCACCAAAGGAAGTTTGAACACATCCAGGGTTTGAGTCATAGGCTGCGTACTTATAATCGACAAAACCAAAGATGTCCATAATGGATACACCGAATACTAAAATGTTGGGGTTAACTGTGTTCATATTGATTCTCCTAATGTAAAAAGCTTACATTATCTTATCAAATGTTCACACAGAAAGAAAGGGAAAGATGAAAAAGAACCAAAATCACACGATAAGCCATGATTTATTGATAGATTATTATTCTTTTTCAAGCGTTGCAATTACGCGTGCCAAAGCCCCACTTGCTGAAATTTTGATGGGTAACGCTGTGACATAGATTTTTTTATGTCCAAGTAATTGATAAAGGTTGCATAGATTTTCTATGAGTAGAATTTCATCTTCAAACAAAGCGTGATGAAATGTATATGGATCAGGTTCAAAGGATGGGGCATCGATTCCAATCATAGAAACCTTTCGCTCCCGCAAGAAAGCAACCAAAGTAGCATCCAAACATGGGAAATCATAAAAATAGTTATCACTACCATAAGCGTGTTCATGACCTGTAAAGAAAAGGACAATATCATTAGGTTGTATTTGTGTTTGCATTTGTGTTGTTAATGCGATTGGGTTTTGTTGGAACACATCAAAAACTTTCGCTGGACCAAGTAGTTGTTCTAAAGAAAGTTCATCGATTTGTTTCCCATGTCTTACCATATGTGCTGGTGCATCGATATGCGTCCCCACATGCATCCCACTTGTCAGCTGATAATCCGAGAAGCCATCTTTTTCCACTTGAGCAATTTCTTCTAGACGCATAGCAGGATCCTCAGGATAAACAGGCGCGTGATCTTTTAAGGTTTGACTTAAATCGATCAGTAAGCGCTGCGATGTTGGTTGTACATAATCCAAAAAAACGCGATCACTTTTTTGAAATTCATACGCATAGAGCTCTTGAGGGGATACCCACTTTGCTTCTGAGTGTGCACTTAGTTGTAAACTTCCCGCTTTGATGTGGCATACAAAACCATAGACATGTAAATGTAAGTTTCCTTGCTGATCATGGACCATCCCCATACATTGCTCAATCTCACAAATTAGGCCCAACTCTTCCTGTAGTTCGCGAATAAGTGCTGCTTGTAAAGTTTCGTCCTTTTCGACTTTTCCACCGGGAAACTCCCAAATGCCATACCCTTGTTGTGTATTGCGTTTCGCAATCAATAACTTCCCGTCTTTTATAATTGCTCCACAAACAATGGTGAGCTGTTTCATATACCCTCCTCACATCCTAGATAGTGATAGATTACAAAACATTCCCGTGGATCAATACGGTTTGGGATGTTAACACTTTGAGTGAGCGCAAACAAACCTAAGGTATCTAAATACATCGTATACTCTGGATTGGGATAGTAAAAAATCAAATCGAAACTGCGTTGAAACTTATGTGCAGCTTGGATTAAACGATCCAATACGGCTTGAAAAATAACCAAAGAAAAGGGGTTGAAAAAATAAAACAGCGTATCGTGTTCTAAAATTTCTAGATCTTGTGCTAACCCATGGATAAAGATTAGTTTATCATCGCTAGATCCATACAGGGTTTCGTAGCTACTGCGATTATGATTTGCTGCTTCAATAAAGTTGGCATTGTAATCAATGCCTTTGCAGTGGCATTGAAGATGGTGATAGAAATAAAAGCTAACGCGACCGAATCCACAACCAATATCAACCAAGCAAGTATCTTTTGCTACCTGAATGTAGGGAAGTAGTGCATCCAAACAAACATACTCCGTTGGTTCATAACGGTGATATTGTGTGGTTGCTTCCTCTAAATTTTGAATGGAGGATGTTTGAATATGGAGCTCTAAATCCCGTTCGATTTCATTCATACCGTATCTCGCTTTCCTGTGTTTGTTTGATATAGCTTAAGCATGCATCCGCATCGAGGGGTTTACTAAAGTAGTAACCTTGATAGTAACCATTACCGAGTGCATCTAAGATGTTTTTTTGTTCTAGCGTTTCCACAAATTCATTGACTACTTGGATTCCTGTCGAGCTACATAAATTATAAATCGATGTAACAATACGTTTTGAATCTTCATTGGTATCAATATCACGGATCAAACTTCCATCGATTTTAATACATTCGATCTCATATTTTTTTATATATAATAATGGATTATATCCAACACCATAATCATCAATTACTAGCTTTACGCCGGCTTGACTTAATGTGTGTAGTTGTTGTTTGCTAATGGCATCTTCACCAACTGCAAAACTCTCAGTTAGTTCTACTTTAATTGTTGTAGGGTCTACGTTGTATTTTGTAATACAAGCTAAAATAGTGGAAGCAAAATCAGGATCCACCAATTGTTTGGTTGATATATTGATAGACATTGAAACTGGTGATGCTAGCAGTGGCTGCCAAGCGCGATGTTGTGCAATTGCAGAATCAGCAATCCACTTACCTAAATCATAAATCAAACCAACTTCTTCTGCAATCAAGATGGTGATGTTTGGAGGGATAAGACCAAAATCAGGATGCTGCCAACGAAGCAGGGATTCTACCCCAATGACATGATGAGCTTTATCAACTTGCGGTTGGTAAACGAGGAAAAGTTCCTGCTCATTTGCACGACGTCTTGTTAAAAGATCTTTTAATTCCTCTCCTAAGTAGATACTAATTTCCCCAACATTATCAATGCGGTGGGTTAAATCCAAGTGAGCGATTTCTTGGGAGAATACTTTCTTTTTCAATTGTTCATATCCATCTTGACGTTCTTTTTTACTCATGGTGTCATAGATTTGTACAAAAGGTAAATATAGTAAAACACCCACTGTAATATTGATGAGTTGCAACATCAGCCCAGAGAAACTTCCAGTGAGTTGATAAGCATTGAGTAAGACCGGAGTGGTCCAAGTAAGGTTGGTACTAGCAATTTCCACTACGCCAGTAAAAAGCGCAAGGTAGGCTATGAGATATTGAATAATCGGTACAATGGTCAGGGGAATCATAAATATTGGATTGAATAGAATCGGTAATCCATAGGTGATGATTTCATTGATGTTGAAAAGGCTTGGTAGCATCGAGATACTAGAAATTTTACGGCTATACTTGTTTTTACTACAAAAGAAGATCGCAAGTAGTAAACAGAAAGTACTACCTGCACCTCCCATATTGGTAAAGGTATCAACAAACAAACGATTGAAACTAGCATCGTGGACAATCATGTCGCCTCCATGGCCACCCACCATCCATAACGCATTCTTTATAAAAATATATTTGATATCATTCCAATAACTATTGGCTCCTTCAATGGTGATCGTAAAGGTACCTTGGAAGGTAGCAACAACCACAGACTCGACAACGAAGGCGAGTGCAATCGATGCAGCAATGGTAATCACAGCTGGTAGAATTGAAAGAATGGATTGTCGAACCGAGCGCTCATAACTATTGATTAATGTTTTACGATGATCGATAGTATAGTAGTAAACACTAATAAAAAATTCGCTGAACAGGATTCCAACAACGATAGATAACAATGACCAGTTAGCAGCAATGATAGCAGCATTACCTGTTTCCACAAAGCGTTCCATGGCAAAAATACTACTAAAAGCAATCGCAGAAGCAAGTCCGATAAATCCGACAACCATCGGGCTTGGATTGTTACCCATATAGGTGATGTTTTGTTTTTGTTGGACACGGATCCGAGCAAGTTCGGTACAAATGGAAATAACGATCAAGGCTTTGGAAACATTATTCACATTGGTATAAATGCTTAAGATAAGGGGGTACCATGCATCAGAAAGCAACAAACTCATAAAGTTGGAAAAACTTGCGGTGTTGATATTGAGGATAATGATAAAAATACAATTGATTAAAATAATAGGTTGTACTTTCAATAGTCCACGACGAATGGATTTGATGTAGATGTTATTATATATCGTATAAAAAAAAGATATCATAGGGTTCTCCTTTTTCTAGCTATGTATTTGTAATGATTGGGTAAACTACCTCAATTATACCATTGTTTGTCGACTATTTCGAAGCTATTCCTGTAAAACAACTGTTAAAAATTGCAGGATTTGTTGGGGAAATGCAAGCCTACTATCATCTTATGTTTTTTTCTTAAGATTAAAATGTAATTGTCGGTGCTAAATTGCTCTATACGTCAGTAGCACATTCTAAATCAATGCGAAATTAGTTTGACATAAAACTAGTTCCTGTATAAAATAGTTTTATATCAAACTAATTTGAGAGAATACTTGATAACGAAGAAAAGAGGACGTATCGGATGCGATCATTATTTGAAGAATCAAAAATAAGCGGAATGAAGGTAAAAAATAGATTTGTGAGAAGTGCGACTTGGGAGAACATGGCAACCGAATCAGGTCATATGACGGATGAATTATATTGTGTATACCGCAAGTTGGCTGAAAATGAAGTAGGAATGATTATTACAGGATATGCTAATATTGTGAAAGAAGAGCAACCTAACCCTGGTATGATGGGGATCTATGATGATACATTTATTGAAGAATATCAAAAGTTAACCGATATGGTTCACAACTATGAAAGTAAGATAATTTTACAACTTGCTTATGGTGGTACAAAAACTACATTCAATACAGGAAGTCGTGTTATTTTTGCTCCGAGTGAAGTGCCGGAAAAAGCGACTGGGACGCAGGGTAAAGCAATGACAAAAACAGATATCGAGTATATTGTTGATGCTTTTGCAAAGGCTGCAAAGCGTGCAAAAGACAGTGGCTTTGATGGAGTAGAGATTCATGGTGCACATACGTATTTAATCAATCAGTTTTTAAGTCCATATTATAATCGAAGAACGGATGAGTATGGTGGATCTTTAGAGAATAGAATGCGGTTTTTAAAAGAAATCTATTTTGAAATGCGTAACGTGGTTGGGAAAGACTTTCCCATCATGGTCAAGTTAACGGCGACAGACTTTTTTGATGGTGGACAAAGTTTCGAAGATACGAGAATCATTTGTAGAGAACTTGAACGATTGGGTATAGATGCGATTGAATTATCAGGCAATATCCATGGGAAAGCTAGAGATATGGTGGGTCAATCATTTGATGGATACCGTTTGGAAAAAGAGGGTTATTTTGTTAATTATGGAAACGTGATTAGTGAAGAACTTGATATTCCTGTGATTACAGTAGGTGGTTTAACTAACTTTGATACGATTCATCAGCTGTTACAACAATCAAACATTGCCTATTTTGCAATCGCAAGACCGCTGCTAGCAGAGCCGAATTTAATTAAACGTTGGTTACAAGGGGACAAGGCGGATGCTAAATGTGTGCGATGTTCAAAATGTAGAACGAGCGAAGGAAATTACTGTACGGTATTTCAAAAAACAAGCAGAGGTGAAATAAATGAAGGATAAATATATCATTTATTTCATCAGTAAAACAAAAAGAAATATGATGAAATATTTAGAAGCTAAGCTAAATGAACATGATTTGAGTGACCTAATTCCAAGTCATGGAAATATTCTTACTTCACTCTATGAAAGCGGAGGGGCACTTACCATGAAGGATATCGCTTTAAGGATTGGAAAAGACAAGTCCACGGTAACTTCATTAATTAATACCCTACTCAAGCTAGGTTATGTGGAAAAAGAAACGTGTAACAAAGATAAGAGGGTTACCTATATCAAATTAAGTGATAAGGCAATGAACATTCAAAGCAAGTATAATACAATCTGCTTGGAGGTAAAAGAGACGGCCTATCAAGGTTTTACAGCAGAAGAGAAAGAGCAATTTTTATTTCTACTAAAGAAGCTCAATGATAATTTTAAATCGTAGTATAAAGGAAAGAGTCTAGAATTTTGGATAAAGCGGTTCCCATGTCAAGGACACTTTTTAAAAAAGCGCTATGTATTCATTTTGCTTTATCTTCATAGTTAATAAAGCTTTATTGGTAGTTCGTTAATTGGCTAAGCTAATTTGTATGTCCCGGTAATATTTCTTTGATTTCCTCCACGCTCATTAACAAAAACCTGTTTAAAGTTTTCATGACATGTTATTAATTTCGTACCAACACTCACTACATTTGGGTGGTTTTTAATTGTTCAACTTCCTCATCCGTAAAATGTTTTGCTCATAAGATTACCCCCTTCATAAAAGTAGGATAAAAAAAAGAACCTGCAAATAAACACAAGTTCAGCATATGCTGTCCTTTTTTTAGTGTGTTCACTTTATAGGTTCCATCATGTTTTAATTATTCTTATTTATAAAATACTTTGTGATTTTCGAAACAAACACAATTAAGAATATTATTAAAACAATTTCTAATCCAATTTTGAAAAATAACAGGAAATTCATTACTAAAGTTGGAACATTAATAAAGTTATTCATACTAAATAGACCAAGAAGTTCTTGCTTTTCCTGAAGAACTTATTTCAAAAATTAAATATCCTCTAAAACTAGCTGTTGAATTTCCTGTTAAATTCATACCTAGTCCATTATAGGTTATACCGGTTCCTCCAGCAGTATTTCTAAAAGCAGTAAATTCTAAAGTTGCTTTTTTACTTGTGAAATTCAACCATGATTTAGTTACTGACCAGTTATGCGCAGTATAATAAGTTAATCTATCAACAGCATAAATATTTTGATTATTAGTATGTACGTAATACTGGAATTTATGGCTATTATGAGAAACTCTTGCAACCATACTAACATTATAATCAGGAATAGTTCCACCAGACCATCCTGAATCTCCGATATCAAATGGTTTTGTTTTTTCTACCTTTTCAATTTCAATTTCAACAAGAGTATCTGTTTCTTTATTCGCGTATACTGTAAAAACATCCCCCTCTTCTACTGAACGCAAATCAATTTCAATTTCACTAGATTTTCCATGTTCATACGCGTGGGTATCGATATTATATGATGTTAATAAAAAACCAACACATAATACAGATAATAAACTTTTCTTCATAAAATCCCTCCTCATTATATGCCTATGATAGCATAATTAAAAAATCTTTTCCATTTTTTCACGCACGATACACATAATGTTTTGAAATGTATTTTGCACATAAATAAGAACAAAATATTTTGATACTTATTGGTTAAATTAGCATCCTAAATCATATTTAGGATGCTAATTCACACCGTTTGTATATGGGTTTTTAATTCGAATTTTAGTCTTTTTTTAAAGAGGTAAGTTTTCTGAACTCTTAAACAAATCCTTTTTTTATAATAAGAGCACACAGTATGCTTGCCATTTTGTCATGGAACTAAAAACCCCTTAACCAACTATGTTTTGGACGAGGGGTAAAAAGGATATTACTTGTGATATGGTTCATTGTTTTCGATTCGATAAGCGCGATAGATTTGTTCCAACAAAATCGTGGCAATCATCCCTTTGGAAAACTGCATTTGCGAAATTGCTAGCTTGTGCTCGCACGCAGAGGAAAAACCAATCAAAAAGGCAAGGTTGGGTTGTCCATGGAGGCCAAACTCCTGTAAATAGCCATTAAAGGCAACGCTGTCGTATTGTTCTAGTCCTTCGACAATTTGGATACGCAGCATTTTATCCTTACATTTTTTATCAAGTGCTTGCGCATCTTTCAAAAAGAAAACTTCGACTTTACAATATTTGGATAAGCGTTTGGTATATTCTTTGATCGCTAAAGACCAGGATTTTTCCACTTTTTGTTCGTTTACATAGATTTGATAATTCATAGATTCACTTCCTTCTATGGTATATTATAATAGATATTGAATGAAAATGTTAGGAGAGTGAAGAAAATGAAGATTGTAGTATCTCCAACCAAGACAATGAAATATAAAAGTGCATTGCTAGAAGAGACAAAGCCAAAGTATCAACAAATAGCGAGTGCACTGCGTTCCTACCTTGCGCAAATGTCAGAAGAAGATTTTATTGCAGTGTATACAGCTAGGCAAGCAAAGGCGCAAAAACTCTTTCAAGAAATGGGGAAAAGTACGAATGCCATTGCTTATTATGAGGGCTTGAGCTTTCAATATATGAACATCGAAAGTTTTACTGAAGATGATTTTACCTTTGCAAATCAACATCTTTGTATCTTAAGTGCTATCTATGGAGTATTACGTCCTAGTGATCGTATTGTTCCCTATCGCTTGGAAATGCAAGCAAAACTAACTTGGAATACACAGCGTTTGGCTCAGTTTTGGACAAGTCAAAACTTGTTTCAAGGACAAACGATTTTAAATTTGGCAAGCAAAGAATATAGTACTGTCTTAGATCGTGAACATAATCATGTGGTTGATGTGTTGTTCTATGAACAACATGGAGAAAAACGGATGGCGAAGGCAACCTTCTCAAAGATGATGCGTGGTCGGATGGTAAATGCAATCATCAAACAAAAAATCCATCGGATTGAACAAGTAAAAAGCTTAGTGATAGAGGGTTATGTGTTTGATGAGGTAGCAAGTGATGCAAACACCTATGTCTTTGTAAAGGAGATTGTTGATGAAACTATTCGTTAGTGCATGTTTGCTAGGGGAAGCTTGCAAATACAATGGGTTAGATAATCTTCACCAGGATGTCGTAGCTTTAGCCAAACAATATCAGCTTGTTCCCTTTTGTCCTGAAGTTGCTGGAGGACTTTCCACTCCACGCATTCCTGCAGAAATTGTAGGGGATCGAGTAATCAATCAAAATGGAGACGATAAAACAAAAGAATTCGAGCTTGGAGCAAAAAAAGCGCTTTCCCTATGCAAAAAAGAGGGGATTTGCATTGCAATATTAAAAGAGAAGTCACCAAGTTGTGGTGTTCATCACATATATAATGGTGAATTTTGTGGCAAATTGGTTGATAATTGCGGAATTACGGCAAAAATGTTGATGTCAAGTGGAATTCGTTTGTACAATGAGCACGAAATTGAAAAATTATGCGTAAATGGATTGCTTGACGACAAAAAATAAGTTAAAATTATAGAGATTAAACGAAAACCATTTAGGAGGATATATCAAATGAAACAATTCACAGCTATCGTAGTAGATCCAGTTGGATTACACGCAAGACCAGCAACTGTTGCTGTTAATGCTGCTTCAAAATTCAAAAGTGAAGTAAACATCGCATCAAAAGGACGCGAAGTAAACATGAAATCAATCATGGGTGTAATGTCTTTAGGAATCCCTACACAATCAGAAATCACAATTACTTGTGAAGGTGAAGATGAAGTTGCTGCTATCGCTGCAATCGAAGAAGTATTACGCGCACAAAAAATTATTGCTTAATTTGTTTTAAGAGAAATGGCGTGCCATTTCTTTTTTATTATCCAAAGAGGGGGAAAATAGAATGAACAAACAGTATACAACATGGATGGAACATCCAAATATTGATCCAAAATTAAAACTTGAACTTGAAGCAATGAGTGAAGAGCAAGCAAACGATGCCTTTTATACTGATATTGCTTTTGGTACCGCTGGAATGCGTGGTCTTTTAGGTGCTGGAACCAACCGAATCAATGTACACACAATTACCAAAGCCAATGTTGGCTTTGCACAATACATTGCAAGCAATGGTGAGACTGCATGTGAGCAAGGTGTTGCCATCGGTTATGACAATCGTCACATGAGTTATGAATTTGCATTGGTAAGTGCAAGAGTACTAGCAAGTTTCAATATCAAATCCTATGTATTTACCAGTCTTAGACCAACTCCAGAGTTGAGCTTTGCGGTACGCCGTTTGGGATGTTTTGGTGGAATTATGATTACAGCAAGTCATAATCCAAAAGAATACAATGGATATAAATTATACGATGCCAAAGGGTGCCAATTAGTACCTGCGCTCGCAAACCAAGTGATTGCGAATGTCAATGCCATTGAAGATCCATTGGCAATTGCTATTAACTTAACTCCAGAACAAGAACAGCTGATCACCATGATCGATCAAGAAGTAGATGAAGCATATTATGCAGAAGTAATGAAGATTCAACTACAGCCTGAAATTGATAAGTCAGATTTAAAGGTTATTTTTACACCACAACATGGAACAGCAAACGTAGGTGTTTGCCGTATCTTAGATGATGCGGGATATTCTTATGTACTAGTAGAAGAACAAAGTGCACCAGATCCTGACTTCTCAAATACAACTACACCAAATCCAGAGGAAGTTGAGAGTTATACCTTAGCACTTGACTATGCACAAAAACACAATGCGGATATCGTATTGAGTTGTGACCCGGATGCAGATCGTATGGGTGTAGCGGTGAAAACCGAATCGGGATACCAATTGTTAACGGGAAATCAAACGGGATCAATTCTTTTAGAATATGTGTTCTCTTGTATGAAGGAAAAAGGGTTGATGCCAGCAAATCCTGTTATGTTCAATACGGTTGTTACTTCTGATTTAGGAGAACAAGTAGCGAAACGTTATGATGTTGCCGTAGAAAAAACACTGACTGGATTTAAATTCATCGGTGAAAAAATTGCACAATACGAAGTGACCAAAGAAAAAGACTTTGTGTTTGGTTATGAAGAGAGCTATGGTTATCTGCTACAACCATTTGTACGTGATAAAGATGCATTACAAGCTTGTTTGATTCTTTGTGAAGCTGCAGCCTTCTATAAAGCACAAGGTAAAAGCTTATTGGATGTATTGTTTGAATTGTATGAAACCTATGGAACTTATACAGAGAAACAAACTTCATTAACTCTAGCTGGTGAAGCAGGAAGCAAGCGAATTCAAGAGATTATTCATACGATGCGTACGTCGAATCTAAAAGAAATTGCTGGGTTTGCTGTTGTTGCCTTTGAAGATTACCAAACATTAAAACGAATCGACGCTACTGGTGAGGTCTCATTGGACTTTACACCGAGTGATGTGTTAAAATTCTTCTTAGAAGATGGCTCTTGGATTGCAATTCGACCAAGTGGAACAGAACCAAAATGTAAGTTCTACTATTGTATTAAGTCTACATCACAAACCGATGGGGAACAAAAGTTTGAACAATACAAAAATGCAATTGCAAGTCTAATCGCCTAAGGGGAGGTACCTATGTATCAAGTACAAAAACGCAATATCATTACCTTGATTATTCTTAGTCTTTTGACTTGTGGAATTTATACATTATATTTATTTTACAAGCAAGCTGAAGAAATCAACCAAATGGGAGATTATCAAGATAATGCGGCGCTAGAATTATTGTTCACGATCGTAACGTGTGGTGTTTATGCAATTTATTGGCATTATAAATATGCGAAACGCGTGTTGGAAATCCAACAAAACAAAGGGATGAGAGGAAACGATCTTTCAATCATTAACATCGTCTTATCTGTATTTGGATTGTGGATTGTAGCAAATGCAATCTTACAAAGCGAAATGAACAATATCATTGATCGAAGCGTTGAAGGTGGACCTATCTACCGATAAGCACTGAAAAGTGCTTTTTTTTGAAGTTTGGAGGATGACATGAAACAATTTATACTACTTATCGTCTCATTGTTTTTGTTTGGATGTCAAACTCCAACAGTAGAGATTGAAGAAGGTGCTAGTATTGTGATGGAGGTTGAAAATCAACTGTATGGCGATGCGATTATTGCTTTATGGAATGAGACCTATCCAGAGCATACGGGAGCATTAACGGTAAATGTGGTGGAAGAGCACCATGCAATACGCGAGTATTTTGAAGCGGGTGCAATTAGTGCAGATATCTATTTGGTTGCAGATACGTTTGTACCTACACTCTTTGCTCAAAGTCGTGCAATTGCAGCACGTGTTGAGGAGAGCTTTGAAGTTGGATATCCTGATTCTTACGTAGCAAGCCTTAAGGGAGCGAAACATACGTTTGTACCGATGAATGTCAATGGAATGTTTTATGCGTATAATATGAGTATGCTCTCAAGTCATGATGTGACAAGTTTTGAGGCTCTATATCGCAGTGGTGTGTCCAATGCCATTTATGTGGATCCTAATAATATTAACGTATTTCCTTTCACAACCTTAGAAGGCTTTGATTTGTTTCAAGAGGATAAATTGTCGGTGGAAAACATGCAGAGTGAACAATGTTTACGTATGTTACAACAATTAAAAAAAATCTCACAACAATTTAATTTATTGGATGCAAACGGCTATTACGATAATTGGTTTATGGATAATGCTTATGCAAGTGGCTTCCTACATACAGGAATGCAATTTCGAATCTATGAAGAATATTTTGGGGATATCTTAAAGATTACCGATATCCCAACGGTAGGATTATATCCAATGAAAAATATCGTAAGTGTAAATGGCTATAGCGTAAAAGAAACCACACGATATCCCAATATGGTAGAAGCGGTGCTAGGTTTAATCCGTTCGCAAGCGGGGATGCAAGCCTATATTGAGACAACGGATCGATTTGCTGCGATTACCCATGTGAATCGTAGTAGCTTTATTTATAATGATACGTATCAAGAGGAAATCACCAAAGCATTGAGTGATTCCATTGCTCGACCACTGACGGCAATGGCATCCAATCCGGATGTGAGTATTGTTGAATGGTATGTAGAAAGTGATGTAATCGATATTATGAAGGCGATGTCACGTGGTGTCATCAGTGCAGAACGTGCACAACAAGAGCTAGTACAACTAATTGAAGACTGGATTCAAGATGGAAACGTGGAGTGATTTCTTAAATCAAGAACAACAACAACCCTATTATCAACAACTGATGGAACATTTGGAACGCGCTTGTGAAACAACTACAGTTTACCCTGAGCGAGAACTATGGTTTGAAGCGTTTGTTCGTTGTCCACTCGATCGTGTAAAGGTCGTTATTTTAGGGCAAGACCCCTATCATGATGCACACCAAGCTCATGGTTTGGCTTTTTCGGTACGTGATACGAGCATACCACCGAGCTTGCGTAATATGTTTAAATTGTTAGCGTTGGATCTTGGGATTCAACGTAGTCAAAGCGATCTTAGTGATTGGGCAGAACAAGGTGTCTTTTTACTGAATCGTGTTTTGACCGTTGAAGCACATCGAGCGAACTCTCATCAAGGGATGGGCTGGGAATGTTTTACGCAACATGCAATCAGCTATCTAAGCGAGCACAAAGAACATTTGGTCTTTGTATTATGGGGAAAAGCAGCACAGCAAACAAAACAGTGGATTGATCTAGAAAAGCATTGTGTGATTGAAAGTGCACATCCTTCGCCCCTGTCAGCTTACCGCGGCTTTTTTGAGAGTCAGTGTTTTTCTAGAATCAATCAACAATTAGAACTTTGGTATGGTAGCTCCATCCAATGGGGGGAACATGGAAAATAAAACCTTTGAAATACATTATGATTTAGATGCAATCAAAGCAGCGTATGCCAATTTTTCATTTCTTCCAGAACTAAAGGTCATTCAAGTTGCCGGAACCAATGGGAAAGGTAGTACGATTCAGTTTTTGAAATGTTTACTAGAAGCACAAAACCGGCGCGTAGGAGTGTTTACATCACCAAGTATCACAACAATGAATGCGATGTTTCAAGTCTCTGGAAAAGACATTGAAGACGAACAATTACAGGCATATTTTACAAAGGTAGAACCTTTTGGTTTATCGCTTTTCGAACAACAAGTGCTCATTGCCTTGTTGTATTTTTATGATGAACAGGTGGATGTGGTATTGTTGGAATGCGGCATGGGTGGTCGTTTGGATGCAACGAGTGTTGTAAGCAACCCAATCCTTTCCATTTTAACGAATATTGGAATGGATCATCAAGATTACTTAGGAACGACTAAATCATCGATTGTATGGCATAAGGCAGGAATTGCGAAAAAAGCGATTCCCTTCGTGTGTGGAGAACAAGATGTTACCTTGCAAAAAGAAATAAAAACAATCGTGGAAGCTCAAGGTGCACTTTTTTACCCTGTAGAGCTAGAAGAGTCTAGTTTGGCCGGTGAACTGATTTGGAAACAGCAGCGCTATACCTTGCCAACAAGGGCTAAGTATCAACAAATAAACGCAAGGTTAGCATTGTGTGCGATGGAGGCCTTCCAACAAGACTTAGATCCGCTCACCATCCAGCAGGCCTTATCAGACTTTTCTTGGCCAGGACGGTTTGAAGTATTATCAACAACACCAACGATCGTTGTTGATGGTGCACACAATGTCGAGGGGATAGCGAGTTTTATTGAGAGTAGTAAAGAGTTGCAGCTTGATGTTTGTATCTTTGCGGCACTTGCAGATAAACCGGTGGATGCCATGCTAGCTCTGCTAGCAGAAACTACTATGGACATCATCGTTACGGAATTTGACCATCCGCGTAGTGCCCATCGAGATAGCTATCAAGAAAATACACATGTTCGCTTTGCTCAAGATGTAGTTACAGTTATGGAAGATTGTCTAGCAAACGGGCAATCGTTTTGTGTGATTGGCTCGCTTTACTTTGTAGGAGCAATTTCACCATGGATAAAGGAGAAGATAAAATGAGTGATTTAATTTATATTGTACAAGCTTTGTTGATCATTTTGATTGCAGGGGTGTTTTATGTTGTGGGAAAACGTTTTGGGGTTAAGTTTACGACCAAACAGTTGGCAATCGCAGGGATGTTGGTTGTACTTAGTGTGGTATTATCGTTTTTCTCTTTGATGATTCCCTTATTGGGAGTTCCTAGTTTAAAAATTGGGTTTGCACAGTTGCCACTGTTATTAAGTGGATTTGTCCTTTCACCATTTTTAGCTTTGGTTACAGGTTTGGTAACGGATTTATTGGGCTTGTTGTTTGTACCGACCAACTTTCCCTTTGCAGGATTTACGTTAAACTCGTTGGTACTTTGTTTGATTCCGGCCTTGTTGATGCGCAAACGTGCAGCCTTTCAACAAATTAAAAGTATTCGTTTTGTCTATGTTTTGTTTGCGGGAATTCTATTAGCAAGTGGAGGATACCTACTTGTGATGCAAGAGGTGAAGATTGGAAGCGAATTGTTTGTCTTAACACCTGCAATTAAAGTTGGCGTATTCTGCTTCTTAGCACTTATTATGGGAGTACTAATCGTTGCGATTCAACTGATTCAAAAGCACTTTGCGAAAGATGACGCACAAGACTTTGTTCTGTTTGTGATCGCTGTTGTTTTGTTGGAAGTAATCATCAATTTAATCTTTACACCAATTTGGTTAAATATGATGTATGGAATTCCAGTCTTAATTTCCATGTTTGTGCGTATAGTAAAAGCTGGTGTTATGATTCCATGCAACATTGTGATTGGCTATAGTTTATGGCGTGCTTTGCAACGTGTAAATCGTAACAATAGAGTGTAAAAGTAGAGCGATATTTGTTATAATAAGACCAAGGAAAAGAGGTAAACAACATGATTAACAAAATGATTGAAGCAATCAAAGGAAAAAACACTCGTATTGTCTTTCCAGAAGGAAATGACTTACGTATTTTAGAGGCTGCGTCTCGTTTGTATGCGGATGGAGTATTGATTCCGGTATTACTAGGAAACGTGGAAGAAGTAACGACATTAGCAAAAAATAATAATTTAAACATCGAAGGAATTGAAATCATCAATCCAGTAACCTATCCAGAAATGAATGAAATGGTTGATAAAATGGTAGAACTTCGTAAAGGTAAAATGGATGCTCCAACATGTTTGAGTCTATTGAAACAAACAAACTACTTCGGTACGATGTTAGTGAAGATGGAAAAAGCAGATGGTTTGGTTGGAGGAGCTACCTATTCAACTGCGGATACGGTACGTCCAGCATTACAATTAGTTAAAACAAGACCAGGGAGCCGTATTGTATCAAGCTGCTTTATTATGGTAAAAGATCAAGAGCGTTATGCAATGGGTGATTGTGCAATTAATATCGATCCAAGTGAAGATGATTTGGTTGAAATTGCATTAGAAACTGCAAAAACAGCACGTATCTTTGGAATTGAACCAAAGGTTGGGATGTTGAGCTATTCTACAATGGGATCTGGAAAAGGACCAAATGTTGATAAAGTTGCAAATGCTACAAAACGCTTAAAAACAATGAAAGTTGATTTTGCAGTTGATGGAGAATTACAATTCGATGCTGCGATTTCACCAGCGGTAGCTGCTACCAAAGCTCCACAATCTCCAGTTGCTGGACAATGTAATACCTTTATTTTCCCAAGTATTGAAGCAGGGAATATCGGATACAAAATTGCACAACGTTTAGGTGGATTTGAAGCGGTTGGACCAATCTTACAAGGGTTGAATGCTCCAATCAATGACTTGTCTCGTGGATGTAATGCGGAAGAAGTTTATAAACTTGCTGTCATCACTGCGAACCAAAAATATATCTAAGCTAATACAGTTGAGTGTAGGCCAAACGGTCTACACTTTTTTTGTCCAAGCGATACGTTAGAATTGAATTGCATTTTGTGTATGTTATATTTTTTTTAAGGGATAAAGAAGGAGATAACAAATGGAACCAAGACAATTACGAGATGATTTATGGTGGGTTGGAGTACACGATTTAAAATTACGTGTATTTGATATTATTATGGAAAGTCCTTATGGGACAACATACAATGCCTTTGTACTAAAGGGGTCAGCAAAAACAGTGCTAGTAGAAACGGCAAAGGTTAAATTTTTTGATGAGTATCTTGAGAAAGTACAAAGTGTAGTCGATTTAGCTACAATTGATTATTTGATTATCGATCATACCGAACCAGATCATACAGGTTCCATTGAAAGGCTATTGGAAATCAATCCTTATATTACCGTTGTGGGAAGTGCTGTAGCAATTTCCTTATTGAAAGAAATTGTAAATCATGATTTCACCAGTCTTGTGGTAAAGGATAACGATACGTTAAGTTTAGGGGATAAAACGTTACGCTTTTTTTCTGTGCCTAACTTACATTGGCCAGATACAATTTATACCTACGTAGAAGAGACGAATGTTTTGTTTACTTGCGATTCGTATGGTGCACATTATTGCTTTGATGGCATTTTGTATTCGGAAGTAACCAATCATCAAGATTTTGATGAAAGTTTTAAATACTACTATGATTGCATTATGGGACCATATAAGAGTTTTATGCGAAAAGCACTACAAAAATTAGAACCATTACATATCGATTTGATCTGTACGGGACATGGTCCTTTGATTGACCAGGATATTGAAGGGTTTAAAGAAAAATATCGTATTTGGTCAACACCAATCAAACAACATACCAACCCATATATTGTGATTCCTTATGTGACGAGCTATGGATATACGGAACAACTTAAAGACGAAATTAGTAAAGGAATCCAAGCGAGTGGAAGCTTTGATATTGTAAGTTACGATATGGTATATGCAAACGAAGAAGAAGTGCTAGCAGAAATGGATCAAGCAGATGGAATCTTGTTTGGGACACCAACCATCGTAGGCGAAGCGTTGTATCCAATTTGGAATTTAACAACGAAAATATTCGCAACTACACATGGCGGAAAATTTGCTAGTGCCTTTGGAAGTTATGGCTGGAGTGGAGAAGGGGTTCCACATATTATGGAACGCTTGAAACAACTACATTTAAAATTAGCGGAACCATTAAAAATTCGGTTAAAGCCAAGTGAAAGCGATTTGGTTACTGCGTTTGATTGGGGCTATAACTTTGGATGTATGATGTTGAACAAAGAAAATACGCGACCGAAAAAAGGGAAAAAGCGCATGGTCAAATGCTTGGTTTGTGGTGAAGTGTTTGAAGAAGGAGTCGATATTTGCCCAGTTTGCGGTGTTGATAAATCGAACTTTATACCGATTGAAGTCGAAGAAGTCAGCTTTAAAAAGAATAAATATGAAAGTTACATTATTTTAGGAAATGGAGCTGCGGGAGTCAATGCAGCACAAGCAATTCGAGAACGAAATGATTTAGCTGAAATTGAAATCTTAAGTGAAGAAACCGTACTAGGATATAATCGTCCGATGCTGACCAAAGCAATGCTAGGGGATTTGGATGCAAGTAAGTTTGCTATCAAAGACCCAGCTTGGTATGAAGCACAACGCATTAAAAACACCTTAGGTGTACGCGTTGTGAAAATCGACCCTTGGAGTCAAATGGTAGAAATATCCGATGGGACAACCCGTAGTTACGATAAGTTGATCTATGCATTGGGTGCTCGTAGTTTTGTACCACCCATTCCCAACGTGGGATTGGATCGTGTCTTAGCGATTCGATCGTTGCAAGATGTACAAACCTTGCGATCTTGGCTTCCTGATGTTCAACAAGTAGTTGTTATTGGCGGTGGAGTACTTGGATTAGAAGCGGCGTGGGAGATGAAGAAAGCTGGAAAAGAAGTTCATGTATTAGAACTGATGCCAAGTTTAATGCCACGTCAACTTGATAGTGAAGCAAGCACTGTTTTATCGAGTATCGTTAGAAATAACCAAATCGAAATTACGACCAATGTTAGCATCGCTGGATTGGAAGGCGAAACTTGTGTAGAAGGGGTTCGCTTGGGTGATGGTAGTATCTTACCAGCGCAAATGGTATTAATTTCTACAGGTGTACGAGCGAATAGTGATTTAGCACAAGAAGCAGGTCTTGCAATCGAGCGTGCGATTGTTGTAAATGCTAGCATGCAAACCAATGAAAAAAATATCTATGCTTGTGGAGATTGCGCACAGTGTGAGGGAATCAATTACGCTATTTGGCCAGAAGCAGTAGAACAAGGTCGTATTGCTGGTGCAAATGCTGCAGGGGATGCACTTACCTATCAAGGTGTTAGTGCTGCGATTACCTTTAATGGAATGAACACGAAATTATATGCCAATGGTGATGTTGGGAAAGTCGAAGGACAAAAGTATCGCATGTTGGAACTATTGGATCAAAGCAAACAATTCTATCAAAAATACTATTTCCAAAACAACCAATTGGTTGGAGCAATTTTATTAGGCGACACGTCTAAGCTAGCAGAAATTGATGAAGCTTTAGTAGCAAAAAAACAATTTGAATCGATGTTTAAATGGTAATAAAAAACCCCAACCACATATGTGATTGGGGTTTTATCCGCTTATTTACTGCGTTTGGCAACGTCTAAGATTGTTTCATAGTCGGGTTCATCACCAGCTTGTGGTAAGTAACTTACATAGACCAATCGATCACTGGAATCAACGATGAATACCGCACGGCACAAGAGACCATTTTCAATCATCTTGACACCGTATTTACTTGAAAATTCTCCCAATTTGAAATCTGAGAATACTCGTATATTAAACGCATTTCGATTGACGCACCATCGTGATTGCGCGAATGGTAAATCATTGGAAATTGCAATGACTTTAATACTCGGAAATTCTTTGATTGCATCATTGAATTTTGCCAATTCTAAGTCGCATACTGACGTATCGACACTTGGAAAACTCAAGAGAATGCGAACTCCATAACTGGTTGCAAATTCGAAATCATCGAAGTTTTTATCCGTAACGCGGAAGTTGGGAGCATAGTCCCCAATAGAAAGCTGATAACCTAACAAACGGACGGTTTTTTCACCAAATTTTACTTGCATAACGTCCTCCTTTATTTACTATATCGATAGTGTACTCTTTCTTTAAAATAAATAAAGTAAAATGCAATTCGCAGTTTGTGATTGTATTATCAATGCATCTATTTTCGTTTACTAGAACGCCCGAAAGTGCTATAATAGGACTGTTAATCGAGGAGGATTCATGTTATGAACAAAAAAACTGTGAAAGACTTAGAAGTAAGCGGAAAAAAAGTTATTGTTCGTGTTGATTTTAACGTTCCTAGAAAAGATGGAAAAATCACTAATGATAACCGTATTGTACAAGCTTTACCAACCATCAATTATTTGGTAGAACAAGGGGCAAAAGTTGTATTGATGTCTCACTTGGGTAAAGTAGATCACAAAGATGCTGAAAAAACTGCTGCTGATAAAGCGAAAAACGATATGGCTGTAGTAGCTGAGCGTTTAGCTGAACTTGTTGACACAAAAGTTACTTTCGTATCTGAAACACGTGGTGCTGCTTTGGAAGAAGCGGTTGCTAACTTACAAAATGGTGAAATCGTTGTAATGCAAAATACACGTTACGAAAAAGGGGAAAGCAAAAATGATGCTGAATTAAGCGCATATTGGGCTAGCCTTGGAGAATTATTTGTTGTTGATGCATTCGGATCAGTTCACCGTGCACATGCATCTACAGTAGGAATTCCTTCTATTCTTCCTTCTGCTTTGGGATTCTTAGTAGAAAAAGAAGTATCAATGTTGGGAAGTGCTGTAAACAATCCAGTACGTCCATTCGTAGCAATCATCGGGGGAGCGAAAGTTTCTGATAAAATTGCTGTTGTTGACAATCTATTAAACATTGCTGATAAAGTATTGATCGGTGGAGGTATGGCTTATACATTCCTACGCGCTCAAGGATTATCTGTTGGTAACTCTTTGGTAGAAGAAGACAAAATTGAATTGGCAAAAGAATACCTTGCAAAAGCTGGAGACAAATTAATTCTTCCAGTAGATCACATCTGTGCTGACAAATTTGCAGAAGATGCTAACACACTAGTTTGTGACAACGAAAACATTGCAGACGGTTATATGGGATTGGATATTGGTCCTAAATCAATCGAACTTTACAAAGCTGCTTTGGAAGGTGCTAAAACAGTCGTTTGGAATGGACCTATGGGTGTATTCGAAATGAAACCATTTGCTACAGGAACACTTGAAGTTTGTACAGCAATCGCTGCATTACCAGGTGCTACTACAGTAATCGGTGGTGGAGACTCTGCTGCTGCTGCAATCCAATTGGGATTTGCTGAAAAATTCTCTCACATCTCTACAGGTGGAGGAGCAAGCTTAGAATTTATGGAAGGAAAAGAATTACCAGGTATTGCGGTAATTGCGGAAAAATAACATGAGAAAACCTATTATTATTGGAAACTGGAAAATGAACAAAACCATCGCTGAAGCAAAAGCTTTCATCGCTGGTGTTGATGCAAACGTTACAGAAGCTGCTACATTCGGTGTAGGAACAAGCTTCATCGCTTTGCAACCAAGTATTGAAGCTGCGAAAAACTTAGTAATCGCTGCTCAAAACTGCCACTTCGAAGACACAGGAGCATTTACTGGTGAAGTAAGTGTTGCTATGTTGAGCGAAATCGGTGTGACTCACTGTATCATTGGTCACTCTGAGCGTCGTGAAATGTTCAACGAAACAGACGAAACTGTAAGCAAAAAAGCAAACAAATTGATTGCTGCAAATATTACTCCAATCGTTTGTATCGGTGAAACAGAAGCTCAATTTGATGCAAATGAAACTGAATCAGTAATCCGTACACAATTAACAGGAAGCTTAGCAGGAATTTCTGCAGAAGCTATGGCTGATGTTGTTATTGCTTACGAACCAATCTGGGCAATCGGAACTGGAAAATCTGCAACAAAAGAAATCGCAAACAACTGTTGTGCAATCGTACGTAACCAAGTTGAAGTTATGTTCGGTAAAGAAGTTGCTGATAAAGTACGTGTACAATACGGTGGATCTGTTAAACCAGAAAACATTGCTGAATACATGGCAATGGAAGACATCGATGGTGCATTGATCGGTGGAGCAAGCTTGAAAGAAGATAGCTTCAACGAAATTATCGCTAAAGTAAAATAATTTTATAAAGATATGAGCAATCATATCTTTTTTTTACCATTTTCACATCTAGTTATTAAAACTATATTGCATAGTTTTGTTTACTATGTTATTGTATGTCTAGAGGTGAAGGTATGAGTAACAAAAATCAAACGTATTATGAATGGCAAGAACGCGTAGCGAATCATCGATTTGTAAGATGGGAAGAGCTACCAGATCTTGAACTGTATATGGATCAAGTGTTAATTTTTGTCGAAAAACAATTGGGAGCTTTCTCGATTGATGGTGAAAAAATCCTAACATCCTCGATGATCAATAACTATGTGAAAGCAGGATTGATTCCAAAGCCACATAAAAAAAAGTATAGTAAAACACATTTAGCATATATCATAGCAATAACCGTTTTAAAACAGGTGATTCCTATCATCCAAGTCCGAGACGGTATTGTCTATACAGCAAATTCATACGGGGAGAAAGCTGCATATAATATGTTTTGTGATGAAATGGAACATGCATTTTCGACTTTGTTAAATCCGATTCTAACTTCAATTGAGTTAGGAGATAAGACAAACCCTTTAAAAATTGAATTGGCTACCAAATACTTAGCATTGTCATTTGCTAGTAAAATGATTGCAGTTAAAATTATTGAGGTTCAGGAGGAAACTAAAAATGAAACATAAAATTGCCTTGGTTGTAGATTCTGGAACAGATCTACCAAAAGAATACGTAAGTGAAGATGTATTTGTCTTACCATTGAAAGTAATCCGTAATGGTGTAGAATACTTGGATGGTGTAACCATTCAATCAGAAACTGTTTACCAAGATTTACCAACGGAAGATTTTAAAACATCACTGCCAAGTCTTGGTGAGATTGAAGCTTTGTATCAAAAAATCAAAGATGCTGGCTATACACAAGTATTGGTTGTAACGATTTCTTCGGGACTTAGTGGAACACACAATGCGTGTCGTTTGGCAGCGGAAGAATTTGAGGGACTTGAAATTGAACTTGTAGATACACTAAACATCGGAATTGCTGCGGGGTTACATGCGATTTATGCATTGGATCTCATTGCAAGTGGAATGGATTTAGTTTCGATTGCTGCTGCACTGCGCAATAAAGTAAGTGATGGAAAAATCTATTTCTGTTTAGGGACATTAGAATATTTAGCAAAAGGCGGACGAATTGGTAAAGTAGCTAGCGTGTTAGGTCATGCCCTTAATTTGAAGCCAATCATTACTTGTACGGAAACAGGAGTTTACGATACAGTAGCAAAAGTTCGCGGTCGAAAACAAAGTATTCATAAAGCGATTGATTTGCTTGTGGATGTAGCTAAAACCGGACAACGTGTCAATATCGCGGTAGCGAATTGTTTGGCTGAAGAAGAAATGATGTATATCCGTGAAGAGTTGATGAAACGCTTAGATAACATCGATACGATTCTGACAGGAAATATTTGCCCTGCAATGGCCATTCATACTGGTCCAGGGTTATTGGGGTTAGCTGTCTATAAAAAGTAGAGAAGGAGGTTTTTTATATGGTGGAACGCTTTCGTTTAAGTTTTAAAGAGGAAGTTGGTAATGTGATTTCACATGGAATTATGAGTGTTGTGATGCTACTTGTATTACCAGCTGCTAGTATCTATGCGTTTCAAACCAAGGGTGTTGCTTTTGCCTTCGGTATTAGTGTATTTATTATCTCCTTGTTTATGATGTTTCTAATTTCAACACTCTATCATTCCATGCATTTTGATTCTAAGCAAAAAGAAGTCTTTCAAAAGTTAGATCATATTATGATTTTTCTAGCGATTGCTGGCTCTTATACACCGGTTGCCATTTCCTTAATTGGTGGGTGGCAGGGTGCTTTGATTCTTGTGATTCAGTGGAGTATGGTTGTGATTGGTATTGTCTATAAATTGTGGTCGAAACGATATATTCCAAAACTATCATTAACGCTATATTTAATTATGGGTTGGACTGCAGTACTATTCTTCCCGACTCTCCTAAAAAATGGCTCAGCAATGTTTTTTACCTTGTTGCTAGCTGGTGGTGTATGTTATTCTATAGGTGCTTACTTTTATATGAAGCGATCCATGAAGTATCATCACTTGATTTGGCACATATTTATTAATGTTGCTGCGATCTTGCAGTTTATTGGGATTGTATTTTATATTTAAGAGCGAACTCCAAATGGAGTTCGTTTTCTAATGGAGGAACCTATGCAAACATGTATTGGATGTCGATTGACGAAAAAAGAATTTCCTGTATATTTGGTTTACGAAGATGAAGAAACCATCGTAATCCTAGACCATGATCCTGTAGTGGAAGGTCATCTACTAGTGTTTCATAAAACTCATGCTTTAAGCTTAGCTGAGTTATCGAACAGCCAACAAGCAAGCTTGTTTGCAACAATTGCAAAGATGGAAACACTCATACAAGCGGTATACCAACCCAAAGGGATATTTACGGCTTGTCATAGCTTTGGGTTTGATGAGGTAACACATCTTCACTATCATGTTATGCCACGCTTTGATAGTACGGAATTTGCTTCTTTCTTTACGACTAGCAAAGGAAAGCAAAGCGGTATTGATTTCGACGGTATTGTCACAAAGTTACGAGATGCACTAAATCAAATAGAAAAATAGAGACCGTATGGTCTCTATTTCAGACCGTTGACAAAGCGGTGGTTTCAAATTGAGACCACCGCTTTTTTGTTCTATTCATGATTTTATTTTCTGATTTTGTGTGTTTTGTGCTTATATTTTGAATTTGTGAGCAGCTTTTCCAATGCCACAATGCCA
>JBOFMT010000118.1:0-4932 GCA_051658525.1 Erysipelotrichaceae bacterium | reverse complement strand
TACAGTATGACAGAACTACAAAACGTAGCAACCTTACAACCAGTTCATGCATTGACTCTTGTTACGGTATCGACACTTCTTACGATGTTAGGTGGGCATATTCCAGCTCGCATGGCAGCGAAAAAAGATGCGGTAGAAGCGTTGCGTTCAGAATAATGTATTGGTGGAAAACAAAGTGGAACAAGCAAAGTTCTATTGTTTTCCACCTTTTTGCTGTGGAAACTGATGCATCTGTGCAGAACATTTGAGCGTTTCCCACAAAAAAAGTGTGGGTAAGTGCGTTCTTAACAAAAAAACAAAACTTTGAAAAAATAAAGTATGATACAATAAAAAGTAGAGTTATAGGGGGAAAAAAGATGAAAATAATAAAACGAATTGGGATTGGTATCGCGAGTATTCTAGTAGTACTTGTTGGGTGCAATCTTATATTTACAAAATCATATACAAAAGAAAATCCATTTGTGAAAGCACAGGATGGAACACCACTCGTAATTGCACACGGTGGAGCGAAACATTTGGAACCGGAAAATACCATGCGTGCATTTCGTAATGCGGTAGCCATGGGAGTTGATGTCTTAGAAATCGATATCATGATGACAAGCGATGGCGTATTGGTGACACATCATGGACAAAATGAAAGTGGCAATATTGATCTTATGAGCAATGCAAGCGGATTGGTTCATGAAATGAGTTTTGATGAGCTTCAAGCGTTTAATTTTGGTTATAACTTCCAAGCACTCGATGGTAGTTATCCATATCGTGATGTTGAAGGGGAAGAGATTGCGGACTTAGAAATCAATATCCCAGCATTAGAACAAGTGTTTGCAACGTTTGGTAATCGTGTTCTCTATGTTTTGGAAATCAAGGCAGAAGCAGGTGCAAAAAAAGAAGAGGCAGTGGATGCCTTGTATGAGCTTATTGATCAATATGACGTAGCAGAAGTATCAATGGTAGCAACGTTCTATGATGATATCAATGCCTACTATTATGCATCACGTCCTGATATCGCCATTTCAACATCGGTAGGACCTACGACTAACTATATTGTTAGCAATTTGTTCTACTTACCTTTTTTATTTCAACCCAAAGGTCATGCAGCACTGCAAATGCCGTTAGAAGAAAGTGCACCGGTAATTGGAACGATTGATTTAACGCAAGAACGTTTTATCAAACAGGCACAGAAGCAAAATATGGCAGTACATTATTGGACCATTAACGATGTAGAAACAATGCAAAGACTCATAGATCTTGGGGTAGATGGAATCATTACCGATCGACCAGATTTGTTGTTAACGCTTTTAGGTCAATAAAATTCATGGTTTCTTGTGTGTTCGTATACTAAAGCTAGTCTTTTTCTATAAAGTGTGGTAAGTTTAGAAAAGAAATTGAGGTAGCTTATGAAGTTTGAACAACTAGGTATCATTGCACCAATCTTAAAAGCAGTGGAAGAAGAAGGTTATGTTACGCCTTCTAAGATACAAGAACAAGCCATTCCAATTGTCTTAACAGGACAAGATTTATTGGGATGTGCGCAAACAGGAACTGGAAAAACAGCAGCGTTTGCCATTCCTATTTTGCAACATTGTCACAATGTAGCAACGAGAAGAAAAGTTAGAGCCTTGATTCTAACACCAACACGTGAGTTGGCGTTACAAATCGAAGAGAGTTTTACAACTTATGGAAAATACTTGGATTTAAAAACCATTGCCATCTTTGGTGGTGTAAAACAAAAAAACCAAGTAGATAAATTAAAACAAGGTGTTGATATTTTAGTGGCAACGCCTGGTCGTTTGTTAGACTTAATCAACCAACGCTTGTTATCCATCAAAGACGTGGAAATTTTTGTGTTAGATGAAGCAGATCGTATGTTGGATATGGGATTTGTTCACGATGTGAAAAAAGTAGTAACTTATTTACCAGAACAACGCCAAACACTATTCTTTTCAGCGACAATGCCAAAAGAAATCCAAAAATTGGTTTCTCGCTTGTTACATGACTATGCAACGGTAACGGTAGCACCAGTTTCATCAACAGTAGATGTAATTCAACAAAACTTGTATTACGTTGACCAAAGCAAAAAGAAAGACTTATTAAAAGACATTATCAAAGAACAAAAAATGCAGACGGTACTTGTCTTTGTTAGAACCAAACACAATGCCAATCGTTTAGCGAAGTATTTGGTATCACAAAATATCGAAGCCGCTGCTATTCATGGAGATAAAACCCAAAATGCTCGTCAAGCAGCATTACAAAGTTTTAAAAATCGTCAGGTTCGTGTGTTAGTTGCAACTGATATCGCAGCGCGTGGGATTGATATTGAACAATTACCATATGTAATTAACTTCGATTTACCAAACGTACCAGAAACGTTTGTACACCGTATTGGTCGTACAGCGAGAGCAGGACGTGAGGGAACAGCAATTTCTTTTGCAGCGTTTGATGAGATTCCTTATGTGAAGGACATTGAAAAATTAACGAAAAAGACTTTCCCTGTCATTGAGGAACATGCGTATCCAATGCAAAACTTGGAAGTAAAAGTTAAAGCACAACCACAACCTAGAAAAAAACGGACACAAGCGAAATCAAAAAGTGATGCTACTGTGGAACGTAATATGGAAAAAGAGCAACAACGTGGAAAACGTAAGAGCTATGCAGACCGTAAACCAAAGGAAGAAGTACATGGTGGAAGAAAACCACTACGTCAACCGGATAAAACAAAACGTAAAAATACACATCATCGTAAACCATCCAAATAAGATGGTTTTTTTTGTTCATTGACTACTAAAGATATATTTAGTATAATAAAGATATCTTTAGTGAGGGGTGATGGAATGACCGAGAGGGAACAACAAATTTTAGAATGGATCAAAGAAAATCCATTGATTACACAACAAGAAATTGCACAAAAAGCTAATATTACACGTTCGAGTGCAGGTGTACACATTTCTAACCTAATGAAAAAAGGTAGAATTCGTGGCAAGGGTTATATTGTAGAATCACAAGATTATGTTTGTGTAGTGGGGGCTGCGAATGTAGATATTATTGCTGCAAGCAACAATGAAATACGACCAGCGGATTCCAATCCAGGCAAAGTAACCACTAGTTTTGGTGGTGTTGGACGTAACATTGCGGAAAACTTGGTGAGGTTATCGCTCGCAACCGAACTGATCAGTGTGATTGGAGATGATCTATACGCATCACAGCTCCTAACACATAGTCGTGAGGTAGGAATTTCTTTACATCATGCCTTGCACCGAAAACATGCATCGACTTCTACCTATGTTTGTATTGCCGATCACAGTGGAGAAATGCAGGTGGCGATTAGTGATATGGATGGTTATGATGCCATTACACCAGACTATTTACAAAGCAAATTGGATGTAATGAACAAGGCTTGTTGTGTTGTTATGGATACCAATATTTCGCAAGCAGCAATCGAATACTTGCTGAGTCATGTGGAAGTGCCTGTATTTGTCGATCCTGTATCTTGTACAAAAGCACAGAAATTAATCCAATATTTGGATAAGATTCATACCTTAAAACCAAATGTACTAGAAGCACGTGTGCTCGTAGGGGAAGATTTAGAACCACAAGCATTGGTGAAACGTTTGTTGGAGCTTGGGGTAAAGCAAGTCTTCTTGTCAAGTGGAGAACAAGGTGTTTGGTATGGAGATCAAAATGAAATTGGACATTTTGTTCATAAAGAAGCTGCAATCGTTAACACGACTGGTTGCGGGGATGCTTTTATGGCCGGTGTCGTTTATGCGTTTAAGAAACAAGCATCACTTGCATTACAGGCAAGCTATGGAAATGCTGCAGCAAGTATTACACTGAAGAGCCATGGAGCAATCAGTGAAGAAATGAAGGAAGAACGATTAGAAGCAATCGTGAAAGGGAACTAAGATGAAGTTAGAACAGTATTTAGTAGTATCAGAAGAAGTAAAGGCAGCAGTTGCTGCAGGAAAGCCAGTTGTAGCACTTGAATCTACAATTATCTCCCATGGTATGCCTTATCCTAAAAATGTAGAAACTGCACTACGTGTAGAGGAAATTGTAAGAGCGAATGGAGCTGTTCCTGCAACGGTTGCCATCATTAAGGGGAAAATTACAGTAGGTATTAGTAAAGAAGAAATTGATTACTTAGGAAAAAAAGGTTTAGCAGTTACAAAAGCAAGTCGTAGAGACTTGGCAGTATTGCTAGCAAAAGGGGAAGATGGAGCAACGACGGTTGCAACAACTATGATTGGTGCAGCACTTGCGAATGTTCCAATTTTTGCTACTGGAGGAATCGGTGGTGTTCACCGTGGTGCAGAAACGACAATGGATATCTCAGCAGACTTAGAAGAATTGGCAATGAGTGATGTAACGGTTGTTTGTGCTGGTGCGAAGTCGATTCTTGACATTGGTCTAACACTAGAATACTTAGAAACCAAAGGAGTTCCTGTTTTAGGATATCAAACAAAAGAACTACCAGCATTCTATACAAGAAAATCAGGATTCCAAGTAGATTATCAAATGGATAGTCCAGAAGAAATCGCAGCTGTAATCAAGGCAAAACGCGATTGTGGATTACAAGGGGGAATGCTTGTAACAAATCCTATTCCAGAAGCTTATGCAATGGATTATGATTATATCTCTACTAACATTGAAGCAGCAGTGAAAGAAGCAGAGAGCTTAGGGATTCGTGGTAAAAACTCAACACCATTCCTATTGGACAAAATTCAAAAGTTAACAGCAGGAAAAAGTTTGGATGCCAATATTCAACTTGTCTTCAATAATGCAAAACTTGCAGCTGAAATTGCGGTTGCATTAGCAAAATAAATAGGAAAACCTTGGACCTTCCAAGGTTTTTTTATGCAAGGAAAAGAAAAACCGATGCTAGGCATCGGTTGCTTGTTCTTCTACTTGATTCGCTTCTTTTTCTAGTGCAAT
>JBOFMT010000117.1:0-7332 GCA_051658525.1 Erysipelotrichaceae bacterium | reverse complement strand
GCTTTTGATCGAGAAAAGATGATGCAAGAGGCACAAAACTCGGGAGAAGATTTTAGAGGTGCAATGCAAACGATTGAGAGTTTAAGTTTAGAAGAATTACAATACTATGCAACATCAGAACATGTAAGTAATTTCTTATATTCTAGTAGTGTAGGCGTTTCTGGAAATGATGACGTAGAAGCAGTAACGACGGAATCTAGTAGTTCTACACAAACAGGTATGAAAAATCCAATGCAAGGCATGGGTGGAAGTATGAGTCAAGGTGACTTTACCTTGGTAGGTTATAGTGATTACAATAGTATGAGTGATTTTGTAAGTGGAACAAGTAAAGTAAGTGAAGGAGAAATCTTCAACTTAGAGGATAACTTTACTTGTGTGATCTCAACACAGTTAGCAGCTTACAATAATCTAAGTGTTGGAGATACACTAATCTTAAGTAATCCAAACGATGAGAGTCAATTGTATGAATATACAATTACTGGATTATATACATATACGAGTGAAGATAGTGGGTTCAATCAACGTTTTTCCACAGCAATGGACCCAGCAAATCAAATCTATACGTCGTTTGATAGTCTTGCAAGTACACAGGCAACTAGTGTTGAGCTAGCAACCACTTCAACCAATGACATGGGTATGGAGCAATCCAGTGCTTTGGTTGAAAGTTTAAGTGCTAGTTATAGCTTTGTGGATGTTGCAGCTTATGAGCAGTTTGTAGAAGATGTTAGAACGATGGGGTTGAGTGATAGCTACAGTGTTAGTTCTAGTGATCTTACTAGTTATGAAGCACAACTGGTACCAATTCAAAACACTGCAAACTTTGCGAATATGATGTTATGGGTGGTACTTGGTGTTGGGGCTCTTATTTTAATTGTCTTGAATCTATTTACCATCCGAGAACGAAAATATGAAGTTGGAGTATTAATGGCAATTGGAATGAAAAAATATAAAGTAGCGATGCAATTTGTGCTAGAGCTCGTCGTTGTTAGCCTTGTTGCTATTTTGCTAGGTAGTGGTTTAGGAGCAGTCCTAAGTGTTCCTGTTAGTAACCAGTTATTAGCAGCAAATATTGCGAGTCAACAAACTCAAAGTCAACAACAAAGTGAAAACTTCGGACGTCCAGGACAAAGCATGCCAGGTATGGGAGGTGCAATGTCACCGGTTGGAGGTATGGATTATGTTAGTGAGCTACAGGCGACAACAGATTTTGGTATCATGATCCAATTAATTGGGATTGGATTACTGCTATCCATTATCGCAAGTCTTGGCGCAGTGGTATTTGTTATGCGCTATGAACCACTTAAAATATTAAGTGATCGTACGTAAGGAGGAAAAAAGATGAGTGTATTACAACTTGAACAACTAGGCTATAGTTATGATGGAAAAAAACAGGTATTAGAGCAGATTGATTATACCTTTGAAAAAGGTAAGGTATATGGAATTGTTGGAAGTTCAGGTGCTGGTAAGACAACCTTATTATCCTTGCTTTCTGGTCTTACAATTCCAACAAGTGGTAAAATTTATTATGAGGGCAAAGATATCACAAAAATTGATCGCTACGCCTATCGAAGCCAATACGTTGGCGTTATCTTTCAAAGTTTTAATTTGATTCCAGGTTACAGTGCCCTTCGTAATGTTGAATTGTCGATGGATGTAAGTGGTAAAAAAATTGCCAATAAAAAACAAACGGCTTTGGATTTGTTTGATAAGGTTGGATTGGACGAAGATATCGCAGCACGTAGAATATTAAAGTTATCTGGTGGTCAACAACAACGTGTTGCCATTGCAAGAGCGCTAAGTTATGATCCTGATATTATCTTAGCGGATGAGCCGACGGGTAACTTGGATGGTGCAACGGAAAAAGAAGTGATCGATATTTTTATGAAGCTTGCGAAAGAAGAAAACAAATGTATTATCATTGTTACCCATTCACCACAAGTTGCCAAACGCATGGATGTTATTTATGAATTAAAGGCGTTAAACAAACAACAAAAGAAACACTAAAACACAAACCCATGTAGAAAACTACATGGGTTTTAATCGTTTCACTGGACAAAGTATATCGGTATACGATATATTTAGTATATCGATAACCGATATACCGATAACTGGTATAGAAAGGAGAAGTATGGCATTAACGGAAGCGGTGTATTATATTTTACTTTCACTAGTACAACCTTTACATGGATATGGGATCATGCAACATATTGAATCCATGTCAAATGGAAGAGTGAAACTGGCTGCGGGAACCCTGTATGGAGCACTAGAGAATATGTTGAAAAAGGGATGGATCAAAGAAGTTGTTGCAAATGAGCCTTCAAGGAAAAAAGCTTATGAGATAACAGCTGAGGGGAAACGTGTTTTAGGTCAAGAGTACCTTCGCTTAGAAGAATTACTAACAAATGGAAAAACCATTGTGGAAGGGGCATCCTATGAGAAAAACAGTATATAGAGTGTTTTGGGCATGGCAGTTTGAAGCAGAAGAAGCATGGTTGAATCACATGGCAAAACAAGGATGGGTTTTAGAAGAAATTGCGTTGTTTAGCTATCGCTTTAAACAAACATCACAAACGTTTGATATTAAGTTGCAGTTATTGCCACAGCGAATCTCACATCAAAAAAGCCAAGACTACCTATGCTTACTAGAAGAGAGTGGTGCAGAGTATATTACTAGCTTTGGTCGCTGGATTTATATTAAAAAATTAGCGAATAGTCAACCTTTTACCTTGTACAGCGATTTGGAAAGTCGCTCAGCTCATCTGAAAAACATCTTAAATATCTTGTATGTCGTTATTTTTATCGAAGGCTTGGCATTGGGTTCCATAATCCATAGTTATGAAACAAGCCAAGACATCTTTAGCCTATTTGTTATGGGGTTTATTGTATCATTTAGTATTTATGTTATTGTTGGAATTGCTAAGCTACAAAAAAAACAAAAGCAATTAAAACAAGAAGCAACGCTTTATGAATAAAGACCTTAAAGACCTTTGGGTCTTTTTTTCTTTTTGCCACACATTCTTCACATTCATCTAGTATGATAAGGGGAAGCAAGGGGGAAGGTTATGGCAAAAATACTAATATGTGATGATGAACCAGGATTGCGAACCGTTCTGAAACGTTATTGCGTTTTTGAGGGGTTTGAAGTAGAAGAAGCAAACAATGGAGTAGAAGCAGTTCAAAAGTGTAAGTCAGATCACTTTGATTTGATTTTAATGGACGTAATGATGCCAGAAATGGATGGTTTTTGCGCGGTAAAAACCATTCGTCAATATTGTCATACACCAGTGATGATGCTATCAGCACGAGGAGAAGAACATGATAAAGTACTAGGATTTGGCTTAGGGGTAGATGATTATGTACTGAAGCCATTTTCATGCAAAGAGGTTATGTTACGCGTACATGCTATTTTAAGACGAAGCAAACCAACCAAGGTAGAGGAAACAAGCATGCGTTCGGTATTTCAAATTTCAGGATTACATGTTGATATGAGTGCATATAAGGTGAGTGTAGATGGAGTAGTGATGGATATGGCCCTAAAGGAATACGATCTCTTATTTTATTTAATCCGTAATAAAAATATAGCATTAGCAAGAAGTACGATTATGGAAACTGTTTGGGGATTTGATTACTGTGGGGATGATCGCACCTTAGACACCCATATGAAACTATTGAGAAAATCATTAGGACCCTATGCCAGTCATATCACGACATTACGCGGATTGGGGTATCGATTTGATGGATAAGTTTACATTAAAGTGGAAGGTATTTACCTATTTCATCGGGTTTTGTGCCTTGTTACTCGCTGTACTTTGGGTCTTTCAAACCATCTTGTTACCTGATATGTATCAATGGATTCGAACCCAAGAAATTCACAAGGCAATCTCCCTGGTCGAGTTACATTTAGAAACGGATGATTTAGGTACTATCATCAATGAGTTAGCAGAAACTAAGGATATTATGGTTACACCAACACTTGACTTCATACCTCCTAACAAACCATATCAAAGTGGTGGTCGTAGGGTGATGGAGAGTATTACCGAAACCAAAGATTTTACATTGTCGAATGGAAGTAATGTTTCCTTGACTTTTTATGCCATTATTAGTCCTGTGGATGCTACCCTGTCTACACTGCAATATCAATTGTACTTGATTACGTTTTTTATGATTGTAATCGCACTTGGATACTCACTGGTACTTTCTAGACGTATTGCCAAACCAATTGAAACGTTAAATACCCAAGCAAAACTATTGGCACAAGGAAAGTATGGAACTCCCTTTGTTACTTCTGGGTATTTGGAAGTAAATGAGTTATCCGACACCTTACACACGACTTCTGTGGAACTTGGGAAAGTAGAAGCGTTGCGTAAGGAACTTATGGCAAATGTATCCCATGATATGCGCACACCCTTAGCCCTTATTTCAGGTTATGCACAACTAATGAGTGACTTTCCAGAAGAGATAACGCAAGCCCAAGTTCAAGTCATCTTAGAGGAGAGCAATCGTTTATCACAGCTTGTAGCTGATGTATTAACCTTATCTTCAATGGAACAAAAGCAAGTCAAAGCATATCAAGATATCAACTTACATCAAGTTATTCAACAAACCATTTCCAAAATAAAAACCCTAACACCACAAAGTGGATTTGTATTTTCTTATCCGTTTCAGGAGGATATTTACGTACAGGGAAATTTCGATGCATTGGTGCAAGTTGTTTATAATTTATTAACGAATGCCATGCAGTACAGTGGTGATAGCAAAGAGATTTTAGTGCAACTTGGACGAAGCCAAGGTAATGTCATTGTGGAAGTGCATGATCATGGAGCAGGAATTGCAAGTGAAGAGTTACCTTATGTCTGGGAACGATATTATCGTTGCACACTATCCCATGAACGTGCGATTGTGGGAACGGGGCTTGGATTGTCGATTGTCAAACAAATCATCACGCAACATGGTGGTACCTATGGTGTTCGCTCGATTGTTGGTGAGGGAAGTTGTTTTTGGTTTGCTTTACCTCTTATCAAACAAACTACAATCGAATAGAAAAAAACATCAGTTCGATTGAGCTGATGTTTTTACTACTGTTTCCTTCTCGAGGGAACCTATGTGTGGATGGCTTACCTGTGTAAAATAGACACCGAGTGCCATGAAAAGACAAGCTAGTAGAAATGTAGAAGAAATGGGCTCTTGCCAAATGATGAGGGATAAGCCAACACCTAAAAAGGGAGCTAAGGCGTAATAGGCACTTGTCCTAGCAGCTCCTAGAATGCGTTGGGCATGAATATAACAATAGATACTAAGACCAAAACTAACAAAGCCAAGTAATAGTGCACCAAGTAGATAAGGCAATGATGGTAGGGAATAAGAAAGTGCAAAACTAATGGCTAGTGCACCAAAACCACTACCCAATCCTTTGATACTTACAATTTGCATTGGGTTTTTATGAGCCATACGTCTGGTGCAATTATTTTCAAAGCCCCAACAAATACAAGCGATTATGGTAAAAAGCGAGCCGAAGGAAAATTCGAGGGCAGTGAGATCACGAACACTTAGGATAGCGCTTGAAAAACAAATCAGAGCGATGGCAATCCATAATTGTTTGCTAATTCGTTCCTTAAATAAAAGCAATGCAATGAGCGAGGTAGCAACAATTTCGAAATTGTTTAATAATGCGGTATTGCTAGCGTTGCTAAGCGTTAAGCCAAGCAGTAAGAAAATTGGTGCGGCAATATCCAAAACAATCATCGCAATAACATAAGGTGTGTCCTGCGTGTCGAGTGGTTGCTCTTCACTAGGGACACGGTGTTTTTGAAATAGATATAATATACTAGCACCAAGTCCAGCCCCAAGATATAACAGACCAGCAAGCATAGTAGGAGCAATACGTGTTAATAACCCCTTTGCAAGAGGAGATTGTAGTGCATATAAAAGGGCAGCGGCAATAGCATAAGCAGCAGCTTTTTGTTGTGTTTGCATTCGCATCCTCCTTTGTTTTCATACATGTTATTTGATAACAAACATGTTGTTTGATATTATCAGTATAGATAGTAAAGTGGTTTGATACAACAAGCAGAGTATCGCTTTTGTATGTTATCGAACAAATACAAGAAATTGTATGGGAGGAAGTATGGATCGAAGACAACAAAAAAGTAGAAAGGCAATTATGGAAGCCTTCAATAGCTGCTTGGAGCATCGAAGTTATGCGCAGATTACGGTTCACGAAATCATTGATCTTGCGAATGTTGGTCGTAGTACTTTCTATGCCCACTTTGAGACCAAGGAAGCCTTATTAGCGGAATTATGTCGCGAAGTTTGTAGTCATGTTTTTTTAGATGAAGTAACAAAAGAGGCAACACATGATTTCCGAGATTCAGACTACACGATGCAACAACAACTCACACATATTTTTATTCACTTACAAGAAAAAAAACGAGAACTCACGCGGTTACTAAAAGGAGAAAGCCAAGCGCTCTTCTTTTTAGCCTTGGATGAACATTTAGAACCGATGGTCGCACAGTTCTTAGGCCATCCGAATGTTGGAAACAAGGATGGATTTACGAGCTATTGGATTCTACAAGGGTTTCACTCGATCTTGTTATGGTGGGTACAGGATGGAATGCAAGAAACTGCGCAAGTTATCGCGCAGAAGTACGAGCAAGTTTTGTGTTTTGGAATTCTTAATCCACGTATTGCATGAGGCATTGTAACTAGCAAGCAAACAACCACGAACCTCTAGTTTTTTTCAACCATACGCTATGATTAGAACAAAAGTGTGGAACTAAAAATGAAACTCTATGAGAAATTCAAGGCTATCGTACGCAGTATGGATACTCCCAAGCACAGCTTGCAAAGTAGCTTCATATCTCAAGGCAGGTCGTAAGTAAGTGGGAGGCAAATTTAGGAATTCCAGCTATATAAAAATTAAAGTCGATTGCTCATTTGTTTCAAGTGAGTATAGATGGTCTGTTAGACGAAACAACAAGCGGTGATACTAGCATGTGCTTAGCGATTGCTATGCGGTCAAAGTGAGTAAGACATCCATATTGATGGAAGGTATTGGTATTCAAAATAATAAAAACCTTTTACCTATCAAAATATCATCGTACGGCGTGTAAACTCGCTCTAGTAAGCATATCTTTTGGTACTTCAATGGGAAAAGCTTGTTGAACAACAATCTCTATCTAGAATCTGCCTCACCACAATCTGCCAAATAAATGAAAGGTCTGTATTTTGAGTATAAGAACACTGGTGCATGAATGAATAGAGTGCTTGAAACATTAAATACTTTGTAAGTGGCATGAGTAGGAAAAATGTTAAAGAAAAGATCAAAATATA
>JBOFMT010000116.1:0-9599 GCA_051658525.1 Erysipelotrichaceae bacterium | reverse complement strand
AAAAAAGGGTTTACGTTAGTTGAGTTGATTGTTGTTATTGCAATTCTAGGTGTTTTAGCAGTAATTATGGTACCAGCATTTACAGGATATGTTCAAAAAGCGAATAATTCAAAGAATGTTGCAAATGCGAAATCATACTGTACTGCTTACCAAGCAGCATATGCGGATGATAAAGCTGGTTTGGATTCTTATTCTTTACCTTCAAATGGAACTATTTCGAAATTGCCTACTATTACAAGTACCAAGACAGGAACTTTAATTAGTGCAGTAGATCTTGTAGGTGTACAAGTTGTCATTTTAGATGGTACTTGCTCAGTTTCATCGTCAAATTAATCAATTACTTAATATAATTAGGGGTGCCAAAATGCATTCCTTTTTTTACTCTAAAACTAATTAGGAGCTAAAAACACTAATTGATAAAATGGTATTCCAATATTTTTCATTGTGGAAGTGTAGTCATTACGAAGGACTGATGTTATTTTTGTTGTGCATTTCGCAATAGTTCTATAAAAAGAATCGTGATATCCTTATTATAAAGGTATGCTGTATATCTCTGAGATGCTACGCCGTACCTATAAAATAAAAAAGGGGAGAACACAATGAAAAAAATGATGAAAAACAAAAAAGGGTTTACGCTAGTTGAGTTAATCGTTGTAATTGCTATTTTAGGGGTATTAGCTGTAATTATGGTTCCAGCATTCACGGGTTATGTTGCAAAAGCAAAAGTTTCAAAAGAAGTTTCAAGTGCAAAATCTTGGTGTACAGCTTATCAAGCTGCTTATGCAGATGTTAATGCAGGAACTGATACTTGGGTAATTACAACATCAACACAAAATGGTATTCAAACATTGCCAACAATTGAAAATACTAAATCACCGAAGAGTACATTGGCTCAAGGAGTAACGTTAACTGGATCTGTTTCTGTTGATATTAGCGGTTCAAAGTGTACAGTTAATCAATAATTATTAATTTCGTAAAAAGAGACTATGTATGTGTGAACGTCATAGTTTTTTTTCTAGTGTTGAAATTTGTTTGAATTGAGTACTTTATGCAATTTGTTGGACTCTTGTAATTTATATTGTGCAACATGCATTACATAAACAAAGAGAATGATGGTATTCTTTATATATAGATATGCTGAATAAAAGAAATAAATTCGGCCTAGCTAAAGGAAAAAGGGGAGAAAACAATGAAAAAAATGTTGAAAAACAAAAAAGGATTTACGTTAGTTGAATTAATTGTAGTAATTGCAATCTTAGGTGTATTAGCGGTAATTATGGTACCTGCATTCACTGGATATGTTGCGAAAGCAAAAGATGCAAGCGCTAAAGCGGATGTTAAATCATGGTGTACAGCATATCAAGCAGCTTATGCAGAATCACAAGCATCAACATCTGTATCAATCACTTCGGCTTTAGATGGTTTAGGATATAAATCAGATGAATATACAATTGTGGGTAATGTTTATACGTTCACTGCACAAGGTTCTGTAGCACATACAGGAACTGGGAATGGTGCAAACTGTACCGTAGCTCCTTAAGTCAAATTAACACACTGAAAGGTGTGTTTTTTTACATGTCCATTGTTAATTATAAGAAAATAGCATAGAATAATTAGATATAAGATATAATAGAAAAAAAGATACATTACTTATTTGTATCAACATTGTAATATGTTTCTATATTTTGGGGTGTTGGGAGAAATTGAATGAATAAAGTTAAAAATAAAAAAGGATTTACATTAGTTGAATTAATTGTAGTAATCGCTGTACTTGCAGTATTGGCTGTCATCATGGTACCAGCATTTACAGGTTATGTGGCTAAATCGAAAGATGCTAGTGCACAAACGGAAGTCCAATCGTTTTGTTCTGCTTATGAAGTTGCCTATGTCGATCAAGCATTGTTTGGTGATATGGAACTAGCGCATATTATTGATGGTCTTGGATTTCATGGGAAATTTCATATTGAAATAGAAGGTTATACGTACACAAAATCAGGTGCTACGAAAACGTATAAGGCAATTGGAAACAACGGTAGTTGCAGTGTAACGATTCTCTGAGGACATTTCTTTGTTGAAATGTTCTTTTTCTTTATCTAAGAATATGGTGAATTTCAAAAAAAATGTTGGACTATTGTTGGGGAGTTTGTGTTATACCTACTACAAGCGCAAAAATGGATATGATATGATGAAAAAGATTGTGATATACTAAATAATTATTTTAATGTGTATTTGAAGATTTGAATGAAAAAGAAAGAGGGGAACATATGAATAAAAAGAATAAGAAAAAAGGATTTACACTTGTTGAGCTTATTGTAGTCATTGCTATTTTAGGTGTGCTTGCAGTGATCATGATTCCATCCTTTACTGGTTATGTAGCAAAAGCTAGTAACACAAGAGCGCATTCTGAAGCAGCTTCTTTTTGTACGGTATATCAAGCAGCATATGTAGAAGCGGAAATAATGAATACTACACTCCAAGCTAATCCGGACATCATCGATCAGTTATGGCATCAAAATACCTTCCACTCTGATGGGCAAGGTAAGATTTGGTTTGAATCAAAAGGGTCCAATATCAAATATAAAGCCTTGGGTGAAAACGGTGTTTGTGAAATCTTAATTGTAGACTAAAACATACATTGCGTATGTTTTTTTCTTTGCTTACTGTATTCTGTTACATACATAATCTAACGGTACAACAAGCTATATTTTCCTTCTTTGCATCCATCCCTTATTTTGGTATAATAGAATCATGTGAAATGGAGGATTTGGAATGGCTTTTGATAATTTAAGTAATCGCTTAAACAAAGCGTTTAAGAATATTACAGGTAAAGGTAAACTTACAGAAAAAAATATGAATGAGATGCTTCGTGAAGTGCGTATGTCACTACTTGAAGCTGATGTTAACTATAGTGTAGTAAAAGACTTTATTGAAACAATCAAAACACAAGCAATGGGTACTGAAGTAATGTCTTCTTTAAATCCTGGTCAAATGGTGGTAAAGATTGTTCGTGATGAACTTGTTAAATTGTTAGGGGAAGAAAATGCTCCTTTAAACTATTCTGGTATGACAAGCATTATGATGGTTGGTTTACAAGGGACAGGGAAAACAACAGCAAGTGCAAAGATCGCAAACCTTATCGCTAAAAAACAAGCGCGTAAGCCGTTGTTAGTTGCTTGTGACATCGTACGTCCTGCGGCGATTGAACAGTTGATTACGCTTGGAAAATCAATCAATGTGGAAGTATTCTCTAAAGGGGTAGAAACTCCAGCGGTTGAAACAGCACAGATGGCTCTTGATTATGCAAAAGCCAATGGTTATGATACGGTTATTTTCGATACTGCGGGTCGTTTGCATATTGATGAAGTTTTAATGCAAGAACTTGTTGATATTAAAACGTTAGTAAAACCAAATGAAATCTTATTAACGGTTGATGCAATGACAGGACAAGATATTGTCAATGTTGCGAAAAGTTTCCACGATACACTTGATGTTACTGGTTTAATTTTAAATAAACTAGATGGTGACTCTAGAGGTGGGGGAATTCTATCGGTACGTGCAATTACCAAAGTTCCAGTTAAGTTTGTTGGTTTGGGAGAGAAAATTGATGATTTAGATGTTTTCTATCCAGATCGTATGGCAGATCGTATTTTAGGGATGGGAGATATCTTAACCCTAGTTGAACAAGCACAAGATAAAATGGATGTTGATGTGGCTACCAAATCAGCAGAACGCATGATGAGTGGTGTGTTTACGTTAGATGATATGCTGGCACAATTCCAACAAGTAAGCAAAATGGGCTCGCTTGGAAACCTTATGAAAATGGTACCAGGGATGAACCAAATGGCTGGTAACTTTGATGAAGATAAAGCAAGTGTACAAATGAAAAAGAGCGAAGCAATTATTTTATCAATGACGAAAGAAGAACGTGCAAATCCATCGTTACTAAAAGCAAGTCGTAAAAGTCGTATTGCAAAAGGTTCTGGGGTACAAGTTGCAGATGTAAACCGTTTGTTGTCGCAATTTGAGAAAACAAAAACAGCGATGAAACAAATGAGCCAAATGATGAAAGGCGGTAAAATGCCGAATATGGGCGGTATGGGGAAAAAAGCTGCTGGTTTTGGTAACTTCGGTCGTCGTAAATTCTAATCATTCGTTAAATAATAAATTTTTAAGGTGTTAAGGAAAAATGCTTGACACTACACTAGAAGCTTGGTATACTAACCAAGTAAAAGTTACAAGGAGGAAATTATCATGGCAGTAAAATTAAGACTAAAAAGAATGGGTTCTAAAAAATCACCTTTCTATAGAATCGTAGCAGCAGACTCACGTTCACCACGTGATGGTCGTATCATCGAAAGTATCGGTTACTACAACCCTACTAAAAATCCAGCTGAAGTAAAAATCGATGCTGAATTGGCAGTTAAATGGTTGAAAGACGGTGCACAACCTTCTGATACAGTACGTACATTGTTGTCAAAAGACGGAATCATGAAACGTCTTCACGAAGAAAAAAACGCTAAGTAAGCTATGATGAACTACGAGCAAGTACTTTTGGATTTGGTTACGCCTATGGCGGAGGACAAAGCTTCCCTAAGCGTGAAAAAAATGCCTAGTTTGGATGAAAAAGAGATTTTGCTTTATGTTTATGCGAACAGCGAAGATGTAGCACGCCTGATTGGTAAAAAAGGGAGTATGTCTGCATCAATTCGTCAAATGATGTCAATTGCATCAAGAAACGAAAATAAAAAGATTACAATTAAGTTTGAATCGTATTAGGATGCTAACGCATCCTTTTTTTGGAGGTAAGAGATGAAACAAATCAATATCGGAGTTATTGCCAATACCCATGGCATCAAAGGGGATTTGAAAGTCAAACCACTAACTGATTTCGTTGAACAACGTTTTGCTCGTGGAGCAGAAGTCTTTGTTCAACAAGGAGATAAAAGCATTCCGTTTACGGTACGTAATATCCGTGAAAGCAAAGGGATGTTATTAGTAACATTCAAAGGGTTTGAAGATATCAATCAAGTGGAACAATATAAGGGATGTTATATTACGGTAAATGTAGAAGATCTTCATGAACTAGAGTCGGATGAAATTTACCATCATGAACTTATGGGGTGCGAAGTAATGAGTGAAGATGGTCGTTATTTGGGTAAAGTAACAGAAATCATCGCAACGGGAGCGAATGACATTATTCGTGTCGTAGACGAAGCGGAAAAAGGGATTTTAATTCCTTATGTAAAGAGTTTTATTTTAACTACAGATGCGAAAACAAAAAAAATTACCGTACGTCTATTGGAAGGTATGGAATGAAAATAACCGTCTTAACGCTGTTTCCGGAATTTTTCGACAGCTTTCAAACAACCTCAATTATAAAAAAAGCCATTGAAAAAGGTCATGTACAATTTGAAGCGATCAATTTCCGTGATTATACCTTGGACAAACATAATAAAGTTGACGATACTCCATATGGTGGTGGAGCGGGTATGGTTTTAATGTGTCAACCAATTGTAGATGCGATCAAAGCTCATAAAACGCCAAACAGCGTCGTAGCGATGTTGAGTCCACAAGGAAAAACCTTTAACCAACAAACAGCTCGCTCGCTTGCAACGATTGATCATCTAATCCTTTTGTGTGGTCATTATGAAGGCTTTGATGAGCGTATTCGTGCCTATGTTGATATGGAACTATCCATTGGAGATTATGTCTTAACTGGTGGTGAAGTTGGTGCAATCGTAGTAAGTGATGCTATCATTCGCTTACTAGGTGGTGTGATCAAAGCGGATAGTCATCTCGATGATAGTTTTGAAAACGGTTTATTGGAATACCCTCAATATACAAGACCGACTTGTTTTGAAGGAGAAAGTGTTCCTGAAGTATTATTAAGTGGTCATCATAAAAATATTGATACGTGGCGCTTGAAACAAAGTTTGGCACGTACCTTAGCCAAACGCCCTGATTTACTAGTAGATCGTGAGTTTTCTTCCTTGGAATCCAAACTATTAGCGCAGATCAAAGCAGAACAAACTGAAAAATAATGGGGATTGTCCCATTATTTTTTTATTGTTACGGCTTGACTTCCCGGTTGTGCGTGCTATCTTTTTGTTGTAAAGGATGGGGTTCATAACTAATACGGAAGGTGGATAAAAACATGTATAAAGTTTCAGTCATTGTTCCAGTATACAATGGAGCTAAGTATTTAGCAGAGGCGCTGCGCACGATCAAACAGCAAAGTTATCCAGTTTATGAAATCATCGTAGTAGATGATGGCTCTAGTGATAACAGTTCAGCAATCGCTAAAACCATGGGTGTAACCCTCATCAAACAAGCCCATCTAGGTGCAGCAGCAGCGCGTAATGCCGGGGTAAGAGCAGCAAGTGGCGAGGTGCTTGCCTTTCTTGATGCAGATGACTTATGGAGTTTTGATAAACTTGCACGACAAGTGGCTTGCTTAACACAAGCGCCTATTGTCTACTCTTTATTAAAAAACTTTAAGGATGCGCACTTTGAGGCGGCACTTCTTGGATATCATGTAGATACCTTATGTATTGAAAAAAAATACTTTGAAGCAATAGGTTTCTTTGATGAGAGTATTCCGGTTGGTGAGTTTAAAGATTGGTTTGAACGCAGCAAACAAGTTGGCACCAAATTCGTTTTGATTAATGAAGCCTTAGCATTTCGACGGTTACACGAACACAACTTGATGCGAACTCAAGATGGTCACTATGATGACTATCTGTTAAAGATTCAACACGTTCTTCAAGTAGTTCCTAAAGGCGATATTATGGTAGTAGACCACGCGTTAGAAGAAAACTAGAGTTTCTATTTACTTTTAGTTTCGAATATGGTACTATTATAAAGCCTATTAAGGCAGCTGATATTCCGCTGTATGCATGCATATATGAATTTGAGTGATAACATATGGAAAAAGGAGAACTTATTATGAACATGAAGTTAGTAGATTTAGTAACTAAATCACAATTAAAAACAGATTTACCTGATATCCGTTCTGGATCAACTGTAAAAGTACACGTTAAAATCCAAGAGGGTGACAAATCTCGTATCCAAATTTTCGAAGGTTTGGTAGTTAAAAAACAAGGTGGAGGAATCAACGAAGTATTTACAGTTCGTAAGATCTCTAACGGTGTTGGTGTAGAACGTACGTTCCCAATGCATTCACCAATCATTGCGAAAATTGAAGTAACTCGTATCGGTAAAGTGCGTCGTAACAACTTGACTTACATGCGTGGACTTTCTGGTAAAGCTGCTAGAATTAAAGAAATTCGCTAAGAACAAGAAAAGCCGGTATACGGCTTTTCTTTTTTCTTATTTGGTATATAGTTAACATATACAAAATAGAGGGGTAACTTATGAGCGATAACAACAACCAAACAAAACCAACGTTTGCACAGGAACTATGGGATTATATAAAAATTATTTTCATCTCATTAATTTCTGTTTATTTGATAACTAATTTTATTGCGAAACCGATTCGTGTGGATGGTGAATCCATGTATCCAACCCTAAAGGATAACGAAGCAGGAATTAGTAATGTGATTGGGGTTTTGCTCAATCAAATCGATCGCTTTGATGTTGTGATTGTTTATGAAGAACATACAGGTAATTACTGGGTGAAACGTATTGTGGGTTTACCAGGTGAAACAGTATCCTATAAAGATGAACAGCTTTACATCAATGGAAAAGCTGTTGATGAACCGTTTTTAGATACTGCTTATGTTGCCGATACCATCGCTTCAAAAGGTTATTTTACACAAGATTTTACAGAAATTACATTGGGAAGTGATGAATACTTCTTGCTAGGTGACAACCGCCCGAACAGTTCGGATTCCCGCTATCGTGGAGCGTTCCATCGTGATGATATTGTTGCTAAGGATGTACTCATCGTTTACCCATTTTCAGAGATAGGAATCGTAAGTAATGGAAAATAAAGAAATAGAACAATTAAAAAAACGCGTTAATATCAACTGGTTCCCAGGTCATATGACCAAGGCCAAACGTGAAATGCAAGAAAAATTAAAAATGGTCGATATGGTAATCGAATTACGAGATGCTCGCATTCCCAATGCAAGTAAAAATCCACTCATTGATGACTTGATTCAAAACAAGTCCCGTTTGATTGTATTAACTAAAATCGATAAAGCTGAAGATGCGAAAACACGCGCTTGGGTGAAACATTTAAGCAATGAACACACCAAAGTTATCACGGTAAATACTTTAAAAGATAATGTGGTTGCTATTGTAACCGCAGCTAGTAAAGAGTTGATGAAACCGATGATCGATCGTCAAATTCGTAAAGGTATTCGACCACGTCCGATTCGTGCGATGGTCGTTGGAGTTCCTAATGTTGGAAAATCAACCTTAATCAATCGAATTGCCAAGCGTAAAGCTGCGCAAACTGCAGATCGTCCTGGGGTAACAAGAGCACTACAATGGGTGAAAATCAACAACGATTTGGAATTGTTGGATACACCAGGTGTATTGTGGCCTAAATTCGAGGAATATGAAGTAGGGATGTTGTTAGCGATATCTGGTGCTATCCGTGATGAAATCTTGCCACTAGAAGAGGTGAGTGCTTATGCGATGGAGTACATGGCAAAACACTATGCTGAAAATTTAGCACAACGCTATTCCATTGAAGTAGATTTGGATCCTTATGTTAACTTTGAACGCATTGCACACGCGCGTAAATTTTATGCAGCAAATAAAGAAGTGGATATGAAACGTACAATTGAAACTTTCTTGCGTGAAGTGCGTGATGACATGTGTGGTAACGTTACGTGGGAATTACCAAGTGAACAAGAATAAAATTGCTCATCCCTTAGAGTGGGATCATTGGCCTAGCTATGATTTGATTTTAGGTTTGGATGAAGCGGGAAGAGGTCCGATTGCCGGGCCGCTTGTTGTTGCCGGTGTGATCTTTCCAAAAGATTACGCAAACGAAGATTTGTATGATTCCAAGAAGTTGAGTGAAAAAAAACGCAATCAACTTTTTGAACAAATCAAGGCGGATGCGCTAGCCTATGAGATTCGCATCGTAAGTGAAGTTGAAGTGGACCGGTTGAATATTTACCGTGCTACGCAACACAATATGGAATGTATTTGTAATAACCTGAACCAAGCAAATTTCGTCTTTAGTGATGCGATGCCACTACCAAATATCAAACAACCTTTTGAAGCCTTTGTAAAAGGGGACCAAAAAAGTTTAAGTATTGCGGCTGCTAGTATTCTAGCAAAGGTAACACGTGATGCTCTATTAGTAGAACTAGATGTGTTGTATCCTGAATACGGCTTTGCGAAACACAAAGGCTATCCTACCAAAGCACATTTGGAAGCTTTAGATCTGTATGGGGTCTTGGATTGCCATCGTAAAACTTATGGTCCTGTAGCAAAAAATGACCGGTCACCAACAAAAGAAAAACGAATTATTATGTAAATGATAAACGCTTAATTCTACAATCTTGGACTATTGTCTCTTATCACACTCATAATGTTACTTAATACTCTATACTTGCACTATAGAACGAGGTAACTTATGGAACTAACTACTAAATACGCTGATGTATTCAATTCTTTAT
>JBOFMT010000115.1:0-1060 GCA_051658525.1 Erysipelotrichaceae bacterium | reverse complement strand
GTTCGTTTGTTTCGTGTAGAAGATAACTTTAATCGCTTCAACGCAAGTGCTGATGCTATCGCGATGCCAGAAATACCAAGAGAACTCTTTGTAGACGGTATTGAAACGTTGGTAGCTTTGGAAAAGGATTGGTTGATTTATGATGAAAGCGTAAGTCTATACATCCGCCCCTTTATGATTGGGGTGGATCAAACCTTAGGTTTAAAACCAGCGGATGATTATATGTTTATCGTAATTCTATCGTTGGCAGGAGATTATTACCAAAGTGATGATTTTGTGAAAATCAAAGTAGAACATGAACATGTTCGTGCTGCAGCCAAAGGGATCGGGCGAGCAAAAACAGGTGGAAACTATGCCGCGAGTTTAAAAGCATATGCCAAAGCTAAACAAGAGGGCTTTGATCAAGTGTTATGGCTCGATGGGACGTATGGAAAATATGTGGAAGAAGTAGGGGCAATGAACATTTTCTTTGTTATCGACGGTGTAATCACAACTCCAATTTTGAATGATTCTATTTTGCCGGGTATTGTTCGTGATTCTATCCTCCACTTTGCGAAAGCATTGGGGTATAAAACGAGTGAGCGTAAATTGTCCATGGATGAAATCGTACACTTATATCAAGAAGGTCATATTAGTGAAGTATTTGGAAGTGGAACCGCAGCAGTGGTAAGTCCAGTTGGGATGCTATCTTATCAAGATCATGAAATGTCATTTACATCCAATAGTATTGCCCAAACGTTAAAACGTTATTTATTGGATTTAGAATACGGACACCGTACAACCGATGTTCCATGGATTACTGTATTATAAAAAGAAACAGCAATTGTACTATCGTAATGCAAAGGATATTGACCTTGAGCCAATGTCCTTTTTTATTATCAAAATGTAAAACCATCGGAATCATCAAATGTCCATTGCCTGCCATATATAATAAGCAAAGGAAGACGTTTAAAAAGCAATCAAAAGAAAAGTGAAATAAAATGTTTTTTTTTTGTTGACTTGTTGGGCTAGAATTGGTATTATATACAAGCGCTAAGGAAACAAAGCGTAACAGTTGTTC
>JBOFMT010000114.1:0-3291 GCA_051658525.1 Erysipelotrichaceae bacterium | reverse complement strand
TTTGATACCAACGATGCAACTGATAAGCTACCATCATGGCAAAGGCATCACTTTGTGGTTGCCAAGTACGAAACTGGTGAATATCCACCCATTGTAAACCCGCAACATTACTCGCAGTTAGATCTAAAAAATATGCGGTATCTTCAATGGAAAATACATACCGTAAGTCGGCATGTATTTGTTGGATACGTGAAAATGTTCGCGATTGGATATCGCTAACTCCAACACGATCTTCTTGAAACACAAAGCGAATATCACCAAGTTTAGGTTCTATTTGTTTGTATTGATTATCAAATATTTCAGGTTCTATTTCATGTAGCATACAGGGTTCCTCACTCCTCTACATTATAGGTTGATATGCTAGTAACTACAAGACACTAACAACAAAAAAAACCGTTCTTACGAACGGTTTGCTTGCTAAGGTTCAATAATATTAAACCAGAATTCGAAGCGTTCAAATGCATGTGCAAATGCATTCGCAACTTCACTGTCTCCTACTACTTTGCATTCAAGTTCTGCAATGGTAATTTCTGGAGCATTCAAGATTAATTTACCTAATTCAAATTTTTCAATGCTTAGTGTTGTTACGTTTGTATCCAAAGTTTCAATCGCTAAGAAATTTAAGACACAGTTTTTGATTTCCACAAGGAATTTTTCTTTTGTATCTGTGATATCCAATTGGATGGTTACCTCTTTATCTAACATTGTATCCACATCCAATTTAATGGCCATGAATTCCAACATCATTGTCATCGTTAATCCACTGATAGATTCTAATGTAAAGCTGTCCATTTTTGGGTAATGTTGTGGGAAGTAACTTGGTGACATATTACGTAATTCAAATGCGCCAGTAAGGTAGGAGTTTCTCCAAGTTCCATTTTCCGCTTGGTATCCCAATTGTTCTAGGGTATCAGCAAGCATCATACGAGCTTCCATACATTGAGGATCTGCAAACACTAAGTTATTCAATAACTCAGCAACAAAACGGTATTCTCCTTTGTTGAAGTAGATTTCCGCTTGTTCCAATACGCGATCTTTTCCACCCATAACATCAACGTACATTGCACCAGATTTTGATGTTGGTAATTTATTAAGATTACTTGGATTTCCATCCCAGAATCCCAAGTAACGTGTAAAGATACCACGTGCATTATGACTCAAAGTACCATGATATCCACGGCTATACCATTTTTTATCGATTGCTGCTGGTGGCACTACCATTTCCCCGATTTCATCTGGAGTAAATCCTTGGTTTGCAAGATTTAATGTTTGATCATGTAAGTATTTATAAAGATCACGTTGGTTTTCTAAGTATTCAATACAGTTTTTATTTTCCCAACGTGGCCAGTGATGTGTCATAAACACAACTTCTGTTTTTGCTCCAAACTCATGGATTAATTTATTGATTCCATAAGCCCATGCTTTCGCATCACGAATTTCAGCTCCACGAATTGTATAAATATTGTGCAAACTTGCATTTGTCAATTCTGCTGTACAAAGTGCTTTGAACGCTGGTAAGTAGAACATCATTTCAGCTGGTGCTTCTGTTTCTGGAGCCATGATGAAATTAAATTCCAATCCATCAATGATCATCGTTTCATCACCAGTTACGTATTTTGTTGGTGCAATCAAAGAACTGATTCCAATTGGAGCTGTCATCCCAATTCCGTTCCCAATATTTCCCTTTGGTTCTCTTGGGTTAAAGCTTCCATAAACGTACATTGCACGACGTCCCATTGCTTGTCCTGCATAAATATTTTCACTTATTGCACTTTCTAAGAAGTTTTCAGGTGCATAAACATCAATTTTCCCAGATAATACATCTGCTTCATCGATGATTCCTTTTGCACCAGCATAGTGGTCTTTGTGTCCATGTGTATAAATAACGGCAGAGATTGGTTGTTCTCCGAAGTGTTCATCCAATAGATCTTTTGCAGCACGACTTGTTTCATCAGCAGTAATTGGATCCATTACAATCCAACCCGTATTCCCTTTAATAAACGTAATATAACAAATATCATATCCACGTACTTGGTAAATTCCAGGTACAACTTCAAACAATCCATGAATCATGTTGAGTTGAGAAATACGCCATAAGCTTGGATTTGCAGTATCAGGACATTCGTTTTTTAAGAATTGATACGTATCCATATTCCAAGCATCACGAGTTCCGTCTTTGGTTTTAATAACCAAACTATCTTTTTGCAGTAATAAACCGCGTGTTGCTAATTCAAAATCTTCTTTATCATCAAAATTTAAGTACTGACGTAAGTTTTCATTTGCCGTTTTGGTATGAACGGTAGCATCTTTCGCTTCGCGACTAAAAGTATAAGCCATAGTTCCTCCTGTAACACCTTTTGTGTTCCTACTAAGAATATAATCTTTGGGGTTACCCCCATGTCAAGCGAGAAATAGAGTTAATTTTCTATCCCTCATTTTTCGACCAAAGTATAACATATTCCTTATTTTTTTCACGCACAACACATTTTAAAGTTAGGACTAGTTAGCAAGACAAAAACAGGCTATACTAAGAATAAGAGAGGTATGTTATGAAGCAACAGCAGATGATTGAAGAAACGAGAAAGTTGATGCGTTCTGAGCTTGCAGATGATGCAACGGGACATGATTATTACCATATTGAGCGCGTTCACCGATTGGCAAAGTATATCGCACAACAAGAAGGTGGGGATGCCTTTGTAGTCGAAATGGCCGCCCTTTTACATGATTGGGAAGATTGGAAACATTGTAAGGATTGCAAACGATCAAAAACCAAAAAATATTTAAAATCACTGGAGCTAGAAAAACCAACCCGAAAACACATTCTTAGTATCATTGAAACGATGTCATTCCAAGGTGGTCTTGTTGACAGTAGTCAGGCAACCATCGAGGGTCAAATAGTCCAAGATTGTGATCGTTTGGATGCACTAGGAGCTATTGGTATCGCACGTGCATTTGCTTATGGTGGTGCGAAATCCCATCTACTTTACGACCCCTTCTTACTTGTCCAAGAGGCGAAAACACTAGAAGAGTTACAACACCGCAAACAGCATACCATTCATCATTTTTATGAAAAACTATTAAAACTTAATGATCTACTTTATACCGAAAGTGCGAAAAAAATCGCAGTGCGCCGTCATCGCTACTTACAAACCTATTTGGATGAATTCTACCACGAATGGTATTTTGAAGCGGAAGATTTGGATGATAATCACCGATGAGTATTCGTCACTTAAAGATTTTTCTTTGTGTTGTTGAACATATGTCGATGAGCAAGGCAGCAAATGCCCTCTT
>JBOFMT010000113.1:0-1283 GCA_051658525.1 Erysipelotrichaceae bacterium | reverse complement strand
TATCAACAAAAGTTACCAGAAGCCTATCCTGGTACGAAAGTAATCAAAAAGCGTTCTATATTATATTATTATTATTTAGCCACATCACAATACTGGATCAACAATCAAAACTTTCCAACTTGGGTGAAAAAAAGAAAGGGTCAAACCTATATTCAAACATGGCATGGTACCCCACTCAAACGAATGTTGCACGATTTAAATCAAGTATATGGACGCAAGGAAGGGTATAAGGATCGTGTAAGCCAAGCCATTAACCAATGGGACTACTTGATTTCACCTAGCACCTATGCCACACGTTGCTTCCAATCGGCTTTTCACTATCAAAAGGAAATCTTACAAGTGGGATATCCAAGAAATGATATCTTCTTCCAGCCCGATGATGTTAAGGAACCACTCATACAATTAGCACGCAGACGTTTGAGCCTTCCAAGTGATAAAAAAGTCATCTTGTATGCTCCAACGTTCCGCGATCATGAAGTAGATGATAACAATCGTTTTGTGTTCCAACTCAACTTAGATTTAGAAGCCCTATATCAAGCACTACATGATGAGTACGTTATCTTAATTCGCTTACATGTTATCATTAGTAATAAAATTACCATACCGAAAAAGTATGAACACTTTATTATCAATGCATCACAGTATCCTGATATTACCGATTTATACTTATTAAGTGATATTTGTATTACGGACTATTCATCGGTAATGTTCGACTATGCAAATAGCCATCGTCCAATGTTGTTCTACGCTTATGACTTAGCGTATTATCGTGATACCTTACGTGGTTTTTACCTTGATTATGAAACACAATTGCCAGGTCCTATTGTTAGAACTACCCAAGAGTGGATTGATGAAGTTAAAAAAATCGATCAATACGATGCTGTATATGGAGATAAGTATCAAACCTTTATTCAAACCTATTGTGGGGATGAACATGGTACTGCTTCCCAACAAATCATTGACCGTTTTTTCACGAAACATGAAACACACTAATTTCCCTTATATTACCCACACAACCGTTGTGTGGGTTGTTTTTTTTCGGTTGATATGGCTTACAGTTATGGATATCTATTTGATATTTATGAGCTAACTTGGTATCATACTATAGTATAGAAATGATTGGAGAAAACTTATGAAAACTGCTTTTGCTGTTGCCAGTGAATTGCTCTCAAACTTATCACGCATTAACCGGCTTGCAATATTTAATCTAAAAACAGAATTTAGTAGAAATGGATTAGGATTATTATGGGTTTGGATCAACCCCGCATTCCAAATCGCGGTTT
>JBOFMT010000112.1:0-5409 GCA_051658525.1 Erysipelotrichaceae bacterium | reverse complement strand
CGTAAAGAGGCAACAGCACTGCTAGAGCGTTTGGGTGCGAAAGTGAGTGGTTCGGTATCGAAAAAGACCGATCTGGTAATTTATGGTGAAGCGGCAGGTAGTAAGCTAACGAAAGCACAAAGTTTGGGTGTAGCGACTATGGATGAAGCAACGTTTGTAGAAGAGGTGAAACAGTATGAAAATAGTTAGATTAGCACTGGTTGCACTGCTTCTGTTGAGTGGATGCCAAGATGTAGAAATTAACGATGGTGAAAATGACGTAGTCATTGAAAGTGTCATCGATGGAGAATATAGTTTTATTTTACCGTACACGGTAAACGATGCGCGTCAGGTACACAATATGTACAAGCGTAGTATTCGCGATGTGGAAACGATTGGTACGGGATTGTTGGAATTGTCCAAACAACATTTTTCGCCAAACGAATATTGGATCAAAGATGGGGAACTGATTGGGTATAATCAATTAATTTCCTTATTGCGCCGTTCGTCTGCCGATAATACCTATGGGTTGAATCCAGAATCGGGAAGTATGTTTCCCAATGGAGAAGGTATCGAAATTGAAAATGCTGTTATTGTAAATGATATTTATGAAGTCGATTTCTATAAACAGTCAAGTTCTGGCTATCAATTAGAAGGCCTCAGTTTTGCAATCGTATTATCACCGAATCAAAGTGTAGATGATGGATTATATGGGACAACGGTTACCATTACCGATGAGGCATTGTTTGCTTATGGTAGTGAAGCTGCGATTCGTTTTGAACAATATTTACGTACCCTTCCTGAGGTAGGCAATCTACCAATCCTATTAACGCTCTATAAAGCGGGAAGTACCGATGCCAATTTACCTGGTAGTTATATGGGATATGGACTGTTTGATTCAAGAAGTACCAAGATGACACAAATCAGTGAAGAGTGGGTATTATTTCCAAGTAGTCGTGCAAGTAGTCTAGATCCACTTACAACCTCACAATTCAATGAAATAAAGAATAGTTTACACTTGTTTTTACCGGAAGATATTGGTATTATCGGACAAGGGAAGTATCAAAATGATTCCTTACAACAATTGAATCTTACGGTAACGATGCAGGCGAAAACGTATTTGGAAATTCAGGGCTTGGTACAATACTTAGCAAGTCTGTTACCAACGTTTGTCGATGCGGATTACACGATTCAAATTGAAGTGAAAAGTGCAAAAGAAACCAAAGCTATAATCGTGAAGGAACCTAAGAAAGACCTTGCGATTACACTGTTGGATTAGGAGGTAGAAGATGAAAGCTTATAGTGCTGCTTATTTTCAAAAATTAGCAAAGCAATTGATGTTTGAATTAAATGAAACTGAAATCTTAGATTTACAACGCGATTTTGAAACGTTAGAGGAACAATTGGCGTTGTTTGATGCGATTGATACAGATGGAGTGGAAGAAATGGTGTTTCCATTCGAACAAGAAACAACGTTCTTGCGTATGGATGAGGTGAGCCAAGTTGTGAGCCAAGATGCTGCTTTATTGAATGCGCATGATACAGAAAATGGAATGATTGGTGTTCCAAAGGTGGTCAAATAATGAAAATTAACGAATTTAAACACAAAGATACCCATGCGATTGCACATGAATGTTTGGACTATGCCAAACGTGCCAATGAGGAATTAAATGCAGTTGTTACCTTTTGCGAAGTTGATGCGCAAGTAGCTGCATTGCAGGACAAAGAACAAAATGCACACTTTTACGGGACACCGATTATCGTAAAGGATAATATCTTAACAAAGGGAATTCGTACGACGGCTTCAAGTCGTATTTTAGATAACTATATTCCAATTTATGATGCAACGGTTGTGAAAAAATTACAAGCGGCTGGAGCCATTCTTATTGGGAAATCGAGCATGGATGAATTGGGTATGGGTGGTACCAATTTGAATGCCTATACAGGAAAAGTAAACAATCCATATGATTATGAACGTATTTCTGGAGGATCATCTGGGGGTAGTGCAGCGCTCGTTGCTGCGAATGTTGTGCCGATGGCACTTGGTACAGATACTGGAGACTCCATCCGTAAACCAGCTGCTTATTGTGGTGTGGTAGGCTTGAAACCAACCTATGGTCGTGTTTCTCGTTATGGTGTCATTCCTTATGCAAGTAGCTTAGACCATGTTGGATGCTTTACGCGTAATGTATACGATGCAGCACTAACACTAGAAACGATTGCAGGACGTGACGATCATGATATGACGACTTCGTATGAACCGGTACCGGCGTATGCTGAAGACTTAAATTGTGAGATGAAAGGCAAACGTATTGCCGTGTTTGAAAATGTATTAGAAGCAGTAGAAGATCCGAAAATCAAAGAGATGAGCTTGGAATTGTTGGAAAAAATGAAAGCACAAGGTGCGATTGTAGAATACATTCGTATGGATGAAACCTTGATGAAAACGATGTTACCTACTTACTTTATTATTGCCAATGCGGAAGCAACATCCAATCATTCGAATCTTGATGGGATTCGCTATGGTATGCGTGAGCGCGGAGATGAAGTAGAAGAAGTAATGACAAGTAGTCGTACACTTGGATTCTCAAGTGAAGTACGCAAACGCTTTGTGATTGGAAGCTATGCCTTATTTGAAGAAAACCAAGATCGCTTGTTGCGTAAAGCACAAAAAGTAAGACGTTTGTTGGTTGCTGAACTTGCGAAAGCCCTAGAGGGTTATGATGTGTTGTTTGCCCCAGCAGCGGGTAGTGTAGCACCACATGTAGATGATTGTCATGAGGATAAATTGTCTTCTACTTACTTAATTGCGGAAAATCATATGTTACTTGGTAACTTCTCGGGTTATCCATCGATTACGATTCCTATGGGTTATATTGATGGTTTACCAGTTGCCGTAAATCTAACAGCAAAAGCCTTCCAAGAACAAACGTTGTTGAATGTTGCTTGTGCAATGGAACACGTAACCGGATTAGCAGATGCTTGTAAGGAGGTAATCTAATGAGTTTTGAAACCGTCATTGGGATTGAAATCCACTGTGAATTAAAAACAAAAACAAAAATGTTCTCTGGTGCACCACTTAGCTTTGCAGCAGAACCAAATACATGTGTAAATGAAATTGACTTGGGTCATCCAGGTGTCTTACCTTGTTTAAATCAAGAAGGGGTAGCGTTTGCTTTAAAAGCGTGTATGGCTATGGATTGTACTATTGATCCACTCGTACGTTTTGACCGTAAAAACTACTACTATTCCGATTTACCAAAAGGATTCCAAATTACCCAACAATTCCATCCAATCGGACGCGATGGTCGCGTTGAAATTGAAGTAGAAGGTGTGAAAAAAGAAATTCGTATCAACCGTATTCATATGGAAGAAGATACAGCAAAACAAATTCATGACGATCATGGAACCTTCATTGACTTTAACCGTGCGGGAACACCACTCATTGAAATCGTAACGGAAGCGGACATCCGTAGTGGAAAAGAAGCAGCGGCATTCGTAGAAAAACTACGCTTGATGTTGTATTATTTGGGTATTAGTGATGTACGTATGGAAGAGGGAAGTATGCGTTGTGACGTTAATATTTCTTTACGTCCTCATGGTGTGGATTACTTTGGTGTAAAATCAGAAATTAAAAACTTAAATTCAATTTCTAATGTCCAAAAAGCAATCGAGAGCGAAATGGAACGTCAAAGTAAATTGATTTTATCCGGAGGTCAAGTGGAACAAGCGACACGTCGTTTTGATGAAGCTACAAAATCAACGATTTTAATGCGTAAAAAAGAAGGGACTGTCGATTATAAATATTTCCCAGAACCAAATATTCCACCGGTTCGTTTGAGTGAAGACTTTGTAATGCACATTCGTGAAACCTTACCAGAATTACCAGCACAACGTAAAGCTACGTATATGAGCCAGTACGGGTTATCGGATTATGATGCTAGTGTGTTGGTTGCCAATAAAGAGAATAGTGATTTCTACAACCAAGTCGTAGCACATACCACTGAATATAAACTAGCAGCGAACTGGATTATTACAGAAACAAGTGCTATGTTGAATAAATTGGGAATCAAATTACAAGAGGCTAGTTTAAAAGCGGAGGACTTAGCTGAAATGATCAATATGGTCAAAGATGGTGAGATTTCAAGTAAGCAAGCGAAAATTGTATTTGAAGAATTATTCAAAGGAAAAACACCAAAAGCGGTTGTGGAAGAAAAAGGGATGAAGCAAATGAGCGATACCTCTGTAATTCTTGCTATTATCAACCAAGTGTTGGATGCCAATGAGCAAAGTATTATTGACTTTAAAAATGGAAAAGATCGTGCGGTAGGTTTCTTAGTAGGACAAGTAATGAAAGCGTCCAAAGGGCAAGCAAATCCAGCAATGACCAATAAGCTACTCGTAGAGGAATTAAACAAAAGATAGCAATTTTCCTTGTTTTGGAGTAAAATAGAAGAGATAAAAAGGAGTGATTGTTATGGCTGAAAAGAAAGATTTAAAAATCAAAAAGAAAAAGAAGCCGAATTATATATTAATTGTAGGGTTGATTGTTATTTTTATCCCTGTTATTTTCCTAGGTGTGATTCTACTAGGAAGTCTAGAGAAAAAAGGAGAACCTGTAGTTGAAAATCGCTTTAACTCACAGTTAGACCCTGCTATTACAGAGGAGCAAATCGCAAGTTTGAACCAAATTACAATTGAGGGGATGGAATCCATCTCCGTCAACTTGAAAACGGGTACCGTTCGTGTACTTGTGGATATGAAAGATGATGCTACGGCGGATGAAATCGAAGCTGCAAGAACGGAAGTTGTAAGTAAAATAAAAGAACAATTGCCAATCGAAACTTATTTTACAAACACGGCAACGGTAAAAATGTATGATTTGGAAGTCAATGTATTTAACTATATTGCAAACGATGAAAATCGTGATGGATACCTTCATTATGCTTATACTAAAACAGGTGCAGCAGAAAAAGGTAGCAACAATACCATTTCTAGTCCTAGAGATAAAGATGTGGCAAATGAATTATTGAACCCTGATACTTCAGGAACAGAATAAACATAAAATAGGGCAAATGCCCTATTTTTTTAAGGAGAAACACCATGAAAAAAAATGAACAAGTATTAGGTACCTGTGAATCGTATACGTATAATGGCCATGGTGTCGTTAAGATTGCTGGGTTCCCCCTCTTTGTAAAGGATATCTTAGTTGGAGAAGAAGCATTGTTGGTTGTTACCATGGTAAAGAAAACCTATGGTTACGCTAAAATTGTGGAATTAAGAAAAACAAGTCCGCATCGCGTACAACCAGCTTGTCCAATCTATCAACGCTGTGGAGGTTGTCAACTTCAACATATGGATGCACAGGAACAAGCAAAATTTAAAACGGAACAGGTCGAGCAGTTAATGCGACGTGTCGCTAAAATTGAT
>JBOFMT010000111.1:0-30979 GCA_051658525.1 Erysipelotrichaceae bacterium | reverse complement strand
TTTGAAGTGTGGTATTTTTTGTTATTTCCGGGTTAGCAGGCAATTGTCTTACAAAATGTGATAGAATAAAAAAGTTAAGATAGGAGATGGAAGTATGAATACGTACATTGAATTTAAAGACGTGAAAAAAATCTATCGCATGGGAGAAGTGGAAATTAGTGCTTTGAACGGTGTGGATTTTACGATCAATAAAGGGGAATTTGTTATTGTTGTAGGAAATTCAGGTGCTGGAAAAAGTACCATTTTGAATATTCTAGGTGGGATGGACCAGGCGAGTAGTGGAGAAATTCTAGTCGATGGACAGGAAGTTACCAAGTACAATAGCAAGCAACTAGCGACCTATCGTCGTCATGAAATCGGGTTTGTGTTCCAATTTTATAACTTGGTACAAAACTTGACAGCACTTGAAAATGTAGAGTTAGCTACCCAAATTTGTAAGGATCCTATCGATCCAGCTACGATGTTGGCAGCTGTAGATTTACAAGATCGTAAAGGGAATTTTCCTTCGCAGTTATCTGGGGGAGAACAACAGCGCGTTGCGATTGCTCGTGCCTTGGCGAAAAATCCAAAATTATTGTTGTGTGATGAACCAACGGGGGCGCTGGATTACTTAACAGGGAAAGCCATTTTAAAATTACTACAAGAAATGAATCGTGATTATGGAACTACCATTGTAGTCATTACCCACAACTCTTTGTTAGCACCAATTGCGGATAAGGTGATTCATGTGAAAAACGGAATGATCGACTCAATGAAATACAATGAAACCAAAATGGATGTTATGGACTTAGAGTGGTAGTATGAAAACGTTTCGAAAAGATGTCCTCAGAGAAGTAAAGAAAAGCAAGGGTCGCTTTATTTCTATTATGCTCATCGTTGCGATCGGTGTTGCTTTCTATACTGGTGTAACAACGAGTGCACCGGTGATGCGAAACAATGTAGACCGCTATTACGATGAAACCAATTTCCGCGATTTTTCCTTAGTTTCTACGATGGGATTTACGGATGAAGATCTTGTTGCGCTGCGTGCATTAGAACAAGTAGCAGGAGTTTATGGTAGTAAATCACTGGATGCCATGAGTAAAGTAGGAACGCGGGAACTTGAATTTAAGGTAGAAAGTTTACCGTTAGATACCAGTGCGGATAATCCAGATTATATTAACCAATACCGACTGCTAGATGGGCGTTTACCCCAATCGAACGATGAAGCGGTAGTTAAAGTGTCTTCGATGATGGAATCATTGTATGCGATTGGAGATGAGATTACCCTCTATTTACCAAAAGATGATTTGAGTGAACAATTAACAACGACAACCTTCACTGTTGTTGGATTGGTTGAAAGCCCAAATAGCATTTCCTATGAGTTGGGTAGTACGAAGCTTGGTGATGGGCGTTTGGATGGTGTTGTAGGTATTTTAGATTCTAACTTTACGATGGAAGTATATACAGAAACCTTAGTAACTATCGAAGGGGCCAAAGCTTATAATAGCTTTGATCAAGCATATTTAGATTTTGTTAGCCCAATGGAATCCGTATTGGATACGTTTGGAAGTGAGCGTGCTCAAATTCGTTTTGATGAAATCAAAGACGAGGCCTATGCGAAAATTCAAGAGGGTGAAGACTTATATTTAGAAAATAAAGCGTTGTTTGAAGAAGGCATTGCAAGTGGAAAAGCTGAATTAGCAACGCAACAACAAAACTTAACGAATACCCTAGCAATGTTGGAACAGCAGCTTAGCGATGCGAAAACACAATTTGCTACGGCGCAAACCCAACTAGAACAAGGGCTAGTGACCATTGATGCAGCTCTGGCTAGCGTAGCGCAAGAACGTGCAAATTTTCTAGCGGGCTTACCAAAGTTACAAGCAAATGTTGCAACATTACAAACACAAATTGCTAGCTTGGATGCGCAAATTGCCCAAACAAGCGATCAGGCGACACTTGAGGGGTTACAAGCGCAACGAGCTACGTTAGCTACGCAACTCACTCAACTTGAAACAACGATTGCACAAACACCAGCAGCACTGGATGCGACTGAAAAAAATCTAAATGAGCAACGTGCGCAAATGGATACGCAAAAAGTGAGTTTAGCGGAAAAAGAACAACAAACGTATGCTGCAATTCAATCGGGGAAATCACAGGTGGTTGCTGGACAAATTGCACTTGATGAAGCACGAAGTGTCCTCTTAGAACAAGAACAAGAGGGACTAATCGAACTGAAGAAAGCAAGCAATGAACTAGCGAATGCTAAAGCGCAGTTAGAAGCACTAGAAGAGCCTTCTTGGTATATTTTAAGTCGTGAGAAAAACTATAGTTTTGTTGATTACCGTATGGCAACCAATCAAATGGAATCGATTGCGAAAGTGTTCCCACTATTCTTTATCTTGGTTGCTGCCCTTGTTTGTTTGACGACGATGACACGCATGGTTGATGAACAACGCGGTTATATTGGAACCTTAAAAGGACTTGGTTATGGTAAAGTTGCCATAGCTAGTAAATATTTAATTTATGCAGCTTGTGCTAGCTTTTTAGGAAGTATTTTAGGTTGTGTGGTAGGGATGAATTTATTCCCATATGTAATCTATAATGCATGGGGTATGATGTATACCCTACCTAGTATCGTGATGACCTATGATTTACAAATCGCGATCGTTGCAACCATCTTCTTTACATTTGCCATTGGAGGGACCACCCTCTATGCAAGTTATGCAACGTTAGTGGAAACACCAGCGACCTTGATGCGTCCAAAAGCACCAACGGTGGGAAAACGTATTTTGTTAGAACGCATTGGATTTATTTGGAAACGTCTTAGCTTTACTGAAAAAGTAACTGCTCGTAATATCTTCCGTTATAAAAAACGCTTCTTTATGAGTGTGATTGGGATTGCAGGTTGCTTTGCTTTATTGCTTGCAGGTTTTGGTATTCGTGATTCCATTAGTGGAATTGTTGAGAAGCAATTTGGTGTGATTCAAAAATACGATGGAGATGTGAGTATTGATAGCGATGCAACGAGTAAAGAAATTCAAACGTTGTATTCACAAATCGCAGGCTTGGATGGTGTAGAACACAGCAACTTAGCGACGATTGTACAAACAAATGTTGTATTAAATCAAAAAGATAGCATGGTTGATTTGATTAGCCTTGATTCTAGTTTTGATTATCATATGTATTTTGAACTTGCGGACGTGCAAACAAAGAAATTGTTAACCTTACAACAAGATGGGGTCTTAATTTCAGAAAAAATGGCCAAAACACTTGGTGTTAAAGCTGGAGATCAATTTAGTTTTGAAGTAGATAGCAAAAGCTATACGGTAAATATTTCTGGGGTGTTTGTGAATTACATCAATCACTTTATGGTGATGAGTGATGCGTATTATGAACAAATCTTCAATCAAATTCCAGATAAAACTGCCATCTTACTCAATGTGAGCGATCCTCAACTTGAAACAGCTCTAGCAGAACAAATCAATGGGTTGGACCAAGTATCGAGTGTAAGTTTCTATTCCTCGATTGCAGATAGCTTTAATCAAACGATTGAAAGTTTAAATATTGTTGTACTTGTCTTAATTCTCTCTGCTGGCTTGTTGGCGTTTGTCGTATTGTATAATTTGACCAATGTCAATATCTCAGAGCGGATGCGTGAAATTGCAACGATTAAAGTATTGGGCTTTTATGACCGTGAAGTAGAAAGCTATGTCTACCGTGAAAATATCGTTTTAACGATTATTGGTAGCTTTGCAGGTGTCTTCCTTGGTGTATTGATGCATCGTTTTATTATGAGTATTGTCGAACAAGACTCTGTCATCTTTGATAAACAAATCCAGTGGATGAGTTATTTCTATAGTTTTGTAATTACGATGTTCTTCTCGATTATGGTTAATCTTTCGATGCGTAAAGCACTCAAAGAGATTGAAATGGTAGAATCATTAAAATCAGTAGAATAAACAAAAAAGCAGGATACTTCTCAAAGAAGTATGCTGTTTTTTATTTTTTTTCACTGTCATAATTGTGTCATATTGTTTTTTTATACTCTAGTTGTAAGCAATCAAAATTGCTAGGAGGTATGAAATGAACACAATTACAAGAATGATGTCACACTACGGTGGGCGCGGGAATAGCATTGGATCTGCCATCTTTACCGTTGGTGTGATTGTACTAATCGTTGCTTTGGTATTGTACATCGTCAAGGAAGTACAAAAAAATAAACCAAGTAAATGGGAAGAAACATTAAAAATGCAATTTGCTCAAGGTGAATTGAGTGAAGAAGAGTATTTCGCACGTCGTCGTGTATTGCTAGGAGAAACAAGTGTAGAAGCTACAGAAACGCTTGAAGTTGAAGCTGTAGAAGTTGAAACAGTAGCAGTAGAGGAGACAAACAATGAGCAAGCTTAAATGGTTAATCGCAGTTGGTGTTATCTGCTTAGGTTTGGGTGTTGCCGTACAAGCTACAAGTGATAATACAACCTCACAAACGAACAAACAAGAACAAACACAAGATACAACACAAGATACAACACAAGATACAACGCAAGATGAAACTTCAACTGGGACACGTGGAGATAAGTCTGAAAATGATGGCGAAGCACTAGCTACTGCAGATTTAAAAGCAGCGGTAATAGAACAAGCAACAACACTTGGTCTAGATATTGAATCAATGATCATCGTGGATGGTGACGATGTTATCCTACGTGCTAAAAACGCGGATGGAACGTATAGTGAATACCGTGTAAACGAAGCTACGGGTGAAATTAAAACAAACTCGAAAAAACAAGATTCAGAGAAAGAAACAACTGAAGAGACAACAACAATCACTGAAGCGGATGCAACAGCACAAGCAAAAGCATTGTTGGAAGAAGAAGGTGTTACGGGTACGATCTCAAAAGTAATCAAAACAACAAAAGGGTATACATTTGAAATTGTTTCAAATGATACGTTGATTGGTATGGTACGCGTAAGCAACCAAAAAGCGAAATTCATGGATTTCAGCGATGACACGGTCGAAGTTGTTACATTTGCATAACAATTAGGCTTTGATAGAATAAGAATAATGAGGTGAGTGGTATGAAAAAAAGCATATTGATTGTTGAGGATCAACCAGAAATTGCATTGATACTAGAAAAATATGCACGAAAAGAAGGGTTTGACGTGCTAGTGGCTGTGGACGGTTTTCAGGCACTATCAACCTTCGCCTCGCATACCATTCATCTTGTACTTTTGGATGTAATGATGCCGGGAATCGACGGGTTTGAAGTATTGAAAAATATACGGCAAACAAGTGAGGTTCCCGTTTTAATGTTGACGGCAAAAGTGGAAGAAGCTGATCGCTTGAAAGGTTTTGATCTTGGAGTCGATGATTATGTGCTCAAACCGTTTTCTGCTCGTGAAGTGATGAAACGCATTCATGCCATCATCAAACGTGTATATCCAAAAGTACAAGATACGCTAGATTACTTGAGCTTAAGTTTAGATATCAAAGCGATGAAGTGCTATAAAAATCATGAGGAAATTGAACTTACCAGTGTGGAATTTTCTTTATTACGTACCTTGATGGAACATCGTGGTCAGGTACTGAGTCGAGAACAACTCATTGAACAAAGTTTTGGTGATCGCTTTGAAGGTTATGATCGCAGTATGGATACGTATATCAAACGCTTGCGACAAAAAATAGAAGCAGATCCTAAAAACCCTGTTTACATTAAAACGAAATATGGAGCAGGATACATCTTCGGGGAGGGTGGACTATGACACTGAAAAAGCAATGGATGCGATTTGCGGTTTTAATTGCAGTGGTCGCAATTGGCGTTCATACGTTGTTATTAGGAAGTTTAGTCAATCAAAACTTTAATTCCTATTTGATTACACAATACAATCGCTCCCTAAGTGAACTGACAACATTTAGTGAACGTGCGCTATCGAGTGAATTGAGCCAAGTACTCATTCAAGCAGAATATAAGTCACGTATTGCTGATCCCATAACGCGCATTCGCTTATACGATGAAGATAATCGACTCCTCGTAGATGTTTCAGAAGATGCAAGAAAAGGGATGATGCACAGTCGTGATGAGTATACGGAAACCATTATCTTAAGTGAAGATGGAGAAATGATTGGAACACTGCAAGTAAGCACCGTAAGTGAAGTGGCACAGTATGAAGCTGCTAGATCCTTTACCGTGCAATTGCTATGGATTGGTCTAGGTTCTGCTCTGTTTGTTATTGTGTTAGCAAGTCTTTTAGCGCGTTTTGCAAGTAAGAAAACAACCAGAGATTTGAAACAAACGGCGCAGTTAGCTCAAACCTTACAATTAGGAAATGAAGTGGTAATACAACCAAGTAAGCTAGTGGAAATACAGGCAATTCAAGATACCTTACAAACACTCGATCAAAAGTTAAAGCTCAAAGCAATGGCAAGAAAACAAAGTGTAGACCAAATGGTGCATGAAACACGAACACCACTTACTATTTTGAAAAACCATCTAGAAGCCGTGCAGGATGAAGTCATGGACTTAGATGCAAATACGGTAAACGTTTGTTTGCAACAAGTCGATGGCATTACCCATTTGATTCGTAATATGAGTGATGTAATGGATGCACAACAAGATCAAGCAAGATTGGATTTAAAAGTCCAATCACTCTCTACCATACTCGAGCAAGTCATTGCTAGTATGCAATTCTTATTCGATAACAAAGCAATCGAATTGCAAGTGTCGCTACTAGATGATACGAGTGTATGGTGTGATGCAGTAGCAGCTAGACAAGTAATCTATAATGTACTCACCAATGCGTTAAAGTTTTCGAAAAGCGAATCTAAAGTCAGCCTTTGGTTAGAACAAAAACCAAATGAGTTGCTTGTCCATATTGATGATACGGGAATCGGGATGAGTGAACATGCAATCACACATGCTTTTGATGCGTATTACCGTGAACAGCGCAACGATGCAACAGGAGATGGACTTGGATTGTTTATTGCGAAAAATCGAATGCAGGAGATGCATGGAGACATTACATTGACTTCTTATGAGAACCAAGGAACCCAAGTGTTGTTACACTTTTCAAAAACACCGAACTAAAACGGTGTTTTTTTATGTTTAACCAAAAATGCATCGTTTTTTCATAGTTTGAAACAAATTTCACGATTTATGAAAACATCGCTTGCAAGATGTAAGCGTTTGTACTATAATGGGTAAAATTACAAAAAAAAGGAGGTATGTTTATGTCGTATAAGAAATTGTTTGCATTGGTATGTTCGTTTGTTCTTGTAACTGGCTGTAGTTCCAACTCTTCGGATGCAGTTAAAATCGGTGTCAATTTAGAACTATCTGGTGCTGTCGCAAGTTATGGGGAAGCGGAGTTATCAGGAATTGAATTGGCAATTGAACAGGCAAATGCTGCTGGTGGAGTCCTAGGAAAACAAATTGAACTCGTAAAATTAGATAACAAGTCGACCGCAGATGAAGCACTGAGTGTATTCACAAAATTAGCAACACAAGATCTAGTTAGCGTTGTGATTGGACCAGCAACATCAGGTGCCACCAAAGCTACGGTTCCTGCTGCAAATCAATACAAAGTACCAGTAGTAACACCATCGGGAACAGCAGATGATGTAACTAACGATGGAACAAGTGCACAAGCATATGCATTCCGTACCTGCTTTAAAGATAGCTTCCAAGGTGTAACACTTGCTAATTTCTCCTATCAAAATCTAGGAGCAAGACGTGCAGTTATCTTAGGGGACTCTTCCAGTGATTATGCAAAAGGCTTGAGTGAAAACTTCGAAACAAAATTTACAGCAGATGGAGGAACCATTGTTTTAAAAGAATCCTATGTTGCTGGTGATAAAGATTTTAACGCGGTATTAACGCGTATCAAAGCATCGATTGGGGAAGATGATGTATTGTTTATTCCTGGATATTATGAAGAAGCAGGACTCATCATCAAACAAGCAAGAGAGATGGGAATTACAACTCCGATTGTTGGAGCCGATGGCTTTGACTCTCCTGTACTCAATGAACTTGCAACCGATGCCAATTTGAATGATGTATATTTCTCTGGGCATTATTCTAGTTTAGATGAAGATGAAAATGTTGTTTCCTTTATCGCTGATTACAAAGCAAAATATGGCACTGAACCAAATGCGTTTGCAGCTCTTGGTTATGATGCAGCGAAACTTGCGATTGATGCGATCAATCGTGCAGGTACAACAACTCCGGAAACTGTCAAAGAAGCTTTGGAACAAACCGTAGGTTTTGTCGGTGTTACCGGAACGATTACAGTTGACTCCTTGCATGATGCCGTGAAGTCAGCAGTGGTAATTGAACTACAAAATGGAGTACAAACAAGTAGTGTAAAAGTAAATCCTTAATTCCATTCTAAAAAAAGGGGGGATAAAAATGACACAATTTTTGCAACAACTGATCAACGGATTATCGCTTGGAAGTATCTATGCTTTAATTGCCTTAGGGTATACGATGGTGTATGGGATTATCCGGTTGATTAACTTTGCACATGGCGATATCTATATGATTGGTGCCTATGTCGCATTCTTAACAACGACGTATTTACAGTTTAATTTCGTCGCAGCTTTCATCACTTCGATGGTAGTCAGTAGCATTATCGGGGTCTTAATTGAACGGATTGCTTATAAACCGTTACGCAATGCGACACGTATTGCCGTGTTGATTACCGCAATTGGTGTGTCATTCTTCTTAGAATATGGAACGATGAAACTCATGGGGGCGGAAGTAAAAACCTTCCCCCCACTTGTTCAAAATACGGTTTATCGCTGGAATGGTTTGGTTGTTACCTCACAACAATTGCTGATCTTTGGGATTAGCTTTGGTTTGATGATCCTATTAACCTTTATCGTAAAGAAGACAAAAATGGGAAAAGCGATGCGTGCGGTTAGTGTAGATGCCGATGCTGCTAAACTGATGGGAATTGATGTCGATCGGACCATTTCCTATACGTTTGCGATTGGGAGTGCACTAGCAGGTGCTGCGGGAGTTCTTGTAGGTGTTTACTACAATTCCATTTCCCCACTTATGGGGATGGTCCCAGGTCTTAAAGCCTTTGTCGCTGCGGTATTTGGTGGGATTGGTATCATCCCTGGAGCTATGGTTGGTGGACTTTCGATTGGTTTAATTGAAACCTTGGTAAGTGGCTATGGTGGTAGCTTAATCAAAGATGGCGTGGTATATGCGATTTTGATTGTGATTCTTATCTTACGTCCCGCTGGCCTACTTGGCAAACATCACAAAGAGAAGGTGTAGCCTATGAAACACTATTTCAATCGACTCAATTTGAGCTGGCTAGCACTTAGTCTATTTGTGTATCTTGTGATTGCCGTGCTGATATCGACAAATATCATCAATGCTTATTATCAAATTACATTAGCAAGTATTTGTATTAATATTATTTTAGCAGTGAGTTTAAATTTAATTATTGGAATCAATGGACAGTTTTCCTTGGGGCATGCTGGTTTTATGGCAATTGGTGCCTACAGTGCAGCAATCATTACCAGTTTACAACCAAATCTTGGAGGGATGTTGGTGGCAATCATCGTTGGAGCGATCATTGCTTCACTCGCAGCTCTGGTTGTTGCGATTCCAACCTTACGACTTCGAGGTGACTATTTAGCGATTGCTACCTTGGGGTTTGGAGAAATTATCCGTATTATAATCTTGAATATGAAAATCACCTCCGGTGCGAGTGGAATTAGCAATATTCCACTGTTGACAACCTGGCCAATTCTTTGGTTAAGTGTTGTGTTATGTATTCTTGTAATTGTTAACTTTGGACGTTCTACGCATGGACGTGCTTGTATTTCGATTCGGGAAGATGAAATTGCAGCGGAATCAATGGGCATTCCTACCACACGCTATAAAGTTATGGCCTTTGTGATTGGCGCTATCTTTGCAAGCCTAGCTGGTGTGCTATATGCTAACTTCTATTATGTGGTAAAACCGGAGATGTTTGGCTTCTCGAAGTCGATTGATATTCTAGTTATTGTTGTATTTGGAGGATTGGGTAGTGTGAGTGGTAGTATCATTGCTGGTATTGTACTCGGTATTATCTCGATGTTCCTGCAACAATTTGGTGAATTACGAATGATTATTTATGCGCTCGCGCTTATTTGCATCATGATTTTCCGTCCGCAAGGACTCTTGGGAACCAAAGAGTTTACGTTCTCTGCAATGTATCGTCGGTTGGCGAGCAAAGGAGGTGGAGTCAGTCATGGCAACGTTAAAAATTAACAACCTCACCAAAAGTTTTTATGGACTTTTAGCGCTAGAAAATATCAATATGGAAATCAAAGCGGGAGAGTTGGTTGGCTTGATCGGCCCCAATGGTGCAGGAAAAACTACCTTATTCAATGTAATTAGTGGAGTCTATGAGCCAACACTGGGCAGTGTTATCCTTGAACATGGTAATAGCTTCAGTGTTGACTTACATAAAAAGAAACCTTATCAAATAACGGGTTGTGGTTTGGCGCGAACGTTTCAAAACATTCGTTTGTTTAAGAGTTTAACGGTTTTAGACAATGTCCTCATTGCGATGCATTCCAAAACAAAATACAATCCACTCGTAGCAATATTACGACTACCTCGCTTTTATCAAGAAGAAGCAAGAGTAAGAAAACAAGCAATGGCATTACTGGATTTGGTTGGTTTATTGGATAAAATCGATTGGCGTGCAGACCATCTCTCCTATGGAGAGCAACGAAAACTTGAAATCGCTCGGGCCGTAGCGACCCAACCGAAAATATTATTTTTAGATGAACCAGCCGCAGGGATGAATCCACAAGAAACCGCAGAACTAACAAGCCTCATCAAAGATATTCAAACGACCTTTGATCTTGCTGTTGTGTTAATTGAACACGATATGAGTTTGGTCATGCGGATTTGTGAGCGCATCTATGTCTTAGATCATGGGACCCTAATTGCCGAAGGAGAACCCGAAGCAATTCAAAAAAATCCAGAGGTGATCAAGGCGTATCTTGGGGAGGATGTCGTATGTTAAAGGTGAGTGGACTCAATGTCCATTATGGACTTATTCATGTGGTTAAGGATGTGAGTTTTCATGTACCGGTGGGCAGTATTGTCACGTTGATTGGCAGTAATGGCGCTGGTAAAACAACAACCTTGCAAAGCTTAAGCAATATCAAGACGATTACCAGTGGAGATATTCTTTTTGAGGATGAAAGTATTGCCAAGTGGAAACCCAAACGTATTGTTGCTAAAGGCTTATCACAAGTACCGGAAGGAAGACGGATCTTCTTTGGACTTAGTGTACTAGAAAATTTAGAACTAGGAGCCTATTTACGAAATGACAAAGAAGCAATCAAAGAGGATTTGGCTTGGTGTTTTACCTTGTTTCCTATCCTAAAGGAACGTAAACACCAAAATGCAGCAACCCTTTCGGGTGGTGAACAACAAATGTTGGCAATGGCGCGTGCTTTGATGTCTCGTCCACGTCTGCTTTTGTTGGATGAGCCCAGTATGGGACTTGCACCTATTTTTGTCCAACAAATTTTTTCGATTATCAAGGAAATCAATGCAAGAGGGACAACAATTTTGCTTGTTGAACAAAATGCTAAATTAGCACTCTCCATTGCGGATTATGGTTATGTATTAGAAAATGGTCGCATTGTATTAGAAGGTGAAGGGGCGACCCTTTTAGAAAGTGAGGCGGTAAAACAAGCATATTTAGGTGGATAATGCATTGCATTGTACTCTGTACTGTGATAGAGTAAACCTAGGGAATGAAGTACTCCCGGTTTCTATTTGAAACAAACCGCTCGTAACAGCTGATGACTTCTGCATGTTTTTTGTGCAGGGCATGAGCTGTTTTTTTATGGTAGGAGGTCAATATGTTATTCGATTTAAGTTTATTGTTTTTCTTTGGTATCGTTGGAGCGCAATTGGCGCAAAAAGGGAAGCTACCACCGCTAGTTGGGATGTTAGTTTGTGGGATCCTATTAGGACAAAGTGGATTTGCTTTGTTTTCTGTGAACTTTTATGAAATCGCCCCGACCTTTCGTCAAATTGCGCTCATCATCATCTTACTACGTGCTGGATTACAATTTGATTTTCGATTATTGAAAGAGCTGGGATGGAGTGCGTTTTTGCTTGCGTTTCTACCAGCCATATTTGAAATTGCTGGAGTAGCAGCTTTGGGCATGTGGCTTATGGGATGTGGAATACAGGATGCTTTGATTTTAGGATGTGTCGTAAGTGCAGTAAGTCCTGCCATTCTAGTTCCGCGGATGTTAGCTTTGATGCAACATCATCATCCAAGGAGTAAAAAAATCGCAACTTTACTCTTAGCTGGTGCAAGTGTGGATGATGTGGTGGTACTCGTCTTATTTGGTATTGTAACAAGTACAACAAGTGCGATGAGTTTTGGCAGTTTCTTCTACCAGCTGTCTAGTTCGCTGTTACTAGGAATTGGCTTAGGGCTCCTATTAGGTTGGTGTATTCGAAAATGCGTAACACTAGTACAAGCAAACAGTTTAATCAAAGCGCTATGCCTCTTAGCAATTGGTGGGTTCTTATTACAATTAGAAGCCTTACTAGCTCCTCAAATTGCATATTCTGCTCTGCTTTCGCTTATAGTGATCGGAACGATGGTGCATCATGCATCCACTGTGGAGTCGCAAGCGCTTGAACAAGTATTTGGTGGATGGTGGCAAATCGCGCAGCTGTTCTTATTTGTTAGCATTGGAGCCAATCTATCGTTATCGGCTGTGCAAAATTTTGGCATTACACCATGGATATTAGTGCTAGGAGGTATGATAGTGCGCAGTGTTGGAACCTTACTTTCCTTAGCACCAACACCAATGAGCAAACAGGAGCGTTTGTTTTGTGTAGTATCTTATTTACCCAAAGCAACGGTACAAGCAAGTATTGGAGCAATGCCGCTAGCGCTTGGCTTTGCGATTGGACCCCAAGCTTTGAGTTTGGCTATTTTGAGTATTTTACTTTGTGCTCCGCTTGGTGCTTGGGGGATGGATTTCTTGGCACAGCGCGTGTTTCAACAACCTCTAAACCCACAATAACCGACAATGTTTTGTGCATTAGACCTGTTTGCAACGTGAAAAATATGATATTATAGTGCAGTTAAAGGAGTGATGAAATGAGTTATTTTGATTATGCAGCCCATACCCCATGTGATCCAGAGGTACTAGAAACGTACATGCGTTTGGTTCGCCAATACCATGCGAATCCCAATGCATTGACACAGGCTGGGGCAAGTGCTCGTAGCGCAATGGAGGAGTCTTGCAATCAAATTGCAGCGACATTACAGCTGGTTGGCTATGAAGTCATCCCGACTTCAGGAGCAACCGAAGCCAACAATCTAGCGCTCAAAGGCGTAGCAAAACGCTATCAACATCAAGGCAAACATATCATCACGACCTATTTGGAACATGCATCCGTACATGCAAGTTTGATGGCACTCCAAGAACAGGGGTTTGAAGTTGAATTTGTTGATGTGCAAGCGGATGGCCAAATCGATTTGGAACATTTGGAAGACTTATTACGACCAGACACGATTTTAGTGTCCTTGGTCCTAGTTGACAGTGAACTTGGAATCCTACAAAATCTAAGTAAAATCCAAGCGTTACTAGCAAACCATCAAGCCCTATTACACCTTGATGTGACCCAAGCGATTGGAAAAGTTCCACTTGCGCTACAAGGGGTGGATTTGCTCGCATTTGCACCACATAAGTTTTATGGTTTGGTGGGATGTGGCATCTTAATGCGTAAAAAAGAAGTAATGTTGGAAACACAAGTGCATGGTGGAGGTGCAACGACAAGTTATCGAAGTGGAACACCAGACCTAGCAGCACTCGGTGCTTGTGCGCACGCGTTACAACTTGCAATAGAGCAGCAACCACAACGTACTGCTATCGTGCAAACTTGGCAACAGGGATTGTTGGCGTTTTTTAAAAACCAGCCAAGCGTTCGCATCAATAATACGGTCCATACGATTCCACATATTGTGCATTTGAGTGTGTTGGATGAAAAAAGTGAGACCATCCAAGCACGTCTTGATGCACTAGGCATTGAGGTAGCAACCAAATCTGCTTGCAGTGCACCCAACACGATCAGCAAAGCTTGTTTTGCTGTGCATAAAAATCGTAAACAGGCGTTGTCAACCTTGCGAATATCGCTTTCTCATTTGACAACACAAGCAGAAATAGAACAATTGAAGACGAGTTGGACCGCAATCTGGTCCAAGTAAGAGTGAGGAAGACATGAGTAAAAAAGAAGTGGAATTAACAAAAGATGTATTAGTAACAAGAAGTATTGTGAAAAAATATCGCAAGGAGATTTGGCGTAAGTTTATTACCGGTATTTATGACTACGATATGATTCAAGATGGAGACCGTATTGCTGTTTGTATTTCCGGTGGTAAGGATAGTATGTTGCTTGCCAAGTGCATGCAGGAATTACAAAAATACGGGGAAAAGAAATTTGAAGTAATCTACTTGGTTATGGATCCAGGATACAATGAAATCAATCGCCAACGCATTGAAGATAATGCAAAGCTATTAGGACTTGATATTGATGTCTTCCAATCCAATATTTTTGATGTGGTAACTACGGTGGATAAAAGCCCCTGTTATTTATGTGCAAGAATGCGACGTGGATACCTCTACTTTGAAGCACAACAACGTGGTTGTAACAAAATTGCTCTAGGGCATCATTTTGATGATGCCATCGAAACGACGCTGATGAGTATGTTTTATGGTGCAGAATATAAAACGATGATGCCAAAACTACATTCTGATAATTTTGAAGGTATGGAGCTGATTCGTCCCCTCTATTTAGTAAAAGAAGAAGCTATTTTAGAATGGGTACGTTACAATGAATTGAAGTTTATCCAATGTGCTTGTCGTTTTACTGAAAACTGTTCTTTGGGAGATAATGGTGGAAATAGCAAACGTGCGGAAATGAAGACGATGATCAAACGAATGCGTAAAACCAACCCGAATGTCGATATTAATATTTTCCGTTCACTACATAAAGTAAATCTTGATACCATTATGGGGTATAGTAGAGACGGTGTTGTCACAAGTTTCTTGGATGACTACGATCTAAAAAAACAAAAATAAAACAACAAAGAATCGACGCTAGTCGATTCTTTTATTGTGTTGTATAATAAAGTGGAAAATTGGGAAGTGATTGTTATGATCACTGCCACATGGAGGTATGGATGAAACGAACGTATGTCGTACTAGGACTACTAGTTGCCCTTGTGGCAGGACTTGGAGTATGGATCACAACGACTCCAATCGTTAAAGAGAGTGTTTTTACGTTTTCTTACACAGAAACACTACCACAACAGGCAAAGGATTATGTTTATTTTGCAGGTGATGCGAAAGTAGATGTCTCATACGATGCAGCACTGATTGGAGAAGAACAACAAGTTACTGTTTCTTGGAATGACAAAGAGATCACGGTTTCACTCTTATTGGTCGATGATGTTGCACCTGTTATTACATTCACCTCACAAGATTTGGTGCTCCTTTATGAAAAAACCATCGATGAACTAGTCCAGGTGGAGGATGTATCAGAAACAAGCGTTAGTGTAAACCAAGAACTAAGCACATTAGCAAGTGGTACACAAACACTATGTGTGCATGCAATCGATAGCTATGGTAACGAACAAGAAGTTTGTGAAGATAAAACGATTGTGTTGAAAGAAGAAACTTTAGGGTGGGATTACTATCAACCACTAGAAACACTTGTCAGTGCGTTTGCCCAAGCAAAGGGAATTGCTAGCAATCAACTTGGATTGTTTTATGTGCATACCCAAAGTCAAGAGGAAGTCTTAATCCAAGGTGATCTTGCAATGCAGGCAGCAAGTACGATTAAAGTACCACTCAATATGTTGTATTACGATGCGATTGCCAAGGGGGAGCGTAGACTTAGCGATACCATTATGTATACTGCTTACGCAGATACCGGAGAGGATTACAATACAAGCTACTATATACCAGGTGCAAAGGTTCCACTTGAATACTTGTTGTCGCAATCCATCCAAATTTCAGACAATGTAGCAACCAATGTTTTAATGATGGATTTGGGAAGTTTTACGCGTTATCGCACGATGTTACAAGACTATGCGGATGTTAGTTATCCAGCTGGTTTTTTAAGTCAAAACTTACTAACACCGCACTATATGATGGAAGTGATGAAACATTTATATGCAAATCAAACGGTTTACGCTGACTTGATTGATGACATGTTACACACGACACAGCAATCGTATTTCAAAGCCTATGTGGATGAGGTAGACATTGCACATAAGTATGGTGATTATGCTGGCTATAATCATGATATCGGCATTATTTATACAGAGGAACCCTTTTTATTGGGTATTTTTACCTATGATATAGACGAAGCGCATCTATTGATTGGAGAGTTATGTCAACTAGTTTATGAATACCATCTCTATCATCCACTCATTGCTTCTTAACAAGGTGCAAGTTGCACCTTTTTTTTTGAAAAATCCAACAGATTGTGTGTTTCAAAAAAAAAGGGTTAAAATTAGTACGGGTTTCGTTTATAATAGTAAGGGAAACGAGGTAAAAGTATGGAATGGATCGAAATCGTAAAAGTCATTATATTAGGGGTCGTAGAAGGAATCAGTGAGTGGTTACCGATTAGTAGTACGGGACACATGATTCTTGTTGATGAGTTCATTCGATTGAATTCGAGTGAAGCATTCAAAGAAATGTTCTTTGTCGTGATTCAATTGGGGGCGATTTTAGCGGTGTTGGTTTTATTTTTTCATAAACTCAACCCGATTTCAAAACGTAAAAACTTACAAGAGAAAAACGATATTTGGGACTTATGGGGAAAGGTCTTGGTTGCGTGTATTCCAGCCGCTATCATTGGATTGTTGTTTGATGATCGCATTGATGCACTGTTCTACAACTACCAAACCGTAGCGTTTACGCTAATTTTATACGGGGTTTTGTTTATTGTATTTGAGAATAGAAACAAAGGGAAACATCCAAGTATTCGCTCTTTAAACCGCTTGACGTACAAAGATGCACTCATCATTGGAGGATTCCAGTTGTTAGCGCTAATTCCTGGAACCTCACGTTCTGGAGCAACCATTTTAGGGGCTATTTTAATTGGGTGTTCTCGTTATGTTGCAGCAGAGTTTTCATTCTTTTTAGCCATTCCAGTTATGTTTGGGGCGAGTGGTTTGAAATTAGTGAAGTATTTTGCAGTTGCTGGTGGATTTACTGGTGTGGAACTAATGACCTTATTATTGGGAATGGTCGTAGCCTTTGTAACAAGCATTGTTGTGATTAAATTCTTAATGAGCTGGATCAAAAGCCATGACTTTAAAGCCTTTGGATGGTATCGTATTGTCTTAGGGGCAACCGTGTTATTGTATTTTGCTTTTTTAGCTTAGTTAGGGTGTAACGATATGGAAATTCAAGATTTTCTTAATTATTTTTCAACGTATGGATTATCAATTTTATTTTTAATTGTTTTCCTAGAATATTTAAATTTACCAGGTTTACCGGCAGGTATAATCATGCCTGCTGCTGGTATTCTAGTATCGCGCGCGGACTTGAGTTTTGCAAGTGCGCTTGGTGTTAGTGTTGTTGCGGGTGTTTTGGGTAGCTTGGTTTTGTATGTGATTGGATACTATTTTGGTAATGGAACCATGGAACTACTAAAACGTAAAATTCCCAAAAGTATTCCTTCGATTGAAAAAACAAATGGTTATATTGAGCGCTTTGGAAACAAAGGTGTGTTCATTACCCGATTGATTCCAGTAGCACGGACGATTATCTCTTTGGTCGCTGGTACCTTCCGCATGAATCTTGTTAGCTTTACACTGTATTCTACCATAGGGATTACCATTTGGAACTTTGTATATATCTTTGCAGGCTATGCCTTTTCAGATTTATTCTTAGGTTAAACTTCACGATTGTGGAGTTTTTTTTTGTGTAAGTTGTAGTTATATTTTAGGGGGGTATAATGAAGGTGAAAGCATCGGGGGTGAGATCATGCAGGAAGCGGGTAATCAAGCAGTATTTGAAGCAACGGATTTACTCATGTTACGACAATTGTTGGAACAAGGTGAAAAAGAGGAAGTGGATGATTTTTTAGAAGGTTTCTATCCCATCGATATGGCGACTACCATGGAAGCTTTGGAAGATCATGACTTACTCTTTTTGTCCAACCACTTGGATTTGGAAGATTTCGCTGCGATTTTTGAACAAGCACAAGATTTATTACAACAAAGACTCATAAAAATATTACCCAAAGAACGTATCGTTGGGATGTTTGCGCATATGGCAAATGATGATGTAGCCGATGTGTTACAAGATTTACCTTTGGGTCGACGGAAAAATTTTCTAAAAGAAATGAAAAACCAACAATCTCAAATTGTTGCAAGCTTACTTGATTATCCAGCCGATAGTGCAGGTGGTTTGATGACAACACGTTATGTTGCGGTACGTGAACATCTGACGGTATCGGAAACCTTAGAAAAAATCCGACATCTCGCCTTACAAACCGAAGTGATCGAAACCATCTTTGTGGTGAACCGTGCTTATATCTTAGTTGGAACCTTAGATTTGCGGGATGTGTTACGCAACAAAGGCGATGTTGTTGTTTCGGATTTGATGTGGGAATCAGGGATTCGTGTCTTACCGGATGTGGATCAAGAAAGTGTTTCTCAACTTGTTGAGCGTTATGATTTGAATGTGGTTCCTGTAGTCAATGAACAAGGTAATTTGCTTGGTATTATTACCCTGGATGATGTGGTTGATGTCATTGTGGAAGAACATTTAGAAGATGTTCTCTACCTTGGTGGGGTTTCCAAAGAAGAAAGTACCCGTACCACCTTAATCACCTCGATCAAACAACGCTTACCTTGGCTCGTGGTCAATCTTGCGACAGCATTGCTTGCTAGTAGTGTGATTGGATTATTTGAGGGGTTGATTGTTCAAATCAGCGCTTTGGCTGTTATTATGCCGATTGTTTCAGGTATGGGAGGCAATGCTGGTACCCAAACGCTAGCGGTTATGATTCGCTCGATTACCTTACATGAAGTATCATGGGAGGACAATCGCAACTTGGTATGGAAAGAAATTTTATTGGGTATTTGCAATGGCGCCGTATGTGGTAGTATTGCAGGTTTCTTATTGTTTCTTGTGTATGGCAATCCCTTCTTGGGTTTGATCTTATGTGCAGCTATGGTACTCAATCTTGCTGTTGCTTGCTGTTTTGGTTATTTGATTCCATTGTTTTTGAAGTTTGTGGGACAAGATCCAGCCCTTGCAAGTTCTATTTTTCTTACAACCGTTACCGATGTGTTTGGTTTCTTTATCTTCTTGGGCTTAGCACAACTCTTCTTACCCTTACTTATCTAGAAAAAAAGGCTCTTAGAGCCTTTGGTTTGTGAGATCTTATTTTGGTTTTTCTTCGTGAAGCTGCAATGCAGCTGAGTTCATGCAGTAACGTAATTGGGTCGGTTGTGGTCCATCTTCAAATACATGACCAAGGTGTGCATTACAACTTTTACAGTGTACTTCCGTGCGCATCATCATAAAGGATAAATCCATCGTATACGTAACAGCTTTGGGTTGTAACGGGGCAAAAAAACTTGGCCATCCACTCTTTGAGTCATATTTTGCTTCACTACCAAACAGTGGTTGTCCACAAGCTTTACAGTGATAAATTCCATCCACATGGGTATCAAAATAAGCATTGTTAAATGCGGGTTCGGTTCCTGCATGGAATAGGATGGCATAGTCTTGTGCGGATAATAAATGTTTCCAATCTTTTTGAATTAATATCCCATCAAGTGGATATTGTGCAAACAAGGCTTCGAGTTGGGCCTTTGTGCGTGTAGGTTCAAGTGCATCGAGATAGGATTGATAGGATTTTGCTAGTTTCATAAATTTCCTCCATTAATGCTATCGTACTCGTTCTAGCGAAAAAGTCAAAGCGTTCGCATTGCAACACAAACCGAGCAAAAAAAGGGAAGCTATGGTAAGATAGATTTGAGGTGATACGATGAATCAAAGTATACAAACCATTATGTCACGACGAACTTGTCGAAACTTTACACAAGAACGTGTGATGGATGAACAACTGGAATTGATTGTGCAAGCAGGACTAAGTGCTCCTAGTGCTCGAAATGCACAAACATGGAAATTTTTTGTCATTCAAAACAAGGAGCAACAAACAGCGCTTGCGCGTGTGATGGGGATAGCTTTGGGGCAAGCGGAATATGGATTTTATGGAGCTGATACACTCATTCTAGTTAGCAATGATATCGAGAATCATAATGCGAGTGCCGATTGTGCCTGTGCCATGGAAAATATGATGCTAGCAGCACATGCGTTAGAACTAGGCAGTGTTTGGATCAATCAAATGAAACAGGTGTGTAAAGATCAAGGAGTTCGTAATTGGCTCAGTGAATTGGGCGTGCCATCGCATCAAAAAGTATATGCGATTTGTGCAGTTGGACATCCAGATCAAGTGCCTTATCGAGAAAAAGTAATCAAAGGAAGTGTTGTGTTTATACGCTAACGCGTTTAAGGGGAAACAATGGAACCAGTCAAATTATCATCCGTTCTTCATGGCCACTGGCGCTTAAAAGAATGGAATCTATCAACAGAACAACTAACTGCTTTGGTAGAGCAATGCATTGATGCAGGTGTAACAAGCTTTGATCATGCGGATATCTACGGAGGTTATACGTGTGAGGAAATGTTTGGTCGTGTTTTAGCAGCAGAACCAGAATTAAGATCAAAAATACAACTCATTACGAAATGTGGGATTAAACTAGTGCATCCAAATCGCGAGGACAACACTTTGCATTGTTATGACACAACCCGCAAGCACATCCTGGCAAGTGTTGAAACAAGCCTTAAAAACTTTCAAACGGATTATTTGGATGTATTGCTCATCCATCGTTTGGATTATTTAATGGATTATCAAGAAGTAGCAGATACCTTTGTTGAATTGTATCGATCGGGTAGTGTTAGAGCGTTTGGCGTAAGTAATTTTTTACCAGCACAAATCGAAGCGTTACAGCACTTCTTACCTTTTCCACTACAATTTCATCAAATTGAGTGTTCTCCCCTTTGTTTGGATGCCTTCTACAATGGAACCCTAGAACTTGCACAACGCATGGGGATGCAAGTGATGATCTATTCACCGCTAGGTGGAGGACGTTTGTTCTCCCATGATGAGCCACACATTGTGGCTGCACTTGAACGCGTGAAAAATGAAATGTCACTGGAAACCATTGATGAAGTCGTCTATGCTTGGTTAGCCAAACATCCAGCAAATTTAAAACCGATCGTCGGTAGTGGGAAGTGGGAACGTATTGCTAGAGCATGCACTGGAGTAAAGCAATCGATGAGCAATGAGCAGTGGTATGATATCTTTGTTGCCGCTCAAGGCTATGATATCCCATAAAATGCAGGAAATCCTGCATTTTTTTTGTCTGAATTGGATTTTTTTATTTATTTGGTATACTTAGCAAAAGAGGTGAAAAATATGACATTAATTGGAATTGTTGTTGTCATTGTTGGGTTTGCATTAAAACTTAACGCGATTTTGATTGTTTTGATTGCCGGTATCATTACCGGGCTTGTTGGTGGACTCACACCCGTACAAATTTTGGAAACGTTTGGGAGTGCATTTGTAAGCAATCGTTCCATGGGGATCTTCATTATTATTATGTTGGTAACCGGTACACTAGAGCGAAATGGATTACAACAAGTAGCAGCTAACCTGATTGGTAAAATCAAGGGGGCGACCAGTGCGTTGGTGATCGCTGCTTATGGGGTATTCCGGGTCATCCTAGCTGCCTTTAATGTAAGTTTAGGAGGCGTAGCTGGTTTTGTTCGTCCGGTTGTGATGCCGATGGTAGAAGGTGCTGTTGGACAAGAGGAAATCAAGGAAGAACATTTGGATGATTTAAAGGGAATGTCGAGTGCGATGGAAAATATCGCTTGGTTCTTTGGTCAAGTACTGTTTGTTGGAGGGTCTGGTGCTTTGTTGGTGCAAGGAACCATGGCTGATCTTGGTTATGAAGTTAGCTTATTAGAAATGGCTAAGATTGAGATACCAGTAGCGATACTCGCAGTCGTGTTAGCTAGTTTGTATTTTATGTGGCGTGATAAAGCGTTGAAACAAAAATACTATGGTAAAGGAGGGGTGAAAAAATGATCGAGTTCTTTACAAGTGTAGATGTCTCCTTATCTACAAAAATGTTAGAAGTATTATATATGTTCATGGGATTAACTGCTGCCTATGTTGGTGTAAAATCAATGTTGGAAAAAGACCATCCAGCAAGATTTGAAACAGGTGTATTTTGGCTTATCTTAGGAGTGCTCTTTGCATTTGGACGTTGGATTCCCAATTTATACAATGGGATTCTCATCGTTGTCATGAGTATTCCAGCTATCTTAAATCGCGTAAAACGTGGGAATGTGCCAGCGGTTGATAAAGTACAAGCACAAGCGATGGCGCAACGCATTGGGAATAAGATTTTTATCCCAACTCTAATGATGGGATTGTTTGCGATTCTATTTGCATTATTTACTGAAATTTCCGCCCTTGTTGGGGTTGGTGTTGGGGTTGTGGTTGCTATGTTGTTGACCCTTGGCTTATCCAAAGGCGCAACCAAACCAATTTATTTTGTGGATGATGCACGTCGCATGTTGGATGCAGTCGGTCCGCTTTCGCTGTTGCCGATGATGTTGGCAGCTTTGGGTGCCATCTTTACTTCGGCTGGTGTTGGTGATGTTGTTTCCGCCCTTGTTGGTGGAATTATTCCAGAAGGAAACACCGTCATTGGAGTTATCGTCTTTGCGATTGGGATGGCTTTGTTTACGATGGTCATGGGAAATGCCTTTGCGGCGATTACCGTTATGACGATTGGGATTGGTGCACCATTTGTATTAGCATATGGAATGGATCCAAACGTTGTTGGGATATTAGCCTTAACGTGTGGATATTGTGGTACCTTAATGACCCCAATGGCCGCCAATTTCAATATCGTTCCCATCGCGGTCTTAGAAATGAAAGATAAATATGGTGTTATTAAAAAACAAATTCCCATTGCTTTGGTGATGTTAACAGTGCAAATCATCTACATTTTGCTCATTGGCTAAGCTATGGATGAGATGTTGTATTATGGAGATACTATTGTGTCTGCCTGGTTGCGCATGCAACCACACGAACACCTGTTGGTTATTAGCAATGAAGACTATGTTTTTGAAATGGAGTTGTTGCAACATGCGGCAAGTCGAGCGGGATGTTTGTTTAGTGTTGAGATTATTTCAAAGTTACCTGAAGTCAGGGATATGGAGTTGGACTTTTTAAAACACACGCGTTACGATGCGATCATCGGTGCAACCAAGTATTCGATTTTGACCAATCCAAGTATTAAAATAGCCATTCAACAAGGTGCTCGTTTTCTTTCGATGCCATTACAAACAAACGATGGTCGCTCCTTACTAGCGAGTCGTTTGTTCGAGATGAATCCAGATGATGCACAAGCGTTATATGAACACTTGGTAGCAGTATTGTATCAAGCACATCTTGTAGAAATAAAGACACCAGCGGGGACGCATTTATATTTGGATAAGGGAGCCTATCAACCCTTATTATTCAATGGAGAATGTCGTTATCCCTATACGGCAAGCTCGGTAGCCTTCGAACTTGCTTGTGCTACCAATTCGCTGAGTACACATGGAGACGTTGTTGTGGATGCAAGTTTTGGATATTTGGGTGTTTGTACGCAACCGGTGCGTCTAACGATAGCCCAAGGTAAAATTGTTGCGGTAGAACAAAATGAAATGGGAAAAAAGATTGAAGCATATCTTAAAGCATTTGATGATCCCTTGCTGTATAATATTAGTGAATTAGGCATCGGTTTAAATCGATTTGCAAAGTGTACAGGTGCAAGCTATATTGAAGATGAAAGTGCCTATGGTACTTGGCATCTAGGATTTGGTAGTAATGTTACCTTTGGAGGCTCTATCTATGCTAGTGCACATTTTGATTTTGTGATGCAAGCCTGCGATATGTGGGCGGATGGAGTTCAAATTATTGCAAATGGTGTTGTGTGCCAACGAAAGTGAGGAAGTGTATGAAAATTTTAGTTACTGGTTTTGATCCCTTTGGAGGGGAAGCAATGAATCCTGCTTATGAAGCAGTAAAACTACTACCTGCAACAATTGCTGGTGCTACGATTATTCCCCTTGAGATTCCTACGGTATTTCGCGATAGTGCGAAGGTCGTAGCAGATGCGGTGGCATACCACCAACCGGATGTGGTTCTTAGCATTGGGCAAGCGGGAGGTCGCTTTGATATCTCGGTAGAACGCGTTGCCATCAATTTGATGGATGGACGCATTGCGGATAACAAAGGGTTCCAACCTATTGATGAAGTGATTCAAGAAGATGGTGCAGCTGCTTATTTTGCGACAATTCCGGTCAAAGCGATGGTAAAGGCCATTCGTGAAGTTGGAATTCCAAGCTCTGTAAGTTATACTGCAGGCTCTTATGTTTGCAACTATATTATGTATGAAAATTTATACCTAGCACAAACAAAATATCCACACATTCGTACGGGATTTATTCATGTTCCTTATGCTTTAAATCAAGCGGTAGCTAAACCAGTGAATACCCCAACGATGGATATTGCAATCATTGCCAAAGCGATTTCTGCAGCCATTGCAGCAATTGTAACAAATGATACCGATATTAAAACCGTAGAAGGAGTGACACACTAGTCCTCCTTTTTTACATAGTATTAACAATACGGTGTTTTTGTTGATGATAACGTAACAAAACGTATTTTTTCTTTATGATATAATAAAAAATGAGGTGAGACTATGATCTATTCTATCGTTGATTTAGGGTCGAATACGATTCGACTAAGTGTATATGAAGTGGAAGAAGGGTTATTTTCGTTGTTATTCCAAAAGAAAGCGATGGCGGGACTTGCTGGTTATGTAAATCAAGGAATCTTACAAACCAAAGGAGTGGATGTGGCAATCGCAACACTGCAGGATTTTAAAAAGATTGTTGCTACCTTTGGTCTTGGCGAGTTGCAAGTATTTGCTACTGCATCGTTACGTAATGTAAAGAATTCCAAAGAAGCAGTTGCGGCGATTGAAGCAGCGACACAACTAAAGATTGATTTGATTTCTGGTAAGGAAGAGGCACGCTTAGACTTTGTTGGGGTAACACAAGGCATCAAGCAATCACAGGCACTCATTGTTGATATTGGTGGGGGATCGAGTGAGTTGGTTGTTTATGAAAACAATCAAATTGTCGCATCGACTTCGATTCCGATTGGCTCATTGAGCTTATGGCATCGCTTTGTTCATGGTATTGTACCAACAAAAAAAGAATTAAAACAAATGAAGGTGTTTATTGAACATGAGCTCATTAAAAACAAGGATGTGCCGAAGGCAAATTATCCTTTGGTATGTGGAGTAGGGGGAACCATTCGCGCTACCAATAAAATCAATAATGATTTTTTTGAACATCCAAAAGACAATCGCAGCTTGAGCTTTGCTCACGTTAGAAATATTTTAAAATTATATAAGAATTTTGATGATGAAATGGTGAAACAAATCTTACGGTTGGCACCAGAGCGTATCAATAGTTTTATTCCAGGGTTATTATTACTTTCCCTTATTGGTGAATATTACGCATCTGAAAACTTAATCGTCTCTGATTATGGGGTAAGAGAAGGCTATTTATACGATCGCATCATCAAGCAGTAAAGAGGGAGCATGCATGAAAGATAAAATACAACCATACCTACAAAATCGCGAGCTATCGTGGCTTCGATTTAATCAGCGGGTATTACAAGAGGCAAACGATGAACGTTTACCACTTTTCGAACGGGTAAAATTCTTAGGGATTTTCGAGAGTAATCTCAATGAGTTCTACATGATTCGAGTTGGAGGGTTAGTAGATCTTTCGAAGCTTAAAAATGAAGTTTATGATAGTCGTTTAAAACAAAAAGTAAACGATCAACTGCAACTTATCTGTGATGAAACTAGAGCGTTGTTACTAGAAAAGGATCTTGTTGCCAATAAGGTCCAACATGCGCTAGCATTGCATGGTTTTGCGATAACAAGTATTAAAATGTGCAAGGAAAAAGAACTTGCATTTTTAGAAGGGGTTTTGAAAAAGGATATTTTACCTTTGTTGTCGCCTCAAATCATTGACCGACACCATCCCTTTCCACATTTAAGACCACAGCAACTCTACCTTGGAGTTTGGTTAAAAAAAGATGGAAATCAAACCTTTGGACTGATTCCCATTCCACCACATCTTCCTCGCGTGATTCGTTTGCATGCAGACCAAAAACGCTTTGTAACAATGGAAGACTTGATTCAATTTTATGCTCATAAGATATTCCAACAGTTTGAAATTCAAGAACGTGTGATCTTTACGTTAACGCGTAACGCAGACTTACAGCTTGATGATGAACAACGAGAAGTCGATGAAGATTTGGTCGAAGTGATGCAAAAACTGTTGAAAAAACGCGATCGTATGGCTGCGGTGAAACTGGAAATGAGCCATCAGCCAAGTGAAGGTTTTTTAACGTATTTAAGTGATCATTTTAAACTCAAACGCTATCAAATCTTTTATGTGCAATCCAATATGTTATGTGCACCTCTATATTCCGGTGTACTACAAACTGCATCCCAACAAGATCGTATCTTATATCAATATCCTTATCATCGTCCAAGTGAGCGACAGCTTAACAAGGTGCATGGGACACTAATTCAACACATTCAAAAAAAGGATATGTTGTTGCACTATCCATATGAGAGTTTTGAGGTATTTTTACGTTTCTTAGAAGAAGTGCTGGCAGATCCAACGACGCAATCGATTAAAATTACGTTGTACCGCGTAAGTTCGAATCCACGTTTGGTCGATCTATTATGTCGTGCCGCTCAAAAAAATATTGAAGTGCATGTATTGTTAGAACTACGAGCGCGTTTTGACGAAGAAAACAATATTACGCACGCCGAAACCTTAAAACAAGCAGGTTGTGTCGTTTTATATGGTCATCCGAATTATAAAGTGCATGCCAAGGTGTGTTTGATTACGCGTAAGATTGCAGGGAAACCTCATTTTATCTCGCAATTTGGTACCGGAAACTATCATGAGGATACTGTAAAACTATATTGTGACTATTCCTTACTTACCGCATCACAGGAAATTGGACAAGATGTAGCCTTGTTTTTCCAAAATATGGCGATGGGTAATGTATTAGGAAACTATCAATTGCTTCGCTGTTCTCCATTCTCGATGAAAGAGCATTTTATGCAACTCATCGATCAAGAAATTGAATTTGCACAGCAAGGCAAACCAGCAGAGGTGTGGATCAAAGCCAATGCCCTGACTGAAATTGAGCTAGCAGAAAAATTAATTGAAGCCAGCCAACAAAATGTAAAGGTCCATTTGATTCTTCGTGGTATTTGTACCTTATTACCAGGTATTGCTGGTGTAAGTGAACATATCGAAGTTCGAAACGTTGTTGGTCGCTTTTTAGAACATGCACGTGTATATGTATTTGGTAGTGAAGAGCGAGCACATGTCTTTATTTCCAGTGGGGATCCAATGACCCGTAATTTGATGAAACGTGTGGAAGTTGCCGTTCCCATCTTACAAGATGATGTGAAAAGTCAAATCTTGGCAGATTTAAAGTTGCAATGGCGTGACAATACCAAAGCAAGAAGACTCAACACCATGGGACAATGGGAATCCATGGTTGCGATGAGTGAACCGGTGGATGTGCAAGCGACAACCTTACGCGCCTTTGCACAGTTACCACAGCACAAGCAAGCAACACATCGTGTTTCTAGTCTATTGGTGAAGTGGTTACGTCATCTAGCAAATCAAATAGAAGAAAAAATGGTATAACAATGCAATAATAAAGGAACCTAGTGCTAGGTTCCTTTTTAGTATTTTTTTTGGTTATTGTCTTGGTTCTAAAACGATGGCTTCGATTAAACTATCAAAACGTTGTAAATCGTAGAAAGGAGTATCCAAGTAGCGAAATAGCGTGCCTTTTAGTGCAAGTCCATCCGCTTTGAGATGCGTATGACGCAATACGGCACTGCGCTGTGTATAGGTTCCCGCTAACATGATATCCGTTGCTTGTGCATCTTCGAGATAAACTTCATAAAGAAAATCTTCTCCTTCCATTGGAGTATCAATAATCTTAAAGTAGAGTTGTTCCCAAACATCTTTGTGTTGTCTACAAGCTGCTAGCATTGCTGTTTTAATCTGATGATCGTATGATTTACCAAAATGGGATAACACCCCCAAATAGCGAAAGTTTTGTTGTGTTATGGCAATTTGCTTGTCTTGTTCGGTATCAAGTTGTTGGTGTACGAGCAACTGTTCTTGAAAACTAGCCAATACGCGTTGCATACGTTCAATTTTTGCTTGCAGTACATCAACATGGGTTTTTAAGATTGCTTGTTTTTGTTCTGGATGGGCGTCGAGATTGGAAATATCATCCAATGATAATTCCACATCGCGATAACGTTTGATTTCATCAAGTCGCAACAAGTGCAACAAAGTATAAACGCGATAGCCATTGGCTTTGCGTTTGGGTGGTTCTAATAATCCTATTTTTTCATAATAGCGAATTGTATCAATGGGAAGTTGTAGTAGGGTAGCAACTTCAGCAATTAAGAAGGTAAGTTCTTGCATACAGTCTCCTTTATTTTGTTAAAAGTATAACATAATAATTCATGCTTGACTATGGAGTTACTCCATAGTTTATGATAACAAAAGATTTCGAGGTGAAGATATGGAAATAAGTACAGAAAAAAAAGCAGGAGCATTGGATTTAGAACGCGATCCGATTTGGAAAGTCTTCTTTTATAATGCGATTCCTGCAATGATAGGAATGTTGGCCATGAACTCAGCTACCATTTTGGATGGTATCTTTGTAGGTCAATTTGTCGGAAGTGAAGCGTTGGCTGCCATTAACTTAAGCATGCCACTTTTCAATGTATTATATGGATTAGGTGTCATGATTGCCGTAGGTGGAGCGACACTTGCGAATATCCGTAAAGGGGAATATAAAATCAAAGAGAGTAATGCATTGTTCTCCCTTACGATGGTGCTTTTGCTAATTGTTGGTGGAGTTGCAAGTTTTGCAGCCGTTGTCTTTGCACCAAATATTGCAATTGCCCTAGGTGCTCAAGGTACAACCATCGAGATGGTTGCCATCTACTTACAAATATTAGGGATTTTCTTTGTTCCATTTTTGGCGAGTGTTGCATTGGATATGTTCTTAAAAAATGATGGATTTACCGTTTCCCCCATCTTATGTCAATTATCTGGAGCAGTAGCCAATGTGGTGTTGGATATCCTCTTTATTGCCGTACTGGACATGGGGATTTTAGGAGCAGCACTTGCTACGGCAGTTGCCTATGCACTGCCAGCTATTGGAATGGGGTATTTGATTATTAAAAAAAGCAGCTGGAAATTTACTCAAATTTCATGGGATCTACCTTTGATCGGTGCAATGTTGTTCAATGGATCAAGTGAGTTTTTTAGTAATATTGCCGTAGGTATTTCTACGCTTTGCTTCAATACAATTATTATGCGTCGTTTGGGGACAAACGGTGTTGCGGCCTATAGTGTTGCTAGTTACACTGCAATGATTACGATGGCTTTGTATTGGGGAAGTGCGAGTGCTATGATGCCAGGAGTATCACGAAATAAGGGATTAGAAAACAAGGAACGCGTGTTAGCTTTACGTAATTTGGCTAGTGTCTTTGTTTTGTTCATTGGTGTCATAGTAACCATCGCGTTATTGATGTATGGAGATATTATCATTGATTGGTTTATCGTTGGTGATCCACAAACGCATGCCCTTGCACTGCTTATCTTACGCGTGCAATTGTTTGGTTTTGTGATAGCTGGGGTCAATGTAATTGCAAGTAGTTATTACACAGCCATCAATCAACCCAAGGCGAGTATGATTATTGCGATGTTACGTTCTTTAATCTTATTGCTACCAGCCCTGTTCCTTTTACCGATTTGGTTTGGAGATATGGGAATTTGGTCAAGTCTAGTCGTAGCAGAGTGGCTCTGTTTGCTGGTTGTGGTGTGGTTTTTCAAACGATTGGTATGGTAAATAAAAAAATTAGGAAGCTTCCTAATTTTTTTTATTGTTGTGGTTGTTTGAGCTTTAAAATCGATAAAATTGGGAAGTGATCACTAGGATATTTACCATCCACTTTTTCATTGATGATATAGACATCTTCCACTTCGAAGTGGTCACTGACAAAAATAAAATCGATGGGACTTTTTCCATGTTTTTGAATTCCCGTATAAGAGTGGTAGGTGTTACTCATCTTTGCTGGTTGGACATGGAAGACGTTTTGTAGCGTGCGACTCATTTTTTGAATACACGATGAATTGGCTGTGGTATTAAAATCCCCCATTACAATTGTAGGAAGTGGGTGGGTCGAGTTGTAGGTGTGAATTTGTTTGAGAATCAAATCCACGCTCCCTTCTCTTGCCCATTTTGATAAGTGATCGAAATGGGTATTGAAGACACGAATTTTTTGCTCGTTGATTTCAACTTCAGCTACGGTACAAATTCTTGGGAAAATAGCAGTTAAATAGCGAGATGCAATCCGGTTCGGTTCTTTGGATAACCAAAAAGTATCGCAGTGATGAACCGTCGCTTTTTCAGTATCGACAATGATATCCGAATGTTCATTGCTCTTATGATCAACTTGGTGGTAACGACCTCTTCCTAAGAATTGGTGAGTGTGCAATACGGTAGATAAATCGTTACGCATACAAGGTAACAATTCTTGAACCCCTATAAGTGCACAACCACTCTCCGCAATGAGACGCGCAACACCACCAAAGCGTTGTTCCCATCGATTTTGTGGTCTAGGAAATAAAAAGTCT
>JBOFMT010000110.1:0-1232 GCA_051658525.1 Erysipelotrichaceae bacterium | reverse complement strand
TGCGTATGGCTTGTGGTAAGACAATAAACAACATCGTTTGTAAATTGTTCATCCCCAAAGAGCTTGCTGCTTCACTTTGACCACTATCTACGCTTTGAATCCCAGCACGGATGATTTCAGCCATGTAGGCACCAGTATTAACACTGACGACCAGAATACCTGCTACCAAAGGATTTAAACGAATGCCTGCGTACATTAAACCATAGTAGAAGACACTTGCTTGTACAATCATTGGGGTACCACGTAAGACTTCAATGTAGACATTACTTAAGATAATCAGGGTACGTTTGATGAGTCTAGCAACAAACGCTTCGCGTTTGCTCACCTTCATGGTTTTAATACCAGCGATTAGTAAACCCAATACCAAACCAATGATGGTACCGGTTAAAGCAATGATCAGTGTATTCTTCATACCATGAAGAAATAGCGGTAGATAGTTTTCAAATAAGTAAGCAACTCCTCCAAAGAAGTCGCTAGGGATGGATGTTAAAAGCATATGGTATCCTTCTTTCTATGATTATTCTGGTTGACGAGAAATAGCAGCATTCATAAGTTCTGTTCTTTGAGCTTCTGAGATGTTTGCTAGTGCTGCATTGATTGCAGTTTGTAATTCAGTATTGCCTTTTTTCAAACCTACACTTACCGTTACATCTTCAGCATCGGTAACAAAACCACTACCTTCTGCAAATTCCACAATTCTTAAGTTTGGGTTTGTCGCAACAATCGCTTGTGCTACTGGTAATTCACTAACCATGGCATCGGCTGCACCTGAGTTAACCGCTACGGTCATTTCAGGGAATGATTTTAAAGGTACCAAGTGATTGACACTTGGGATTTGATCAACGATGCTATCATGGAACGTTTCTTTTTGTCCAACGACTGCAGCTCCTGCAAAGTCTTCTAAACTTTGAGCATCCACATAATTACTATCACTTTTTACAATCATGACCATATTACTAGCATAGTAGTAATCCGAGAAGTCAATGCTTGCTCTTCGCTCTTCCGTATCGGTCATACCAGCAACAATCATATCAATATCTCCTGCTTGTACAGCTAAAACCAAACCTTCCCAAGCAATCTTTTTCACAACGAGTTCTTTATCCATACTTTCAGCAATGAGTTGTGCAATGGCGATATCGTATCCATCACAATATCCTCCCCCACCACTAATGGCTACGGCTGTATCACTATCAGCTACTTGGGTCCAGTTAAATGGTGCATAGTTACACTCT
>JBOFMT010000109.1:0-1829 GCA_051658525.1 Erysipelotrichaceae bacterium | reverse complement strand
AGTTTCAATTCATTACTGAATTGATGTTTCCTATTTAGTTTTCAAAGAACAACGGTTACGCTTTGTTTCCTTAGCGCTTGTATATAATACCAATTCTAGCCCAACAAGTCAACAAAAAAAAACGCTTTTTTTTCAGTATGTCATTCAACAATGATAATGTCTTAGTATATCAACATTGAAAATGTCCCAGATATAAAATATGATAAATTCCTAGAACAAGGGGGATTTATTATGAGAAAGGTTATTCTAAAAATGAATGAACAATTTAAATACGAAACAATTAAAAAGTTAGTTGAAACTGATGGCAACAAAACCAAAGCGTCCATTCGCTTACAATGTTCGATACGAACAATCAATCGTTTATGCAAAACCTATATCAATTACGGTAAAGCAGGCTTTGTCCATAAAAATAGTGGAAAGAAACCTATTACGACAATTTCATTAGATAATCGTGATTTTATAACGAACTTATATACCGAATCTTTTGAGGATGCTAACCTCACTCACTTTTGCGAAATCCTAAAAGAAGATTATGGTATTTCAATTTCTGTCACCACTTTAAATCGATGGTTGCGCGAAATAAATATCTTATCTCCAAAAGCCCACAGAAGAACAAGAAAGAACCTAAAAACAAAATTACGAGCTGAAAAGAAAGCTGCAACCAAATCTGAACAAAAGAAAATCGAAGAGGCGATTGATCAAATCGATAGCAAAAGTGCTCACCCAACTAGATCACGATGTAAATATATGGGCGAAATGATTCAAATGGATGCAAGTGAATTTCACTGGGTCCCTGGTGTGGTATGGCACCTCCATGTTGCTATTGATGATGCAAGTGGCAATATTGTAGGTGCCTACTTCGACTACCAGGAGACTTTAAAAGGCTACTATAACGTCTTCTTTCAAATATTAAGCAATTATGGTATTCCCAATATGTTTTACACCGATCGTAGAACTGTATTTGAGTACAAAAGAAAAAACACCCTCTTAGATGATGAGAATACCTTTACACAATTTGCATATGGGTGTCATCAGTTGGGTGTTGAAATTAAAACTACAAGCATAGCTCAAGCTAAAGGACGGGTTGAACGTCTAAACGAAACCTTACAATCCAGATTACCAATTGAACTTCGCAGGAACAATATAATAAGTATAGAGGAAGCCAATCTCTTTTTAAACTCCTACATCCAAAAATACAATCAGCAATTCGCTCTATACCAAAATAGTAGCAAAAACGCTTTTGAAAAACAACCCACAAAAGAAGTTATCAACCAAACGCTAGCAATTCTAAGTACACGTGTTATTGATTATGGACATTGCATTAAGTACAAAAACAAAGTATATATGCCCATTAATGCCAATAGCAGTAAACAATATTTTCAACCGAAAACAGAATGTTTAATGATTGAAGCATTTGATAACTGCTTATACGTTTCTATAAATGAGAAAGTCTATGGAACAATAGAGATTCCACCACATGAGCTTGTATCAAAAAAGTTAGATCCAGTCATCGATGTACCGAAGAAAAAGAAAATCTATATTCCTCCCATGACACATCCATGGCGTACACAGTCATTTATCACCTTCAAGAAACATCAAGATTTTATCCAAAAAATTAGTGCTAATGTTTAAAGAAAAGCGGGACATTTTCAAAATTGATTGACACAAAAAAAAACGCTTTTTTTTCAGTATTTTTGCACGTATTTTTCACCTTAGCAACGGCTCTCAGTGGCTCATTGTGTGCTCGTTATGGGATTACCTTCTATTTTCTCGTATCCTGTTTTCTGTTGCCTATTTTCCCCCATTTTTTCGTGGAAAACACCTGGATC
>JBOFMT010000108.1:0-34591 GCA_051658525.1 Erysipelotrichaceae bacterium | reverse complement strand
CCTTTTTGTTGTGATAATGCTTCGAGTTCCGCAATTTTTTTGTGACAAGAAGTAATACGCGCTTGAATTTGTTCGAGCTTGGATGTCAACTTCTCATTATGATGTTGCGGTGTTTGCTTTTGCAATGCAACGTCGTATGAGTTTTGTTCAAGCGCAAGCTCAGCTTCTAATTGAACTAAAAGTGCCGCAACATCTAAGGATACACTTAGATATTTTAAGTGTCCACGGTTTCCAAAGCTCTCCAGTAATTGATAGTAATATTGTTTGTCACGATTTTTAAAATCACGACGCGTTGCCGTATGTTCCATCACGTCGAAGAAGACATCCAAAGAGTTTGCATCTAAGGTTTCCACGTGGAGTTGATATTTGATTGTTTTTTGGATACTGCGCTTGCACTTGCGTTCAAAACTTGCAAGCAGTGTTTCTGGTGTATGACCTGTCAAAGGGATAGTGTAAATCCACCGTGGTTCTTTTGTAAGATCAATACCAGCAGTAAAGCCACCATGAGTAAAGCCTTGTTTGATGAAACGCTCAAACACAGGCCGGTTGTTCCATCCACCTTCCACAACGGAACCATCTAGTGCATGCTGTTGGTATGCAAGATAAGGATCGGTAGAGAAGTAGATTCCTCGGTGTTTCTTGATATACGTTTTTAGGGCTTGAAGAAACTGGGTTAACAGCTCTAAATTGTGATAGTCGATTAAAAATCCACGTGGAGCAGTAAATTCACGATAGCTTCCTAATACTTTACGGCTACAAAGTAGTGCTGCAGCAATAGGCTCTCCATTGTGTATGAGACCCACATAATGCGTCGTCATATCGTTCTTGCGTTTCATTTCAGCCATATCGATCGATTGCCATAAATTTGCATATGGACTTGCGCTCGAAAACGATTCAAATACTTCCTCAGATAAAGTAACAAACTCCATATCAATTCCCCCTCACGATGTTAACGGAACATCGTTTTGAATTTACGTAATCCTTGATATACGGTATGCATTGGTTGATTCAAAATCAAATCGTATTGTCCAATAAATTCAACAGCATAGCCGTTGAAACCGGACTTAAATAAGTAAACACCATCATCTTGGAAGTCTCCCTTGATTCCAAAGAAATTATAGCGTTGGTATCCTTGTTCTTTCGCTGTGTGAATCATATAGTCTTGTAAGAAGTATTGACCAGCTAATGGCATCAGTTCCTCGTAACCACCGCTATAAAAGTAAATCACTTCATTTCCATAGGTTAAGAAAATCGAACAAGCACTAACAACATGTTCGCCATAAGTTTGCATCAACGTTGTATTTTGTTCTTGTTTTTTCTCAATACTTGTTTTGCTCACACGAAGTTCTTTCAGCTCACCCGTTTCTTTTCCACGAAGCTCTAGGCGTTCTATTTTTCTTAGAACTGTTTCATATTCCTTGCTAAGTAGATTTTGATAGTCTTTTAAATCGACATCTACAAACAACATCGTAGCAATTCCTTGTGCGATATACGTATCATAGAAACGATAAAAGTAGTCCAAGTCGCGGTTCTGAAATGCTTGGCGATCTGCTGTATGCTGTAGGATGTGATAAAACTCTTCTACTTGCTCACGGGTGCCGACACGAATACGCGAACCAATTTTTTTCGCATAACTAATTTTATTACGCGTGTTTTGACGATATTGTTTTTGAATGAGCGGTAATTCCGTATTTAAATCTTTCCAATATTGCCAGCGTACCTGTTCATCATGACCATATCCTGTAGTTAATCCATTATGATGGTAACCAAGTTGTTGGAAGGAATGCATAGTACTCTCTGCTAGTGGATTTAGCGAAGTGCTACCGTCACCGTGGTGACTTTGATAAACCAAATATGGATCAAGTCTTAGATATAATCCCTTTTTACGCTTCAATTCTTGTTCTAGAGCTTTTGAAAATGCGTTTAAAACAGATGTGTTTTGATAGTCGAGGACAAATCCTCTAGGAGCGTAGTACTTCATCCAAGATCCAAGTAACGGAACTCCTAGAATCAGTGTTGCGGCTACTAGAGTATCTCCCTCATATCCACCGTATAAAGTTACTTGCGCTTGCGAGCGTTCTGCCATTTGTTTGTTGTATTGACTTTGGGTAAACGAATTGCATGCTTGCGTAGCAACAAACGTTTGAAATTCCTGTTCTTGTATTTCTTTAATCTTCATAACCAACCTCCTAAAAACACAGCTATTTATGTCCTTTTCATTGCCTTCATTGTATCATATGTGCGATACAACCTCAATCTACGATGGTGTTTGAACACTGTCAATAAGCGTTAAACTAGAGCTCTATTGGAATAAACGTTTGTAGAGAAAAACTATAAAGATAGGTCTTTATCAAATGGTTAGGAAACAATACGGATGCAGCTTGATGATAGCTTAATAGCTGAGGTCGATACAAGCGTTGCATTGCTTCTGCTTCTAAATTGCGATCCGTCTTAAAGTCAATAATCGTAATATCCTCTCCTTGTGCTAAATAGTCAAAGACACCATGAATGATTTGTTGTTCTGTTTTCACCATAAAATGATATTCTTGGCGAATCGTTTGTTTTTGCAGTTCCATAAAAAATGGATGATGTCCAAGCTGTAACAATTGTTCCTGTTGTGCTGGTTGAATGGAAAAGTGCAGCTTTTGTGCACAAGCGTTGATTTGTTCTAGGGTCCATGGGGCAAAGGGTAAATGCTCGACCATCCGGTGCATCGCGTTACCAATCTCATATCCATAATTGGTCTTCTCAAAGTTTAATACGGGATTCAACGGTGTTAGTTTTTCATTGGTAGGTGTTGCAAAGGATAAACTTGGAATAGCTTGTTTTTCAATTGCGAATGGTTTTGTTTGCGTTTGTGCTTGCATTGGTTGATGTGTATGCCAAGCAACATCGATACTATGACGCGTGAATAAGTTTGGTTGAATCACGTGAAAAGCACCCAAGATCCAAGAGGAGTAGCCTTTTCTTGCAAAGATACTCGCCATACTCAATGGACGATCAAACGGGGTAAAGTCTTCTAAATTATCAACGATATGCATTTCATTTTGTGCACGTGTTGTTGCGACATACAGAATTCGCATTTCCTCTTCCAATTCCTCTTTGTTTTTCTTAAATTCGATTGCTAGTCGAGATAAGGTAGTCGTAATGCATTGCTTATCTACATCAAAATGCTTTAACCCGAGCCCTAGTTGATCATCTAGGATTAACAGTTCGTTGAATTCTACGGCTTTCATATTGGAAGTCGACCACAAATACACACAAGGAAATTGCAAACCTTTGGATTGGTGAATACTCATTACCCTAACAACATCAGCATCAAACCCAATCGGAATTGCTTCTGCTGTTTTCTCATCTTTGATTTCATGAACGAATCGTAAAAAGTTCGAAACACCACTAGCGTTTTGTTCAAACTGGGTTGCTTTTTGAAACAATAAGTCCAAGTTGGTTTTTTCTTGATCATTGGTATGTAAGTGATAAAAATCATGATACTCAAACAACTGATTGATAATTTCATGCAAAGCGAGCTGATGCATGTTCGCTTGTAAATTAGCAATAAAATCGATTAAAGGATGATTTTGTTCTAGTAGTGCTTGGTAAAAAGAACCAGGTTGGCTCACTCGTAATTTGGCTAAGGTATCAAGTCCTTCTTCACAAAGCGGTGAGTTGCAAACAGCAACCAGAGCAATTTCATCGTAAGGATTATCCAACAAACGCAATAAGGAAAGTGTTAGTTGAACGGCACTTGATTGGAAAAATCCAGTTTTCACATCGACAAAACAAGGAACTTGGTAGCGTTCAAATTGTTTTCGTAAGGTTTCTTTTTTTCCATTTGTTCTTACCAAAACAACAAAATCTTTCCACTTCGCCTTTGGGTTTGCCAGTTTTTTTCGAATGATTTCATTTACGATGTAATCTGCTTTGAATTCATCACTGTTACGAGCGTTATCTGGGTCAATGGCTTTTTTATTCAATGCATGAAAGGCGATAGGTGTTCCACCAATGTCCTGAGCAGGGATACCACTTTTTACCGCATCATTCTCATCATAGGATGATGCAAATTCCGGCAAGTTCATCAAATTAGTGAACAAATAATTATTAAAATCAATGATGGTAGATTTGGAACGATAGTTGTTCGCGAGATAGATGACTTCATCATTAGCTCCTGCATTTTGAATCAAACCACGCATCAAATCTGGTTTCGCATAGCGAAAGCCATAAATACTTTGTTTGATATCTCCTACACGGAAGACATTGTTATCTTTTTTGATGAGCGATACCAAAGCATCTTGAACATCATTGCTATCTTGGAATTCATCCACCATGATTTCATAAAACTGCTCACGGTAGAGAGAGCCAATCAAACCGTTGTTAGCTCGTAAGATTTCAAGGGCATAGTGCTCCATATCTGAGAAATCGATGGCTCCTACCTCAACTTTGATTGCGTGATAGCTAGCGCGATACTCACTGGTCATTGCGACAAGTCGCGTCACGAGTGGGGCAAGGGCACGATAATCATCCAAATATTTCTGTTCAGAGAAACTCATTGCAAGCAACTCATCTTCGTACTTATGAATTTGTTTCGCAAGATCAGGGTATTCGTTTCCACTTCCTCTTGGTTTGCTTTTTAAGTAAATCTGACTTGCTGCTTTACACACCCGAACCATTTGTTCATAGTCGAAGCTTGCATCAAAGGTGATACTTTCCAGTAAGGTAAGTTTTCGTTGTACAGGAACTACATAGTCTTCTTTTTCTGGATAGGTTTGAAATAAATACAGTTCGATAGCCTTTAGAGCTTGTTGAAGCGGTACGACTTTATATTGTAAATAGGACGTAAACATTGCGACTAAATCAGCTGGTAAATCATGAATATGTTGTGGATTCTCATACGGTACTAACAAGCTTTGTAACCATGCTTCTGGATCTGGTTTCGTACTTGCAAGATCTGCAAGTGAGCGAATACTAGCTTCTAAATTGGTACAATTTCCAGGCATGGTATCAAACATTGATTGTAGTTTGATAAAGGTTGCATCCTGTGTTGCTAGTGCACGTTGCATGACTTGATCCATCGCTTGATTTTGATATAAAGCCGTAGTGGCATTATCAAGAATATTACTCACGCGTTGAGGAGAGAGTGAAATGATATAATAATAGTTTTGAAGAATCGAAAGACAAAAGGAGTGAATGGTAGAAATATTCGCTTTTTGTAAGAGTGATAGTTGTTCTTTCAGTCTTAGGCTTAGGACAGGATCACTACATTCTCGTGCTTGTTCGCTTAAAGCATCGTTGAGTCTTTTTTTCATTTCGTTTGCGGCAGCTTCGGTGAAGGTCATTGCTAGAATTCGATCAATCCCAATTCCTTCATCTACTACAATGCGAACGAGTCGTGCAATCAATACCGTTGTTTTTCCTGCACCGGCTGACGCCGATACCAATACATTTTTATTCGTCGTATCGATTGCCTTTTTTTGTTCGTTATTCCATGTCGGCATCTTTTACTTTACCTCCTTTTAAGTAGAGTTGTGCTGGGTCTAATTCCAAACGTTGTGGTAACTTCATCGTATCCTTGATATTCAAACGACAAATGCTTTGATAGCTACAATACCCACATTTTCCATCGTTGGTGCGTGCTTGGATATCACCTTGTAATAATGATGTCACCAGGGTATGGTATAACTCATGTAAGCAAGCGGTCAGATAATTTAAATCGTAGACTTTTTTAAATTCTCCCTTACCAGTATTTTTATGGAAGGTCTCATCTTGTTCTAATAGGGATAGTTCATCTTTAAACGCTGCGCCTTCAAAGACATTTGCTTTTCGTAAGGCGTCCAAACGGATGGAATCTTGAAATAAATCATGGAGTTCTTTATCTCTTCTTCCAAGTTTAAAGGCATCCATAGCAACGCGTTTTGGTTTGAAGTTGTAGTAAAAAGCACCAACACAACCTTTATCTAGAAGTGAAGAAACAATACTAGCGTATGTGATCAATTGCAACTGCGCACCAGAAGCGAATTTATCTAATTGAATTCGTTGTGCCGAACTTTTGTAATCGATAATTGTAAAGCGGTCGGCATTGGCATTGATGCGATCGACAATGCCACGGAACGATAGCGTTACACCATCACCTAAGGTGAAGGTGTGATCGATATCATATTCCAAGTAGGTTGGCTGTAATTGTGTTTGGGCTTCAAACGGTGCCAACGCAGCTAAGTTTTTTTGGAATAAGGTAACAATGCGCTTCGATAACAACTTAAATTCTAAATCTTTTTTTGGATAAACCAAACGCAGTTTTTGAATTTCTTCTTCAATGATTGTTTCTAAATGCGTGGTTTCAATTTGCGGATATTCACTTCCATATTGGGAGACAATATGCTCAAAAACATTATGGATTAAACTACCAATTGTATTGCTTTTAAATGCTGTTTGAATCGGTTCACGTAAACGTAATCCATATCGTAAAAAATAAGCAAGAGGACAATGAGCAAACAATTCAATCGATGAGATCGATCCTGATATTTGATTGTCGTTTAGATAGAGGGTGCGCGCTAATGCAGGGTCAATATGTAAGAGTTTTGCTGTAGGGATGAAACCACGTTGTGGAAGTTTAGTCTCAATGGTTTGATTTGATTTAAGTCGTTCCATTTCCAAAGCGCATTCTAGAGATTTTCCGTCAAAGGTAGACAGTGGAAACGAATACTTGCGGTTTGGATAGAGGCAAAGTCCAAAGCTCAATTGTTCCATGTGCAATTCAAAACGTTTCGACATGCTAGGGTATGTGATTTCACGATAGTAATCTTCATCGAAGATCCCTTTTTTTAGTGGGAATCCAGGATAGTTGTTTTGTGTGGTTCCTACAACAAAGTGGGTATCATATCCAAGAATCATTTCATGATATTCTTTAATCAAAATCCGTGCATTTTTTTGTTGGGGAGTATCTTGTGTGATCTCTGCAAGCATGGCAAGCAACAACGGGTAGGAATCTTGATCTACGTATTCTGCTACTTCAATGAGTAAGCGTTGAATCTTTCGTAGTGTTTGTTGTTGGTCGCGACTCATGTTGTAGTGAGCTTCTAAAATGAGAGCATTCACCACATTGAATAAGTCTTTTGGTTGTGTCGCCGCTTTGATTGTATCAAGAGCTGAAACCAAGCAAGTCTTTGCCTTCGCTGCTCTTTCATACAATGCTAGCGTAGCAGACGCATCGCGATTGGAGAAATAGGGAGCAGCAAAATTAATACTAGTTACATAAGAAAAGTCATCGTCAAGCGTGCATTGAAAGTTCTCCATAAAGTCGAGTAAACTTGCGTTGTGTGGAACTAAGAACGGGTTCAATTTTACAATTTCCAATTCCAGTGCGGGATCATGAGTAAAGCCATAGGCTAACAGCAAACTAAAGTATTGGGTAAATTTGGAAGGTAGTGCAAGTTTGGTAAAGGCGAAATCAAGTCCATAGCGATTAAAACATTGTTCCATCAATAATTTATAGTCACTATTGGGTGCCGATATCACAATACGCTCGTTTGTGTCATAGCACGTTTGTGCTAGGGCTTCGATTTCTTGTGAAACGTTAACATAACTTTCTAAGGTACCTTCTGCACGATAGTTTGGTACTTCTATCATTGTGGCTCCATGCGTTAACAATAGGGATACCAAGTCCTTGTTTTGTGGGCTGAAGTAAGCAGGTAGGATGTAGATATCAGCGTGGTTTTGCTTGCTAGCTTGTTGCATCGCTTGCTTTAGCTGGTAGAGAGGAGATGGAATCGAAAGCAGTAATGTTACAATCTCTTTGAGTTCGATTTGAAAGATGTGTCCACTAGGAAGATCCGTACATTGGATATCATAAAAAATCATGTCATCGATGAATGCCAATACTTGCGTAAGAAAAGCATGGTCTAACATGGTTTTTTCAAAATAAGGAAAGCGGTGTTGTTGTGCCTTTAATACTTGATAACACTGAAAAATGCGTTCATTTGAACTTATTTGTGTTGCGCTGTAAAACGTAGAAAGGTAGGAATGCAAATCGAGTAATTGAATATCACAAACCTCATCGCGATGAGCGAGCAATTGTTCTCGTAAGCTTGCATGAAGTGAGGCATCCGCAATGATAATGCCAGAGGATATAGATTCAAGTTTCATAAAGTCTCCTTTTCTTTATCTCTATTATAACAAGGTTTCACGCACTCTTGATGGTTGAATGTGAAAACTTCACAGCTCTATTTGACAATCACTTCAAAAACAAATAAGATGAAAAAAAAGGAAAGTGGGGATAAGGGATGCAATATCGAGTGATGAAGGATGGTACCCAAGTGAGTTTATTGGGATTTGGTTTGATGCGACTGCCGATGAAACAAGGGGAAATTGATCAAGAGCAAGTCAATCAAATGGTGAAACTAGCAGTAGACGCTGGAGTCAATTATTTTGATACCGCTTATGTATATCACAATCAAAAAAGTGAGGGAGCATTTGCCAAAGCCATCAAAGAGCTTGGTAGAGAACGCGTGATGATTGCTGATAAATTGCCCGTATGGATGTTGGAAGCGGAAGGGGATTGTGATCGTCTATTCGCTACGATGTTAGAACGATTGGAGACGGATTACCTAGACTTTCTACTTTTGCACGCTATGGACTTTAAAAAGCTAGAAAAAGTAAAACAATTTGAAGTAATCGCATGGGGAAATCGCATGAAAGCAGAAGGAAAAATCCGATATTTTGGGTTTTCGATGCATGAGCGCTTTGCACTGATTCCTGAAATGTTACGGTTAAATGCTTGGGACTTTGTCCAAATTCAATTCAACTATATGGACATTGTTCATGAACCTGGATTAGAGGGGTATTTGGAATTGGAACGTCAAAAAATTCCAGTTATCATTATGGAGCCACTCAAAGGGGGAACCTTAGCAAATATTCCAGACCATCTGGCACAAGCATTTACAGCTTACGATCCATCGCGTAGTCAAGCTAGCTTTGCATTGCGGTGGTTAATGCAACACCAGGGAATCTTGTGTATTTTATCTGGAATGAGCAATATGGAACATATGCAGGATAATATAGCTACACTAGCGAGTAGCCAGCCCCTACAACCGGAAGAACGCTCGGCAATTCATACCGTGCGTGCAAAACTAGAGGCTTGTATTAAGGTGCCTTGTACCGGATGTAACTACTGTATGCCATGTCCCTTTGGTGTAGAAATACCCAAAACGTTTAAAGTGTATAACGAACGTGCAAAATACGAAGGCTCTAACCAGTGGCGAAGTGGGATGGACTATGATATGCAAGGGTTTGCCGATCGTTGCGTTGGCTGTAACGCTTGTGTTAGCCATTGTCCACAGCATATCAATATTCCAAAAGAGTTAGAAATAATCAAACAATCTATTTAAAACCGAAGCAATTCGGTTTTTTTTATTACAATTCTATACAAAGTAGTTGACAAGACACAGTACCTTGTATAATATAGTAGTCATACAGGAGGAATCTCATGAGCGTACAATTTAAAAAAGGTGTACTAGAACTCGTCGTATTGTTGATTATCAATGAAAAAGATCGATACGGTTATGAACTAGTAAGCGAGGTAAGTAAAGTAATCGATGTAAACGAAGGGACGATGTATCCATTGTTGAAACGTTTAACCAATGATCAATACTTACATACGTATTTACAGGAATCAAGTGAAGGACCACCGAGAAAGTATTATAAAATGAGCCCCAATGGGGAACGATATAAAGATCAACTGCTAGCAGAATGGCTTGAGTTTAGTGAGAAAGTCTCGCGCTTTATACAAAAGGAGGAAACAAATGACAACACAACAATTTAAAGATGCCTTGCATCTACGTTTAGCAATCTTGAATGAAAAAGAGCGTAACGATACCATCAATGAGTATGTTGATCACATTGAGATGAAACTACAGGCGGGTAAAAGTGAAACGGAAGCGATTGCTGATTTTGGAGATATTGATGAGCTTTGTAATCAAATCTTAGAGAGTTATCATGTAGATGTGAATTATACGAAAAAAGCCAACCGTAGCTTGGAAGATGTATTTAATGCAGCAATTGCAGGGATTACCAACTTTGCTGATCTTGTAGTAAAACGTGAACTTAGCGATATTGTGCGATTGCTGGTAACGTTATTCTTGATGGCGCTTGCGATGCTGCTCATCTTTGGAGGAATCAATATGATTCTATCCTTATTGTTAGAAACGTTACGTTTTTTACCTTACCAAATCTATGGAACCATCTACAACATTATCCAATTTGTTGTTAGTATTGCTTACTTCGGAATTGCTTGTTTTGTAGTCGTAGGCTTCTTAAAAACCAAAGTAACACAATGGGAAGCAGAAAGAAGTCAACAAGTGGTAACAAAACAACAAGAAAAGCGTGAAACTGAGATTGTTGAAGCGGTGATGGATCAAAATCTAACAACACCAGTAACAGCGGAAACGAATGTAACAGCGGAAACGAGTGAAACAGACGAAACGATGAGAGAAGAAACAACTGCACCGATTCAGCCAAGTGTTGTTTATCGCAAAGCACCAAGAAGTTTTTCAAGTGAACTAGGGTATCTTGTTGGTTTATTTGCCAAGTTTATTGGCTGGTTGATCGTACTTCCATTCTGGGTTGCAACCATTGGTAGTATTGTAGCATTGGGAATTCTAGTTGGACTATTGGCTGCTGGAGTCATGTTAGTAGGTCCTGTGGTAATCCTTTTGGGTGTTAGTGTTTGTGGACTTGCGATTTCACTAGGTTTGAGTGCCTTTTTACTTCGCCCATTGCGTCAAGGAGGAAACTAAAATGAAGAAATATATGATTGGATTTATCGTTGGTATCCTCCTCATTGGGATTGGAGCTGGCTGGAGCGTTGTCGAAATTCTACAATTTACACCAGTCGATGTGGAATTAAAAACGACAACTACTGAGGCAACATCCTTCGCGATTGCAACAACGGATTTGCGACAGTTGAATTGTACGCTTAGCTACGATGAAAGTGTGCCAGAAGGTCGAGTACTTGTTACGTATGAACAACCTGAATTTATTGAAATGGTCATCCATACTTATGGAGATCAAACAATGGAGTATGCCTACATGAGTTGGTACTATCCAGGAGTTGATTTTATGGGAGGAATAGCTCAATTACGAGAATGGATTGCCAAGAAACAGCTTCCTATTATCGATGTGTACGAACAAACTACTTGTACGATCCGCGTTCGAGCAGCAGAAGCTGCAAACGTTCTATATTAATTGTAAAAACAACCAGAACTGGTTGTTTTTTTTATGTTGAGTATGTGCAATCCGTTCATCTACTAACTAATTGATGGATTCCTAACAAAACTAGAGAACTTGAGTAGAAAATAGGGAGTAAACTGGCTAGAAACAAGCTTAAGGTTCAAAAATCGTTCCCAAAAAAGAAATATTTCATTTTGCATGTGTAGAAGGCCTACTTCAAATGGTATGAGAATGGTATTTTTCATGAAAAAACTTACAAATATTCGGATAAAACTGTGGTGTTTATACTATGTGTTACTGTTTTTCACAAACAAAGATTGCAATAACACATATTTAGTACATCAAATAACTATGAAAACTTGTCAATTATTTCTAATATTGTTATTATATGGTAAGAATTATGTGTTTAATACTGGATAATATTAAAAAGGGGAAAATATACATGTTTGATTCAAAATCGATGAAGATTATGGAGTCAGGTTTGGATGCGTTATGGGTGCGCCAAAAGGCGATTTCCAATAACATAGCAAACTATGAAACACCAGGATACAAAGCAAAGCGTGTCAGCTTTGAAGAAATACTAGCATCACGTACACAAAACAGTCAGCTTAGCAATATCAAAGGGGTCAAAATGAGTGTTAGTGAAGACCCTTCAACAAGTGAGCGCTTGGATGGAAATAATGTAGATATGGAACAGGAACAGTTAGAACTTTGGGAAACCTACGCGCAATACTCGTATCTATCCAACCAAATTTCCAACCAGTTCAGCAATCTACGCTATGTCATCAATAATACTGGGAAATAAGGGGGAAGCATAGATGTCATTTTTAAATTCATTGAATATTACCGGCTCTGCCTTAACAGCACAGCGTGTTCGAATTGAAACGATTACCCAAAATCTTGCAAATGTAGCGACAACAAGAACGGAAGATGGAGGACCTTATACAAGAAAACTTGTGGTACTAGAAGAAAAACAACTGAGTTTTGATGATGTCCTACAACAGCGTCGCAGTTCTAGCAAACAAGGTGGGGTACAGGTAAAAGAAATTATTGAGAGTGATCAAGAATTTGTTCCAGTCTACAATCCAGAACATCCGGATGCAAATGAAGAGGGATATGTCTTAATGCCAAATGTTGATCGTACGGAAGAACAGGTTGACTTGATGGCTGCGACAAGAGCTTACGAAGCAAATATCACAGCGTTGAATGTTGTGAAAACAATGACCATGCGCGCCATGGAAATTGGAAAATAGGGGGAAATATTTATGTTTATCATACCAATGTCACCAATGCAAATACAAACTTCATTGGAACCTAAAATACAAGATCTGCAAACATCGACGTCAGAGACATCGGTTCCCTTTGCAGATGTTTTTGCATCTGCGCTTGCAAATGCGCGAGAAACACAAGCGATTGTGGAGCAGGACGCTGTTGATTTGGCACTGGGAAAGAGCGATGATCTTCATACTGTGATGATCAATGCGCAAAAAGCAACCGCAGCGTTAGAATTGACGGTGTCGCTTACTTCAAAAGCAGTCAGTGCCTATAACGAAGTAATGAGAATGCAGTTCTAATGATAGAAGCTAGAAAGGTTTTGGATTAGCATGGATCAACAATTAAACGCCACTTGGACGAAGATCAAGGAATATTGGCAAAGTCAATCAAAGAAAACACAAAAACTAATCATTGGAGTTGCAATCGGTGTGCTATGTCTTTCTATCATCACACCGGTTGCTTTACGCTATCAAAGTGAACAAAATGTCAGCGTTCTGTATAAAGGTCTTTCTACCAATGAAAGTGCTGAAATATATAATAAGCTACAGGAGATGAGTATCCCTGCTTCCATGAATGCAGCAGGTGAAATCCTCGTTCCGACGAGTGAACTCAATTATGTAAAGATGCAGCTCAGTACCTTAGGGTATCCGAAAACGGGATTGAGTTATGATGTCTTTACATCCAATGCAGGATTTATGGCAACGGAGTTGGAAAAAAAGCAATATTTGATTATGGATTTACAAAATCGCTTGCAAGAGACCATTCGACAAATTGAATCGGTTAGCGCAGCAATCGTTACTTTAAATATTCCTGAAAACTCCAATTATATTTGGGATACCAACAATAAAACGGGTAGTGCAAGTGTAATGTTAACGCTCACTTCTGGTAACCGCTTGAGCAGTGAATTGGTAACAGGGATTCAAAACTTAGTAGCGAGCAGTGTACCACAAATGGATAGCGAATCGGTAACCATTGTCGATGCAGCTACAGGAACACAGTTACAAAACACCCAAAAAGAACCTACGGGAATGGATGAAAACTTCCTTCAAATTGAATTTGAATCGCAAGTGGAACAAAAGATTCAAGAAAAGATCTTAAATTTATTATCCCTTCCGTATGGACTAGAAAATATCCGTGTGAGTGCAACGGTTGTCATCGATTATGACAAAATGTTGGAAGAACAACTGGAGTATATTCCCAATGAAAATGGCGAGGGCGTGATTGAAAAGCTAGAAGAATGGTATTTAAATGATGGAACCCTATCCGGTGGCATTGCTGGTGAGGATTCCAATACGGATACTCCAACCTATCCGGATGGAGAAGGTGGAGATGAAACAACGGGAGAATACTCTCGGAGTGCTGAATATTTGGTTAGTTACATCAAACGTCAAATCGAAAAAAATAATGCTGTCTTGAAATCAAGTTCGATTTCGGTTGTTATCAATGGGAAAGATTTATCACAAAATGATATTGATAACTGGGTGACAACGATTGCCAAAGCAGTGAATGTAGAGGAAGAGGATGTCGTAGTAAATGCAGTTAACGAGCCAACCGAAACAATCCTTCCCCCTACACAGTTATTGGAAGATTACCTTCCATGGATTGTCCTTGGTATTGGTGCTTTCTTTATCTTATTGTTGGTCATTGTTATTTCTAGTATGTTAGCTTCCAAACGCAAACGTAAACGTATGGCGCAATTAGCACAATTGGAAGAGGCAACGACAACCTTGAATCAAATGGAACCGAAAACGATTATGGAAGCGCAAGCAGATCACAAAGATCCGCTCAAAGCAACGTTGGAAAGCATTCAAGACTTTGCTGCGGTGAATCCGGATATGGCAGCGAACTTGATTCGTGAAATGTTGAAGGAGGAGGACTAAGCATGGCAAAGTTAACAAGTACGCAGCGTGCTGCTGCACTGCTAGTATCCCTTGGTCCCGAACATGCTGCTAAGATTTATCGTCACTTGGATGATAATGACATCGAAAAATTATCCTTGGAAATTTCAAAATTACAACGCGTTCGCCCCGATGAAGTCAATGAGGTGATTGAAGATTTCTACCGCTTATGCGTGACCCAAAAAGTTATCACCGAAGGTGGTGTAGTACAAGCAAAAGGAATCTTAGAAAAAGCGTTTGGTCCCCAACTTGCTAGTTCCTATATGGATCGTGTATCCCGCTCCCTACGGGTAAAAAGCTTTGATTTTGTACGTAAAGTGGATTATAAAAACCTACTTGCAGTACTGCAAAACGAACACCCTCAAACCATTGCTGTGGTGCTAAGTTATGCGGTAGCCAATCAATCATCAGCGATTTTAAGTGAATTACCAAAAGAGAAGCGGGTGGAAGTCATTGCACGTATTGCTAAGTTAGACCGTGCAAATCCCGATGCCTTGAAAATCTTAGAAAAAACATTGGAGAGCAAATTATCAACGATGGTAAGTGTAGAATCACAAGAAATTGGTGGTATCAACTTTGTTGCGGATATTATGAACGGTGTGGAACGTGGTGTTGAAAAACACGTATTCGATGAATTGAATCATATCGATCCTGAATTGGTACAAGAAATTCGTAAACAAATGTTTGTATTCGAAGATATTGTCTTATTGGATGATATTGCAGTACAACAATTTATCCGTGATGTTGATTCTCGCGACTTGGCTGTTGCCCTCAAAGCGACGAATAATGAAGTTAGCAGTGTTATTTTCCGCAATATGTCAGGGCGTATGCAAGAAACAATTCAGTCCGATATGGAACTCATGAGCAATGTACGAATGCGCGATGTTGAAGAAGCACAACAACGCATTGTCAATGTGATTCGTAAATTAGAAGAAGAAGGAACCCTAGTCATCTCCAAAGGTGGAAAGGATGAATTCGTTGCTTAAGATTGTAAAGCAACCAAAACTTGTAAAGTATCAGGATGTGGTGACCTTAGAAGATCATCACATCAATTTACAAGAGGTGTTATCGATAGATGAAGATATCGCGGAACGCTTCAACCGTGAAGTCCTCATCCAAGAAATCGAAAGCGAAAAATCACGAGCAAAAAAGATGGTAGAGGAAGCAAAGTTACAAGCACAAGATATTATTCACCTCGCTAAGCAAAAAGCGCAACACTTACAAGAAACACAACTGCAAGCCTGGCAAGAACAACGCATAGAACTAGAACAGCAAGTAAGAAGAGAAACTATAGCATCGACTCAGGTTGAAATCACTGCAAAACTGGAGGCTAGTATTGCTTGTTTACAAGAAAATATCTTGGAACTACATGCACAACAACAAGCGCAAAATACCGAACAATTACAAAATATTGCCGCAAAAGCGCATCGCCTGAGCATAGCAATCGCCGAAAAAATCCTCCAACAACAAATTGAAGTGGGTTTTGATGTAGAGCACTTGATTTTACAAGAGGTAAAACGCTTAAAGAAACAGAAAATTAACCGTGTTTGTCTTTCGGATACTTGGGAGCAAACAACAAAAAATTTAGCTAACGCTTTAGCAGAACTAGGAATCCATTTGGATTATGAGCAGAAAGCGAAAGATACGATCGTAATTGAGAGTGAGATGGGACAATATGATATTTCTCTCTCAACGCAATTAGAAAATGTCAAACAACTATTTGATTTATAGAAGGAGTTAGAGATGGAACGATTTCATTCGATACTAGAAAACAATGACCTAGGCACACCACTCGGTGTGATTGATAAAATTGTTGGATTGCGTTTGGAATCCATCGGGCCAATGTCGAAAATTGGAGATATTTGTAAGATTCAAACCCAAGATAACGAGGAAGTCGTTGCTGAAGTAGTAGGTATCGATGGAAATCGAGTGTTCTTGATGCCTTATACAAGTGTGGATGGTATTGGCTATGGCTCTACGGTGTATAACACCAATCGACCACTAGAAATCGGTATTAGTGAAGCGATGTTAGGATGTATTATCGATCCGATGGGAAATCCACTTGATGCGGATATCACCTTCGAAGATAAAACGCGCTATCCGGTCAATCGTGTAGCGAGCAATCCCTTTCAACGCCCACGTATTGATGAGCCACTCAGCTTTGGTGTCAAAGCAATCGATGGGTTACTGACGGTCGGTAAAGGACAACGTATGGGAATCTTTGCAGGGAGTGGAGTTGGAAAATCTACCTTGATGGGGATGATTGCGCGTAATGTAACAGCAGATATCAATATCATTGCTTTGGTAGGTGAGCGTGGACGTGAGGTCAATGAATTCATTGAACGCGATCTTGGAGAAGAAGGATTGAAGCGCAGTATTCTAGTGGTAGCAACATCCGATCAAAGTGCCATGATGCGTAGCAAGTGTGCGTTGAGCGCAACGGCAATTGCGGAATACTTCAAAGATAAGGGATGTAACGTACTTTTGATGATGGACAGTCTCACTCGTTTCGCAATGGCGGAACGTGAGATTGGACTTAGTATTGGAGAAGCACCGATCGCTCGCGGTTACACGCCTTCGATTTATACTTCACTTCCCAAGCTATTGGAGCGTGCAGGAAAGTTTGAAACCGGCTCCATTACTGGCTTATATACCGTGTTGGTTGAAGGCGATGACGCTAATGAACCAATTAGTGATACGGTGAGAAGTATCATCGATGGACATATTATGTTATCTAGAAAAATCGCCATGAAAAACCACTATCCAGCCATTGATGTGCTTGCTAGCGTATCGCGATTGATGAATGATATAGCTAGTAAAAAACAAAAAGATTTGGCAGGTATCCTGCGAAATCTTATGGCTCTACATGAGGAAAACAGTGATTTATTACTCATTGGAGCGTATAAAAAAGGGGCAAATCCACAATTGGATTTGGCGATTTCCAAGATTGATGCCATCCAAAATTTCTTAAAGCAACCAGTTGATGTAGCGATGCAGTTTGAAGATACCGTGATACAAATGGAGCGGATTTTACGATAATGAAGCAGTTTAACTTCCGATTTGAAAAAATAAGAACAATCAAAGCTCAGGAACTGGATGGGTTGTTACAAGAACTATCACAGCTTCGTAATCTTCGCATGCAACTACAAGAACAGTTGTTGGCTCAAAACAAAGCATGGCTGTGTTTTGATCAAGAAGTACGAAGTGATTTGACACTTGGGATAAGTGGCGCGCAGTTTCAAGGCTTTGTGTATCGTAAAAATGCGATGCTGGATGCCATCAAGGATTTAGAACAACAAGTTTTAAAAACAGATTTACAAATTGATGTGAAGTTACAACAGGTGTTAGCCAAAAAGGGTGAAGTCAAAGGTTATGAAAAACTCAAAGAGAAACAACGAGAAAATTATAACGAAGCTCTCCGTAAATGGGAACAACAACAGCTGGATGAGCGGATTACATTACAAGTGAATCAAAACAGTTAGGTCATAATCGCATACGCGATAGGATAGACAGAAAGGAGGAACGTGGATGAACGTGATGATGCAAATGGTTGCATCGATGTTGCAAACACAACAGGTAGCGATAACACAGCCACAAGGTGAAGCAGAGCAAGGCTTTGCAATGCTCTTAGATGCACTGAGCCAAAGTGATGAAGTAGTTGAAGTTGTGGAAGATGACAATGAAGTCGATACGACCCTCATGGATGCAAGTATTCATCTGCCAAAAACAATGCCACAGGATGTGTTGTTGGTGGATAGCGCTGAAACAACGCCAGTGCAAACAACACAAGCGCAAGTGACACTTTTTTCCAACAACCTACCAGAAGAAGTAGTACCCGTTGCCCAACTAGAATCAAATAGTGGATTAGCAGCCGTGGAAACAGTAGAACTAACAGCGGGATTTGTCTTACCGGAAGTAGAACCAGAGCAACTAGAGACACACACTTTATCGCACCAACAAGCAATCGTAGAAGTTATTAGGGAGCCAGAAATCAAGGAATGGACCCAAGCAAAACTAGCAATGGAAGCCCAACAGCTCCTAAAACCGAAACAACATGTGGATGTGAAGGAAGAGTTGCAACAATTGCAATCCACACCACAAGTGGAAGCAAGGCCATTTACAAACGTGGAACAATCAAAAGCAGCAATCCAACCCAAAGCGGTGTTAGAACAGTTTGAACAAGGTTTAGCTAGTAAGTTACAAAGTACCCAAGATGAATTTGTAATTAAACTAAAACCAGAAGGCTTAGGGGAATTGGTCGTCAAAATTGCCCAACAGGAAGGTAAAACGTCACTTGTACTCGCAGCAAGTAACAAAGAAGTGAGTCATTTGATGCAAGCACACAGTCAAGAACTGAAACAAGTACTTGCTACCTACCAAGTAGAGCATGTGGTTGTGGAAAGTATGAGTGAAATGCAGGCGCAGTATCAAGAGCAAACTTCACAACACAAACCAAACTTCTACAAGATGGAGTTTGAACATGAGTTAGAGGAAGTAGAACGACTCGAACAAGTAAGTTATGAAGATGGTCATATGGTTACTTACGTATAGGAGGAAATATGGATATCAATAGTTATAACTATGGTGTTAGCAACCAACAAACAAGAACGAGTAGTGTCAGTGATACACCCGTGATGGATGGATGGTTTGAAGATTCTAGTAAAAATGAAATCAGCGTGGATATGTTCTTACAGTTGATGATTGCCCAATTAACGAATCAAGATTTCAACGATCCCGTTGATGATACGCAATATGTAACGCAATTAGCACAGTTTGCTACGATGCAACAAATGCAGGAGCTAGCCTACTATTCCAAATCGAATTACGTGATGGGTCTTGTTGGGAAAGAAGTGAGTGCTGCCAAAATGAGTTTGGGTGGGAACATGGAAACCGTAACGGGAGTTGTTACAAAGATTAGTTTGATCGATAATCAATTTTCTATCTTTATTGGAGATGAGATGTTCACCTTAAATCAAATTATGGAAGTAAAGCCTGCTGGAAGTGCGGATTTAAAACCAGATGAAGAACAACCGGATGAGGAGCAAGTAGAACCAGAGGAATAAAAAGAAAAGAGGTGATTGAACATGAGTGATGCGATAGCACAATTGAAGTATCAACAAGTCATTGCGAATACACGAAATATTCAAACACAACCAATAACACAAAAAAATACTGAAACAGCGAGCGATTTTGAAGCGATACTAAAGCATAGAATCCAACAAAATTCCGATATTGCCTTTTCCAAGCATGCCATAGCGCGCGTACAAGAACGTCAAATTGACTTGGGAGATAACATGTTGGAACGCTTGAATCAAGGTGTTGCACTGGCAAGTGCCAAGGGGTTGCAACAATCTTTAATTTTAGTAGATCAAACGGCATTTGTCGTAAATGTACCAAACAACAAAGTAATTACAACGATGAGTGATGATGCACTCAAAGGGAATGTATTTACGAATATTGATGGAACCGTCATCATTTAGCTGGACATAACATGAGGCTAAAATTACATCATGAACGATCGATTGATGTAAGCGAAACATACGAAAGAGGGGAATAAATAGATGTTAAGATCAATGTATTCAGGTGTATCAGGAATGAAAGCACACCAATCAAAAATGGATGTTATCGGTAATAATATTGCCAATGTTAATACGTATGGATTCAAAGCGAGCCGTACCACTTTTTCTGAAGTCTATTATCAAACAACAAAATCAGCATCAGGAGCAAGTGCTAATGCTGGGGGAACCAATGCGAGTCAAATTGGTTATGGAGTAAATGTAGCGGGTATTGATGTGATGCATACACGCTCTGGTTTTCAAATGACGGACAATGGCATGGATGTTGCGATTGCTGGAGAAGGATTTTTCCAAGTACAAGATGCGGATGGAAATATCTTCTATACACGCGCAGGGATGATTCGTATTGACTCTAATGGAAATATGGTTGATCAAAATGGTAACTTTGTTTTGGGTGTCAGTGGAGATCCGCTTGGAAGAAATGCTAGCAGTGAGCGCATTACGATTCAAGTACCATCGGTAAATCCACAAGCACCAAATGTTTCTGAAATTATCAATGGGTTAAAGTACACGATTACAGGAAGCAATGAAACCAAAGATGGAAACGTAAGTTTTAACTTTACTTCAAGTAAAGAATTACCATTGGGTCAAAAAGTGGAAGCCAAAGTAACATCAAACGGGATTAATATTACGTTAAATGAAAATGAAACATTTGCAAATGAAGCAGAATTAAACCAACTGATCAATGAAGCAGTTACAGCTGCCAATGGTGGGAAAGAGCATCCAGGTGGTATCTTTACGATTCAAAGTGAAACTCCTTGGGCAAACTTAACAGGGAAAGAAATTGCAGGAAGTGATTACTCTCCCGTTTTAGGAAGTGTAGCATTACCAAGTGATATTACAGACTTAGGGTTTAAATTTAGTAGTGTAGGAAATGGCTTTAGTGGTACTGGAGCTCAAGATTATACAGTTGCTTACAACGAAACAAATGATGCTTATGACTTTTCGGTAATCGTAGATGGAAAAACGTATGCTGGTAGTATTCCAAGTACCGCTACGAGTGCTGGAAAACTAAAACTTACATCCGATCAAGGAGATGATTATATCATTGTCGAACATCCAGGATTTACGGCACTAGAAACCAAACGGGAAGAAAATGGGGATGAGCTAAATATTACTGCTACTTCAACACAAGATGCAAAAGCGAGTGAAGCGAGTAAGCAAATTGGATTGGGATCAAAAAGTTTAACGTTGAGTGGAGGAACATCGGGTGGAGATCAATCCGTTAGTGACTTAACGAATATTGGGATTGGACCAGATGGTGTCATTACAGCAATTCATCCACAAAAAGGATTGATTAGCATTGGTCGTATTGATATTGCTACCTTTGATAATCCGCAAGGATTGATTCAAGAAGGAAATACGTACTTCTCTGTTTCAGCCAATTCAGGTGGGGCTAAATTATCCAATGCAGGACTTGGTGGTGCTGGAGGTTTGCAAGCTGGAGCACTCGAAATGAGTAATGTCGATTTATCAAAAGAATTTGCAGATATGATTACAACACAACGTGGATTCCAAGCAAGTTCTCGATTGATTACGGTAAGTGATGAAATTTTAAATGAATTGGTAAACTTGAAACGTTAAGGGTTGCTAAGAATCAAATAATAGGGGGATAGAACATGATTGTATTAACGAAACTCAATGACGTAAGCTTTGTGTTGAATGATGAATTGATTGAAAGTATTTCGGAAAATCCAGATACAACAATCACCCTAACCAATGGACATATGATGATTGTGAAAGAGTCGATGGAAGAAGTTGTGGAAAAGTGCATTGCTTATAAACAAAAAGTGAATCAAGCAAGCAAACAAGGCTTGGAGGTGTAGCAGATGGATATCGTTGGAATTGTAGGTATTGTTGTCGCTATTGTCTTAATGGTGTTTGGTGTTGTCTATTCTCCAGAAAATGGCGTTGTGATTGCAAACCTGAATAACTTTATTAGCTACTCCTCTTTGGCGATTACCATTGGAGGAACGTTTGCGGTCATGATGATCTCATACCCGGGTGAAAACTTTAAACGCATGGCAAAACATATGAAGATAATCTTTATGCCAGTAAAGTATGATCCTAAGGAATACATTGCTACGATTGCAGATTTTGCGAAAGAAGCGCGTGTTAAAGGTTTGTTATCTTTGGAGGGCAAACTTGTTGACGTGAAAGACGAATTTTTAAAAAAGAGTTTGATGTTGGTTGTCGATAGTGTCGAGGCGGAAAAAGTAAAAACCATTCTTGATACCGAACTTGATTATTTGGAAGAGCGTCATTTTGCCGATATTGAATTTTACCAAAAAGGAGCAACCTTTGCTCCTGCCTTTGGGATGATTGGGACCTTGATTGGTTTGGTTAACATGTTGCAACAAATGAGCGATCCAGATTCGATTGGTCCTGCGATGGCAGTTGCACTCTTGACGACATTGTATGGTAGTTTGTTAGCCAATGTCTTCTTTATGCCGATAGCGAATAAATTAAAAGTACGCCACGATGAAGAGATGAGTGTGAAAATCTTAATCGCGGAAGGGGTAAAGAGCATTCAAGCAGGAGAGAATCCTCGTTATATCGAAGAGAAGTTATTGTTGGTGCTTGAATCGAGTGCACGTGCCACACAAGAAGCAGGTGAAACAAAGAAAAAAACCAAAAAAGCAAAGGCAAAAGGCTAGAACAAGGAGGACGTTATGGCTAGAAAAAAAAGAAGTCAAGAAGGTTCTGGTTCCAGTGATTGGTTAAATACCTATGCCGATATGGTTACCTTGCTTTTATGTTTCTTTATTTTGTTATTTACGATGTCAACCGTTGATGCGGAAAAATGGCAAGCCTTGCTTCGAACATTTCAAAACGATGGAACAAGTGATCAAGTCATCATTGTACCTGGAGAAGATGGAGATGATTTAGCAGGAAACGAGGAAACACCGAGTGAATTTGCATTCTTGAAGGAATATATCGAGGAAGTGATAGCGAACAGTGGATTTGAAGCGGATGTGGACATTTATGGAACCGATAGTATGGTGTTCTTACGTTTGAGCAACAATCTCTTATTCAATCCTAATGTTGCCGTATTACGAAATGAAACCAAACAATTTTTAAACTCGATTGGTGCTGCCTTTAAAGAGGTGGAAGATGATATTAGTTTGATTCGAATCAATGGCCAGACAGCGAGTGTGGATGGTGGTAGTGCCGGTTCTCAAATTAGCGATCGCTTGTTGTCTAGTGATCGAGCCAATGCAGTTTTAATGTATTTAGAGGAGACCACACGCTTTGATCCCAAGAAACTTCTTGCCATTGGATATGGGAAAAACTACCCAATTGCAAGTAATGATAACGAAGCCTCTCGTGCGAAAAACCGTCGTGTGGAGATCATTGTCATGAGTAAAGATTTAAATAAAGATACCAACAATACCTTATATCAAATATTGAGTGGTGATTTTGATATCGAGTTTTATAAAGATTTAGAAAGCGGGAATAACAATGGAGAATAAGCAACAAACAACCTTTACAACGAGTGAGATTTCACGCACCTTCAACTTTGTAGAGCAATGCATTGATGAGTGTAGTGAATTAACCATTACGCAAGATGCACTCAAAAACGTAGCGCTCGTACGTTGTACCTTACAAGAAATTCAAGCGCAACAACAGCACATCTTCTTAGCTCGGGATGCGTTTAATCATGATCATTTGCTGTTATTATTGGATGATGCTTTGATTCAAACCGTATTATCGAATTTAAGTGGAATCCAACGTACAACACCTGGCTTGGATGCCTTTGATATTGAAATGTTACAAGAAGTGATGGGACGTTGTTATCAAACATTGATGCGTAAGTATACAGCGAGAACACTGAAAGATCCGTTACGATTGGTCGATGAGAGCTTGTTGTCACGTTTGCAACAAGATAGTCAAGCCGAGATGGTCATCGTGGATTGTCTGTTGGATATTCAGGGTCAAAGCGCTAGTGTTAGATTTGCAGTGAGTGCTAGTGTATTTGATGCCTTTTTAAAAACAAGCTCATCGGATAAATTGCAAGCGTTGGCGGATGAAGTGAACGTATCTGCTAGTAATTTAGCTTTAATGGAAAATATTCCATTGGATGTACATGTTGAGTTGGGTTGTATTTCTAGAAAAGTAAAAGACATTCTAGAATTTACACCAGGCATGATTTTGGAACTCGATACCACAGTTACGACACCGGTACGAGTGATTGCGAACAATCAATTGGTCGCAACCGGAGAAGTAGTGGAAGTAAATGAAAACTATGGAGTCGAAATAAAAAAAATCATGGAAAAAGTAGATATACGTAAGTAGTTGGAGGGAATTGCATGTTGGAAGAATACTGGTTTTCGTTTGTAATGTTGATTGCAATTATGTTTTTGGCCTATTATGCAACCAAATTTTTAGGTAGTAAATATAATGCAATGCATGCTTCGAAATATATGAATGTGGTGGACCGATTACCACTTGATAAAGACAAGAGCCTAGTGATTGTCAATATTGGCAAGGAACAAAAGGCATTTATCTTAACACCACAAGGAGCAACAATGGTTGCCTTAGAACAACCATTGGCAGAAATCAATACAAAGGAAACAAGCAGTGTGAACTTTCAAAACATTCTGCTAACAAAATTTAAGAAAAAGGAGTTGCAGGATGATCCCCAGTTTAATGAAGAATCACTATAAAATAGCGCTCATGTTGTTCGTTGTAGGCTTTGGTTTATTGTTGTCATGCCAACAAGTAGCAGCAGAAGGAGCCAATATAACCGTCGATTTTGGAAACAGTGCCAATGCGCTAGGAACACTCGACATTATGATGTTGTTAATCTTATTAGCACTTGCACCAAGCATGTTGCTCATGATGACTTCCTTTACTCGCATTATGATTGTGTTCTCCTTTTTACGTAATGCACTAGGAACACAACAGTCGCCACCAACTCAAGTATTGGTGGGGTTGAGTCTATTTTTATCGCTGTTTATTATGAGTCCCGTCATCAGTGAAATCAACGAGACGGCCTATCAACCGTATAGTGAAGGTATTATCGAACAAGAGGAAGCTTTGGATTTAGCACAAGTTCCCATTAAAACCTTTATGTTGAAACAAATTGATAACGATTCCTTGGATCTGTTTTTAAGTATTGCGAAACAACCCTTCGAATTTCAAGAAGATATTCCATATGAGGAACAATTACAAGCGTTACCACTTACCACCATCGTTCCAGCCTTTGTAACATCAGAGCTAAAACGGGCATTTTTGATTGGTTTTTTACTCTTTGTACCGTTCTTAGTCATTGATTTGATTGTTGCAAGTACCCTCATGTCGATGGGGATGGTGATGTTACCTCCAGCCTTGATCTCGCTTCCCTTTAAAATTATGATTTTCATCCTTGCAGATGGATGGGGGATGTTGATGGGGAGCCTGGTAAAAGGGTATCGATAGGAGGATGAGATGGAAAGTGCAGAAATAATGATGATTTTTAAAGAAGGGATGATGGTGGTTGCGAAATTAGCAGGACCGATTCTCTTAGCGAGTGTCTTGATTGGACTGGTCATAGCTATCTTTCAAGCCGCTACACAAATTCACGAACAAACGTTAACGTTTGTACCCAAGCTCATTGTCATTGGATTGATTCTTTTATTTGGTGGTTCTTGGATGATGACGACCATGGTTGAATTCTTTCAGTTTTTATTGGATAAGATTAGTCTGATATGAGTCTCTCCTTTACTTATTTTCCAGCCTACATGCTCGTCTTTGTAAGACTAGCAGCTTGTTTTTTATTCAATCCTGTCTTTGCTCGTAAGAATGTACCTACGATGGTCAAGTTAGGCTTGGTTGGATTCTTAACTTTGCTTTGTGTAGAACAAGTACAAGTGGTCGATTACAGTCAAATGGGTGATCTTACCTTAATTCTATTAATAGGGAAAGAAATCTTGATTGGATTTGTTTTGGGTTTTGTCTTTCAAATTTATCAAATGATGATGTTCTTTGTTGGTGATCTACTCGATTTCCAATTTGGTTTATCGATGGCAAAAGTGTTTGATCCAGGAACGAGCATTCAAGTATCTGCGATTGGAAACTATTTCCAAGTGTTATTTATCATGTTGTTCTTTGCGACAAATTCACATTTGTTGCTCATCAAAACGTTCACCACAACCTTTCAATATCTTGATATCAATCAAATGGTAAGCTTAGGATCGCTGGCTGGCATGATGATTGATATCTTCTTATCGGTATTTATGATGGCCATTCATTTGGCTTTACCGTTTATTATCATTGAATTTATCGTGGAAGTCAGTATGGGAATCCTGATGAAACTTATTCCACAAATCCATGTCTTCGTCATCAACATTCAAGTAAAGTTGCTGATGGGGATAGGATTATTGTTAGTATTAGTCGTACCGGTAAGTAACTTTATTGATCAGTATATTGGTACGATGATTCTTGATCTTCAGAAAGTTATCTTACAAGCATTTTTATAGCGTAGAAGGGTGGTGGTAGAATGGCTGGAGAAAAAAGCGAAAAAGCCACCCCAAAACGGCGTAAGGATGAACGAAAGAAAGGAAACGTCTTTCAAAGTAAGGATCTTGTTAGTGTTATTGGTTTGGTAGCGAGTTTTTACTTCTTAAAATTTTACCTTCCAACCATGCTGAATACCATACAATCGATGTTAGCTTATTTCTTTGACTCGATGTTTGTCATCGATAGCTTACACCTTGGAAATATTGGGGATGTGTGGATGCATGCCATGAGTGCTCTCTTGTTGGTTGCTTTACCGATGTTATTGTTTACCGGTTTTGTCAATATCATGGGGAGTGGTGCCCAAACCAAGTTCCTGTTTTCCAAAGAGTTATTAAAGTTTAAACTAAGTAAACTCAATCCAATATCGGGATTGAAAAAGATGTTTGCCTTGCGTGGAGTGGTGGAATTGTTGAAATCGATGATTAAAATCACCGTATTGATTGCGATTCTCTACTTTACCTTGCAACCAAAACTCTTAGAATTACCCCGTTTGATGTATATGGGGTTTGGAGCAAGTCTGACTTTTTTAGGGGACTTAATCTTAAGTATTGTCACAACCGCTGGTGCGCTCTTTATCTTCTTAGGAGCAGCCGACTTTGGGTATCAGTGGTATGAACATGAAAAGAATATGAAAATGAGCAAACAAGATATCAAAGAAGAATATAAACAAATGGAAGGGGATCCGCTTGTTAAAGGTAAAATCAAACAACGCCAACAGGAAATGTCACAGCGTCGGATGATGCAAGAGGTACCCAATGCCGATGTAATTATTAAAAATCCAACCCATTTTGCAATTGCCTTGAAATATACACCTGGGAAACAGCGAGCACCTATCGTGGTAGCGAAAGGGATGGATCATGTTGCTTTGAAAATTTTAGAACTTGCAAAGGAGCATGATGTTCCAACGGTAGAAAATAAACCACTCGCGCGTGGATTGTATGAAAGTGTTGAGTTGGATCAAGAAGTACCAGAAACGTATTATCAAGCCGTTGCGGAAGTATTGGCATTTGTATATGAACTAAAGCAGAAGGGAGTGCACTAGATGAGTAAATATTTTAAAGGGTCGGCTTCGATCGTTGTCATCTTAATGGTGCTCTTAATTATCATACCATTACCAAGTTGGTTATTGGACATGATGTTTGTCTTAAACTTATCCATTTCATTTATTATCTTATTGATTTCCATGAATATATCAGAAGCTTTGGAATTTTCCATCTTTCCAAGTCTCTTGCTCTTAACGACTTTGTTTCGTTTGGCACTAAATATCTCTTCTACCCGTTTGATCTTACTAAATAATGGCTATGCGGGAGAAGTAGTAAAAACGTTTGGTGACTTTGTTATTCGAGGCAATGCCTTTGTTGGGTTGGTCATCTTTTTAATTATTGTTATTGTCCAATTTATGGTTATTTCCAAAGGGAGTGAACGTGTTGCGGAAGTTACGGCACGTTTTACCCTAGATGCGATGCCTGGAAAACAAATGGCAATCGATGCGGATTTATCAAGTGGGTTAATCGATGAAGCAACAGCACGCTCTCGCCGTAGTAAAATCCAGCGGGAAGCGGACTTCTTTGGAGCGATGGATGGAGCTAGTAAATTTGTTAAGGGGGATGCGATTGTTAGTATTATCGTTACGCTCATTAACTTAATTGGTGGTTTCATTGTTGGCTTTATGAACAACTCAGGTGGTTTTAATGAAATTGTAACCATCTATTCTACCGCTACGGTAGGAGATGGTTTGATTTCGCAGTTTCCAGCACTCCTAATTTCTGTAGCAACGGGTATTGTTGTTACAAGAAGTGCAAGTGAAGCTAACTTAAATACCGAACTCGTTAAACAGTTCTTATCACAGCCAAGAGTCTTGATGATGGCAAGTATCATTATATGCTCATTGTTACTCATTCCAGGCTTTCCCAAGCCACAAATCTTACTCATTGCCGGTATCTTATTTGCTTTAGGGTATACACAAAGTAAAAAGATGAAAGCAGAGGAAGCACAACAAGAACAAGAAGAGTTAGCACCTGTGGAAGAAATGACGAGTGAAGCTAGTTTCTATCGTAACATTGATAATGTCTACAACCTATTAAGTGTAGAAGCAATTGAGATGGAATTTGGATATTCCTTAATTCCTTTGATTGATGAAGCTAGTGGGGGAAGTTTTATTGAACGTATCGTGATGTTCCGTAAAAATTATGCTTTAGAAATGGGTATGGTGGTACCGAGTGTCAAATTAAAGGACAGTGCAAATCTAAATCCCAATCAATATACCATTCGTCTCAAAGGCGAAGAAGTTGCTCGTGGTGATGTGTTAGTTGATTACTATTTAGCGATAGCTGCGGGAGATGTTAGTGATGAAATTGATGGGATTGATACGATCGAACCAGCATTTGGATTGGCGGCGAAATGGATTAGCGAAGCGGATCGGATCAAAGCTGAAATTGCAGGTTACACGCTAATTGATCCTACCAGTGTCATCGTGACGCATATGAGTGAAGTCATTAAAAAACATATCGCCGAACTGATTACCCGACAAGAAATCAACAACATCTTAAGTAACTTAAAGAAAAGCAATGAAGCGTTGGTGAATGATTTAGTACCAAGTGTAGTAACCATTCCAACCTTACAAAAAGTACTAGCAAATTTATTGTCGGAACAAGTGAGTATCCGCGATATGGAAACCATCTTAGAAACCTTAGGGGATTATGCAACGAGTATGCGTGATATGGATGTGTTGAGTGAATATGTACGACAAGCATTAAAACGGACCATTACCTCTAAATTTGCAGATGCTCGTAGTCTAAAGGTGATTACACTCGATACGAATATTGAAAATATGATTATGGAAAGTGTAAAAAAAGTAGATAATGGAAGTTACTTAGCACTTGAACCCAATGTCATGCAGAAAATTATTCAGGTGACATCACAAGAGGTCGATAAAGTGAAGGACTTGGTACCTCACTCGATTATTCTTACTTCTCCGATTGTTAGAACCTATTATAAAAAATTAGTCGATCAGTTTATACCCAATGTTGTAGTCTTATCCTTTAATGAAGTAGATAACAACGTTCAAATTCAAGCATTGGGAAATATTACCATTTAACAATATACAAGGGGGAGCATATGTTAGATTCGGCTCTAGAGCTTTACGCAAGCAATAAAACCACTGCACAACGTAACCAAGTGATCGAACTGGCTTTGCCACTCGTAAAACAACTTGCGAAACAAACGCGACATCTATATCACCCACAAATGGATTTTGAGGATGTGGTATCGGATGGGATGGTTTGTTTGGTTGATTGTGTGGAACGCTTTGATCAAAGCAAGGGCATTAGTTTTCAAGCCTATACGTACACTAGGCTCAAACAAAATCTAATTGATCAATTAAGAAAACAAGATTTTGCACCTCGTAGAGTACGACAAATGGCTAAAAAAATTCAAACTGCACAACAAGAACTTTCTCATCGCCTATTGCGTGAACCAAGTGAAGCAGAACTTTGTACTGCTCTTGGCATCGAACCTGTGGAATTACATCTCCACTATCAGGAACTAGCGAAGGCTAATTTAAGTTCTTTGGATGGATTGATGGAACTAGGTGTAGAACCACGCGTCACAATGGAGGTTGCAACTCCAAAAGCAATCTTTGATCAAAAACAACAACAAGCGCAACTTGCAGCCTGCATTGAACGCTTGGATGATAAATCAAAATTGGTCTTAAGTCTTTACTACTTTGAAAACTTAGCCTTTCATGAAGTCGCCCAAGTATTGGATGTAAGTCCAGCGCGCGTGAGTCAAATTCATAGCAAAGCATTACATACATTAAAACAATTTATGATGGAGGAACCTCAATGAGTACAGCGTTTTATAATGCAGCACAAGCGATGCTGGTTCAACAAAAGAAATTGAATACCATGGGGAATAACTTAGCAAACATCAAAACAAGTGGCTATAAGAGTGAACAAGTACTCGTATCTACGTTTGATGAAACACTAAAACTACGTGTAGATGCGAATGGAAAAACCCAAATTGGTACTGGATATGCTAGACAACAAGTGGATGGCATCCATACCAACTTTACACAAGGAGATTTACAAGAAACAGAGCGTGCATTGGATGTTGCAATTGGTGGGGATGGATTTTTTCAAATCAGCAGTGGAAATCAGACCTATTTAACACGCAATGGTTCCTTTGCTCTGGATTTAGAAGGATACTTAGTGTTGCCAGGTGTTGGTAGAGTCATGGGACGAGTTGGTGAAATCCAACTAGAAAACGATCGCTTTACCATCAATGCACAAGGACAAATTTTTGATGAAAACAATCAGTTTGTTGATCAACTATGGATTGTGGCACCTGAAAATTTAGATACACTAGAAAAGCAACCCAATGGGATGTATCTCAATCGTGGTGCACTAGATTTAGAACTAACGACACCACTCATTTTTCAGGGTGCACTGGAAGGTTCGAATGTTGATGTGAATCAAGAAACGAGTAATTTAATTGAAGTGCAACGTAATTTTCAAAGTATGGCGAATACCTTAAAAGCCATTGATCAAATCGATGCGAAAACCGTAAGTGAAATCGGTAAAATCTAGGGGGAATCAAGATGAACATAGCTTTCTATAATGCACAAACCGCATTACAATCACATCAAAAAAATATTGATAATATTGCAAATAATATGGCGAACGTATCAACAAATGGATACAAAGCAGCGAATAGTGATTTCGATGACTTGGTTTACCAACAAATCAATAGCAATGATAAAACGACAAACATCTTACAGGGTCATGGGGTAAAACTAGCAGGGACGAAGACAAACTTTACTCAAGGTGCTTTGCAACGTACCGATAATTTACTTGATTTCGCAATCATGGGAGAAGGATTTTTTGCCATAAACGATGGAAATGCGATTACGTATACGAGAGATGGAAGTTTCTATGTAGGGCGTAGCGGTGAAGAAAACTATTTGGTTCGAGCAGATGGCAGTTTTGTATTGGATAGCAATCTTCAACCGATTCGTCTTGCTACCTTGGAAGATGGAACCATTGATGCAGCATCTGCACTCGAACAACTGGGTGTGTTTGTATTTGAAAATCTAGACGGATTAGAAAAAGCGAATGCCACTGGATTTTATGCAACTACAGCGAGTGGGTTACCAACAGTACTTGGAGCTGATAGTAAAACCAATCTCGTACAAGGAGCCTTGGAAATGAGCAACTTGGATATGGGTACAGGTATGGTGCAACTGATGGAAGGGCAACGTGCCTTCCAATTGAATGCTAGAGTGATCCAAACAGCAGATCAAATTGAAGAAATCGTAAATAACTTACGTTAAGTAGAGTAGAGGAAAGGGGAACACAGTATGGTCAGTAAAGCGAACAAAGAACAACAAGTAAAAAAATATGATTTTCGGTCCCCAAAGAAATTTGGAAAAGAACAACAACGTACGATAGAAAGTTTGCATGAAAATTTTGCACGCAGTCTTACGACGCATTTGACGTCATTAACCCGAGTGGTATGTGAGATTCACGTAGAGAAAATCGAAGAGCAACGTTATTATGAATACAGTAATGCGATTGATGAAAACACGATTATGACGAACTTTGAAATTTTACCACTCGATCAAAGTATGGATGAAGCAACGATGTTAATTAATTTTGAACCTACCTTTGGGTTTTATCTGATTGATAAATTATTGGGTGGTTCTGGAAAGATGGTAGCATTACAACGTGATTTTACCGAAATCGAATTAACGATCTTCGATAGCATCTTCTCTAAAATGAATCGTTCCATTGAATCGAGTTGGAGCAAACACTTGGAGTTGGATGCCATGTTGAAGAGCATTGAAACCAATCCAAGACTCGTACAAGTTATGGCACCGGAAGACATAGTCATGAATGTGTCCTTTGGTATGACGATTGACCATCTGCAAACACAATTCTCTGTTTGTATGTCAGCGCTAAGTTTAGAAAAAATGATGGAACGCTTTACTCCAAAATTTTCGCGTTCGACAAAGAAGCAAGATATAGATAAAGAAGAGTTACAAAAACAAGCAATTATGGATAGTTTACAAGCAGCCAGTGTAGAGCTTACGGCGACACTCGATGAGTTGGATATCGATCTTCATGATATCTTACAATTGCAAGTTGGTGATGTTATTCCACTAACCAAACGTTTTGACAGCAATATTACGATTAGTGCAAACAATACCCCTTGGTTTGAAGCTAAACTAGGTGAAACAAAAACAAGAAAAGCCGTGAAAATCAGTCAGTTGATTGAACAAGAAAGATAGAGGAAACCATATGACACAAAAAACAATGGAAGAGATACAAGAAATCTTACGTGTTGGATTACAGCCAGCAGCAGAAAAAATATCGAATTTGATTGGTCATGTTGTGACACTGGAACCTCAACATATCGTAAGTTCGAACCGTAGCACATTGGAACGTTATAGCAATTCGCATGTTGTGGTTGAGAGTGAACTAGATGCAGGGAACCAACCTTTATTGTTGTGGATGTTTCAACCAGAAGATGTTACTGCCTTGTTGGGTAATCTTTTAGGTGAACAAGAAGCCTTAGATGATTTTTCACTTAGTGCATTTCAAGAAATCATCTCACCAACATTAGCTAGTTTTCACCAAGCGATTGGAAGTTTTACTGGAAAAGAACTTACTTGTAAAGAGAGTCAAACCAAATTGTTCCAAGTACCAGATTATTATGATGCATACTTGAGTGAAAAAATCATTGTTGCTACGATTACGTTGACACTAGCAGAACGTACAACACAAGTAGATATCATCTTCGATTCTAGTTGGGAAAAAGCATTAGAAAAACAAGAGACTGCTTTACCTGTCGTAGAGTCTACCCAGGCAGATGAAGTTGGAGTAAAAGAGATTGCAGTACCAACCTTTAATATCAAACAACAACCTCTGCATACTGCAGATAAGAAACAAAACTTAGACTTAATCATGAATGTTCCGCTTCATGTAAGTATTGAATTAGGGAAAACCAAGCGTAAAATCAAAGATATCATGAATTTTTCTCAAGGGTATGTCTTAGAATTAGAAAAACAAACAGGAGCTCCTGTGGATATCGTAGTGAATGGTCAACTCATTGCTCGTGGTGATGTTGTTGTGATTGATGAGAACTTTGCTGTTCGTGTAACAGAAATTATCAATGTCTCAGGATTAGTTAGCAACGAAAATTAAAAAAATAGTAAAATTAGATTAACTAACGTAATTTCCTACCGATAAATAGAGTGAGAGAGTAATTGAGAGCTCCAATTACGACTCAAAGAGCGAAAAGGATTTCGCACATACAATTTCAAGGAGGAAATTACAATGAGAATTCAACACAACATTATGGCATTGAATGCCCACAGAAATTCAAACGTTAACCAAAACAATGTTTCTAAAAACATGGAGAAATTATCTTCAGGTTTCCGTATCAACCGTGCAGGAGATGATGCAGCAGGACTTTCTATTTCAGAAAAAATGCGTAGCCAAATCCGTGGATTGGATCAAGCAACTAGTAATGCACAAGATGGTATTTCATACATCCAAACAGCTGAGGGTGCTTTAACCGAAGTTAACTCAATGTTGACACGCATGAAAGAACTAGTAGTACAAAAATCGAATGGTACTTACAGTGAAGAAGATAAAGCGAACATTGATTTGGAATTAACATCATTGTCTGAAGAAATTGACAACATTATCGATACTACAAAATTTAATGGTAGAAATGTATTTAATGGTACTTCTGATACAGCAGCAGCTGCTGCTGAAGGTGCAGAATCAACTGGTTCTGATGTAGAAATAGTACTTGGTGCTAATGGTGAAGGAAAAGTTACTATTAAAGATGCAACTACTACTCTCGCACCAGCAAAAGGACTAATGAAACCAGTAGTTGAAGATGAAGATGAAGATGGTGGAGCAGCTACAGTAGCGAATGTTGAATTAACTAGTGATGCAGTTGAAGCTGCAATCTCTGCAGTAAATACACAACGTGCAACATATGGTTCACTTCAAAATCGTTTAGAGCACACAATCAACAACCAAAATACAACATCAGAAAACTTGGTTGCAGCTGAATCACGTATTCGTGACGTAGATATGGCAAAAGAAATGATGG